>JANQLT010000236.1 GCA_028280455.1 Kiloniellales bacterium
TAGCCCCAGCTTTGCAGCTTGCCGAACAGCCGGGCCTGCCAGTCGACGGCGACGGGATCGGCCAGCCCCGCCTTGTAGCGCATGTAGCGGTCCTGGCGGTAAAGGCTGGCGGTGACCATGACCCGCGGCTTGGCCGGCAGGGCGGTCCGGGCCGCCACGGCACGCCCTCGACCGCCGCTCGGCAGAGGCGACAGGACAGAGCGCGCGTCGCGGGCGCGGAAGCCGGCGTCCTGCTGAAGGGCACCGCGCCGCGCCGTTTCGGGCGTATAGCAGATGAAGCGGTCCAGGATATCGAACTCGAACTGGGTGTCGCCGCAGGTCGCGCCCCAGCTCTCGCCGGTGCCGTGCTCGAAGCCGCTGGCCTCGCCGCCGTCGAGCTGCACGGCCGAGATCAAGGGGCGCGCCCAAGACGCGACACCGGAGACCATCCAGAGCCGGCGCGGTAGGCGTCGCGGCCGCGCCAGCAGCCGATCGATGTGGTGCCGGGCCAAGGCGGTGGCGCTCGCGACGTAGCGTCGCAGGTGGTCCGTCACCGGGCCCGGCAGGACGGCGCCGGCCCGCGCCGCCGCGTCGCGGATCGCATCCGCCACCGCCGCCTGCAGGTCCTCGGCACAGCCCGGACCGTCGTCCGGCGCGGCCGTCGGGAACCAGTCCCGCGGATGGCAGTAGGTCACCGGCTCCGAGGAAGCGGCGGCCATGCGCTCGATGGAGGGGTTGAGCGCCAGGGTCACGATGCCGCGCTTCGGGTCGATCTCGAAGGCTTGCCGGCGCCGGATCGGCCCGGGCGCCAGCCGGCTGTAGGGCACCCGCGCGGCCCGGCGCCACAGCGGCTCCGTCCGAAAGGGCTGCAATAAGGCCCGGCGCGGGTCGAGGGCGTCGTCGACCGGCGACTCGCTCCAAAGCAGGGGCGACAGGGACGGGCTGCGCGCCGGCACCTCCAGGCGCAGGTCGAGGACCGCCGAGTGCGCCACGACGGCCGCCGCCTCGTAGAGCGCCATGGCCCGGTAGAGCAGCCCCGGCATGACGCAGCGCAAGAGCAGGCCGTCGCGCTCTGCCGCCGTCCGGGCCAAGGCCGCCAGTCGCTCGTGCAGGGCATCGCGGAAATGGAACAGCTCCGTTTGGTCGAGCGGCCACCAGAAGGGCGCCAGACCCTCGGCGCCGATGGCCATGCGCGCCGGGTCGAGGCAGACCATCGACGAGCGGGCCAGCCCTGCCGATTCACCCAGGGGCAAGGTCAGCTCCCCAACCGGCCTTGCAGATGCGCGACGATGGCGGATTGGCTCAGCAGGTTGACCGAATCGCCATGGGCGACCTCGATCTCGAAGGCTGCTTCGAGCGCCTCGATGAGCTGCATGTGGCCGAGCGAGTCCCATTGCTCGATGGTCTCGACGTCGGGCTCGGCCGGCAGGCTCGCCGGGTCCCGCTCGAAGGTCTCGGCGATCACCGCGCGCACCCGCGCGGTCAGGTCGTCGCTGACGGTCATGCCCGTTGTCCTGCCAAAGCGTCCGCGGCCAGGCGCTGCAAGGCCTGGCGATCGATCTTGCCGTTCGGGCTGCGCGGCATGTCCTCGAGCACGGGAACGATCCGCGAGGGCACCATGTAGCTCGGTAGGCGGTCGGACAGGTGACGGTTCAAGGCGTCGGTCTCGCCGCCGAAGTCGCCGCGCACGAAGGCGACCAGGCGGTTGTCGTAGCCGCCGCCGGAGAGGCTGACCGCGGCGACCGCGGCGTCGCGGACCCCGTCGAGCTGCATCAGGGCGTTCTCGATCTCGCCCAGCTCGACCCTGTGGCCGCGCACCTTGAGCTGGCTGTCGGCGCGGCCGACGTAGTAGTGCAGGCCGTCATCGCCCTCGCGCAGCAGGTCGCCGGTCCGGTAGACCTTCTGCGGCAGGCTCGGCTCGAGCGGGTTGGCGACGAAGGCAGCGTCGGTCTGGAAGGCATTGGCCCAGTAGCCGGGCGAGAGCTGTGAGCCGTAGACCACGCTCTCGCCGATCTCGCCCGTGGCGACGGGCCGCTCGCCGTCCAGCAGCATGATCCGCGTGCCGGGCAGCGGCCGGCCGAGCGGCACCGGCGTCGCCGGGTCGTAGTCGCTCGGGATGCGGTGGCAGTGCGAGATGATGGCGGTCTCGGTGGTGCCGTACATGTTGTAGATGCGGCTTTCCGGATAGGCGTCGTACCAGAGGCGGAGCAGGCGCGGCGGCAGGGCCTCGCCGGTCAGCAGCAGGTGGCGCAGACCGGCCAGCGCCGGATCGCCGAGCTGGCCGCTGTCCGCGAGGCTGGCGATGACGCTGGGCACGGTGAACAGCACGTTGACCTGCTGCTCGCGGATGAACAGGCCGGGATTGATCCGGTATTGCCGGCGGTTGAAGGGCACCAGTGCGCCGCCCCTCGCCCAGCAATGGAACAGGTCGAAGACCGAGGGGTCGAAGGTCAGGTCGGAGAAGTGGGCGAAACGCGCGCCCGGCTCGATGTCGAAGAGATCGGGACAGAGCGCCAGGAACTGCGCCGTGTTGCGGTGCAGGACCATGACGCCCTTGGGCGTGCCGGTCGAGCCCGAGGTGAAGATGATGTAGGCCAGGTCGTCGGGACTGCAGTCCGCGCGCGCCGGCCGGCTGTCGCTCTGGCGGGCCACCTCGGCCTCGCCGAGATCCGCGCCCGCGCCGCCCTGGCCGTCCTCGCCGAGCAGCAGCAGGGGGATGTCGGCGCCGAGCGCGTCGCGCGCGGCCTTGGCGGCTTCGAGCGTGCCCGCCTCGACCACGAGCGCCTTGGGCGCCAGCACCTCGAGCAGGAACTTCAGGCGGTCCTGCGGATAGGCCTCGCTCAGCGGCACCCAGCAGCCGCCGCTCTTCAGGGTGCCGAGCACCGCCGCGTACATGTTGGCGTTCTTGCCCGTGAAGACGCAGACCCGCTGGTTCGGGCCGCTGCCGAGGTCGCGCAGCAGATGGCCCAGGCGGTTGGCCCGGGCCTCCAGCGCGCCATAGCTCAGGGTCGCGCCGTGGTCGTCGACCGCCACCGCGTCGGGCCGCGCCTCGGCGCTGCGCTCGAAGAAGTCCTGCTGATAGACCTGGGTCATTCGATCTCGCTGCCTATGCCAGCGGCACCTGGTCGGCCAGGTAGGCCGGCGGCCCGGAAAGGAAATAGTGGATGTCCTCCTTCAAGGCCGCGATGCCCTCCTGCAGGCAATCGGCCATGGACACGGCCATGACCGGTCCGCCGCCGAGCCGAGCCTCGCGCAAGACGCCCTGCGCGCGCAGGCGCCGCTCGAAGCGCGAGATGTCGTGCTCGCCCGTGCAATGGGCGTAGCGCAGGGGCGTGACGATGGTCAGGTCCAGCGCCTTGCCGTCGTCGAGCACCGGCACGTCGAACAGCTTGTTGTAGATGTAGGGCACGCCGCAGTGGTGCTCGATGTAGCGCACGAAGGAGAGATAGGTCAGGTCGCAGCCGAGGAAGAGGTTCTCGGCGCCGAGCCGGCAGAGCCGGTCCCAGGCCGAGTCCGGGCCCATGGCGCTGCCGGTGCCGCCGTCGCAGATGACCTCGGCCCGGGCGCCGACGGCCGCGACCGAGAAGATCGGGTTGGGCGAGCGCCGGCTCTCCGGCAGCGCGGCCAGGTACTGGCTGACGACGCCGAGATCCTTGGTGACCGGCGAGCGGCGCAGGTCGAAAGGCTGGCGCTTGCGGCCGTAGTCCCAGTTCGAGGCCGGTGCCGCGAGCGTGCCGTCGGGGCCGAGGTGGTCGCACAGGATCGCCACGACCCGCGCCGCGTTGTCGGCCAGGGCCGCGCCCGCCAGCTTGCCGAGATGGAACAGCGAGGAATGCAGCACGACGGTCGCGCCGGACTCGATGCCGACCCGCCGCAGAGCCGCGCGAAGCTGCGCTTCGGTGTATTGCTCGCTTGCCATGTCTATCGATTGCGGCCGGCCTCCGGAGAGGCCGCAGAGGATCAGGAGGCGTGGGCGGCGGCCAGCTCTTCGACGGTCTCGTCGGTGCCGTCGAGGTACCAGGTCAGCATGCTGCCGTCGTTCAAGACGACCACCGACTCCGGCTTCTTCCAGCTCGGGTTCCACTTCATGCGGTCGTCGTAGTTGAAGCCGGAGCGCAGCAGCAGGCTCTGCTCCGCCGGCCGCCGCTCGACAATGGAGTCGTGGTAGAGCACGATCTTGCCGATGTCGCTCAGCACCGCGTAGCGCGGCTTGGCGCGGCCGGAGAACTCGCCGCAGCTGCTCAGCGCCGTGGCCAGCTCGAGGCCCCGGTCGACCGAGGTGCGGTGGTGGCTCATGCCGCGCATCGGGATGGCGTGGAACAGGTAGTGCGCCTCGATATCGTAGTCGCGCAGCAGGCCGTAGTGCTCGATCAGGGTCTCCAGGTCGTCGTTCACGCCCTTGAGCAGCGGATGCTGGTTGTAGAAGCGCACGCCGATCGCCTGAAGGCGCTCGATCGCCGCCACCGTCTCGGGCCAGAACTCGATCGGGTGGTTGACGTTGACGCCGATCTCGAAGCGGAAGCCGGGCCGGAAGCCGGCGAACATCTCCAGCATGGCGTCGTTGATGCGGTCCGGGTCCTGGAAGGGCACGCGGCTGCCGATGCGCACGATCCGAACGTTGGGCGCGTGCTCCTGGAGCTGCTCCAGGGTGTAGCGCAGCAGCGGCAGGGACATCAGCGGATCGCCGCCGGTGATCAGCACCTCGTGAATGTCCGCGCGCAGCGCCTCGGAGCCGGCGTAGCGCGCGGCATGGGTGATGTCGTCGCGGGTCATGGTCTGCACGGGATACTGGCCGCGCAGGCACCAGCGGCAGTGAGCGGCACAGACCGTGGTCGGCTCGATCAGGATGGTCCGGCGATAGAGCCGCTCCACGCCGATCACCGGACGGCCCTCGTATTCGATGGTGACTTCGCTCTCGTAGTGCCGCCGCCGCTCGATCGGCCGCACCAGGTTCTCCAGCGGGTCCTTGACGTACTGCCGCACGAGCGCGCGGAGCTGGGGGCTGTCCTGGCCCCAGGTCTCCTCGGCCTCGGCGATCTTCGCCCGCAGGAAGGGCGAGATCAGCTCTTTGAAATCACCGCTCTTGGTGCCGGCCATGGTCCTTCCCTTCTCACTCCCAAGCCTAACGGCAATGCCTTCGGAAAGGCAACGTCACCGCGTTAACGCCCCGGTTTCTCGGGGATCGCGTCGTATCCTTGCTTCGCGTTGGTGCCGGCGAACTCGTCGCGCGGCGGCTGGCTGCAGAAGCCGAGCAGGGCCTTCTGCCGCTCGCTCAGCGCCTCGAAGATCGCCGCCGGCAGGCCGCCCGTGATATCGAAGCGCGGCTTGACCCACCAGCGCTGCAGGGTCGCGATCAGGCTCCAGGCCTGGCGGCCGCTGCGGTTCGGCAGCGCGCCGTGCCACAGGCGGCTGTCCCAGAGCGCGGCGTCGCCGGCGGCCATGGGCACCTGGCTCGGGCCGGCATAGTCGCGCTCGCTATAGCGCCCGGAGAGGTGGGAGCCCGGCACCAGGAGCGTGCAGCCGTTCTCCGCTCCCCGGTCGTCCAGCGCGATGGCGAGCTGCATCATCCAGGTCTGCGGCCCCGGCGCCGGCATCCAGGCGTCGATGTGCAGCTTCAAGGGCGTGCCGCTGGCCCGCGCGATGTACTCGCCGAGGATGTAGTTCGGCGCGTCGGCCGGCAGGGCCGGATAGTAGGGATCGTTGAGGAAGGCCATCAGGACGCGCTCGAGGCCGGCGTTGCTCAGGGGCTCGAGGAAGAGCTTGTCCTTGTTCTGCAGGTTGAAGACCTGCTCGTCCTCCGGCCGCAGCTCGCTGTAGCCGGGATAGCTGGCGCCGCGGTGCGCCTCGACCTGCCGGGCCAGCGCCGCCTTCTGCTCGGCCAGGGCCTCGGCGGAGAGGAAGCCCTCGATCTTCGCGTAGCCGAGGTTGCGCAGGTCGGCAATGGCCCGCTCGACCTCGGCCTCGCTCAGCGCGCGTGTCTTGGGCGCGGTCGCATCCAGGGCCGCGCTTGGGCTTGGCGTCGTCATGCCGTCTCTCCGAACAGGATCTCGCTGGGGTTCGCTTCGTTCATCAGCAGGTCGACCACGGCCATGGCGGGCTCGAAGCCCGGGTAGAGCTGGCCGTAGGTCGGGTGGTCGTAGTCCTGATAGGCGATCTCGATGCCGGCCGATTCAAAGGCGGCCTCGTCGAGATAGTTGCGGCCCAGGGTGCCGGCGATGTAGCGGCCGGCGCCGAAATGGCGGCAGAGATCGAGGATCAGCGCGCTCTTCTCGCCCTCGACGCCCGACAGGCTCGAGGCCTTGACGATCGTCGTCTCGATGCCGAGCCGGCGGTTGAAGGCCAGCAGCATCTCGTAGCAGAGCGCCGACAGCCGGTCCCAGTCCCTGTCGTAGAAGCCGTCGAGCAGGGCCATGACCGCCTCGAACTGCGGCGCCTTGGCGTAGTGCTGGGCGATCGCCGCCCGGTGCTTGCGGCGCCAGTTGACGCGGTTGTTGATCGGCAGGTCGTGCAGCGGCGTGTCGTAGAGCCGCCCCTTGGTCTCGACCGGCACGGTGAGCCAGGTCCAGCCCTCGGCGGTGCGGATCTTGTTGCGGTTCTGGAAGCTCTGCTTCTGGAACTGCACCGTGTCGAGAAAGACGAAGGTGTCGGCCCGGCGGATCTTGTCGAAGTAGCCGAGCCACGGCAGGTAGGCCGGCTGATGGATGCTGACGATCAAGGATCGGACCGTCCCGCCAGGATCGCTCGGGCCATCTGCTTGCGACAAGAAGGAGCAGCCCGCGGTCACCTGAGATGGTGCAAAGCGCCATAGATCAGGAAAGCGATCATCGCCCTGGCCTTGCCGGAAAGGTAGAGACCGCCGCCCAGCACGACCAGCACCAGGCCCGGCACCACGTAGCCGAACAGGATGGCCCCCATGCCAAGCATCGAGAGATAGACGCAGCCCGATGCCACCATGGCCTGAACGTCTCGATCCATCTCAGCCGTCGAATACCTGGATAACGGTCCTTGCGACCAAGGCGTCGTAGAGCATCACGCTGAGGGCACCGAAGCCGCCGGCCAGCGCGGTGAGCCGGAACCGCCGCTCACGCCGGGCCACCGCGATCCGCCGCGGCGCCTCTTGCGCGGAGACCTCCGCCGGCTCCGGCCCGGGCTCCCAGACACCGGAGACGATCGCAATCAGCGTCGCGGCGCGCCTCTCCCGAGTCTTCATGGCCTCGGCGAGGTCCCGGTCCGATTGGCGCCGATAGCTGCGGTGCCATCCGAAGACCCAGGCGAAGCAGACCAGCCAGCAGAACAGGAACAGGCCGGCGAGCCGCCAATCCGACCCGTCCATCTCGCCGGACCTGCCGGCGAGCTGCCAAACCGCCAGGGCCAGCGACGACAGGAGCAGCGGCAAGCCCCAATGGAAGGCGTCCTCGCCGATGGCCGGCCGGCGCTGTCGGACGAAACCCGCGAGCGCCTTGGCCAGGAACCAGATCGCGACGATCGCGATCGACGGCCCGTAGGCCACGACGACGGCGCCGGCCCGCCCCGACAAGGCGGCAGAGAGGTCGCCCATCAGGCCGGCGCCGCACCGGAGTTGTCCGCCCCAGGCACCAGCCAGTTCGGCAGGCCCGCCGGCCTTCTGCTCAGATCCAAGTCCGGCTCCGGCAGGCCGTCGAGCAAGGCGCGCTCCTCGTCCGACAGGCCCTCTTCGGCGCGCAGATCCTGCGGCGTGATGACCAGGGTCGGCAACGACCCGACGCCGAGAAAGCGCGCCATGCAGGCGCGGTGACGGGCGTGGACCCGGTGAACGCTCTGGCCCGCGGCGAAGATCCAGGGAATCGAGAGCACGTCCTGCTCGTCGCATTGCAGCCCGTGCTTTAGAACCGAGAAATAGAGCAAGCGAAAGCGCCGCGTTCGAAAGAAGCAAGATCTGGCGGAGCCCAGGCTCGCGCAGAACTTCGAGCGCAGCGCACAGGCGTAGAAGATCAGGCTGGAACGCGGCAAGAGACTCAAGACTTCCAGGTAGAGGAGGTACTCGTGGTCCGGGATCAGGTAGGCCGTGTCCACGGATCGGATCGTTCCGACCGGCGGCGCGCCGTTCTCCACCCGCTTCTCGATCGCTTCCTTGACATGGCGGAGGCCAAACAAGCGATCGAAGACCGGGCCCGCATGAGTCGGCGGCGCCGGCTGCAGGAGCGGTAGCGACATTCGAGCCTACGCGCCGGCCTCGAAGGCGATGTCGGCCAGCTCGATGCCCTGGTTGCGGGCCTTGGCGGTGCGCAGCCGCTGGCCGCGGATCAGCTCCCAATGGGTGACGAAGCTGCCGTTGTCGGCGCGCTTGAAGGCGACGCTCTGCTCGTCCAGCAGGGCGCCGGCCGGCAGGTCGGCCTTGGCCACGACGCGCCGGCGCATGATCTTGCGGCTGGCCTCCTCGCCGGGCGAGGGCGCGACCTCGCCGCTGCCGAGCGCCTGCTCGGCGAAGCGGATGTCGCGCACGAGCTGCGCCATCTCCTCGACGTCCATGGAGAACCAGTGGTCCGGGCCGGCCATGTCGTGGTCCAGGGTGAAGTGCTTCTCGATGATCTTGGCGCCGAGCGTGACCGCCAGGGTCGAGGCCAGCGGCCCCTGGCTGTGGTCCGAGAAGCCCCAGACGATATCGGGATAGAGCCCCGCCAGGGTCGGCACCTGCTGGATGTTCAGGCGCGCCGGGTCGGTCGGGTAGAGCGAGACGCAGTGCAGCACCGCGAGCCGGTCGGTCAGCGGCGTCAGCGCGCGGATCACCCGGTCGACCTCGCCGAGATCCGCCATGCCCTTGGAGATGATCAGCGGCAGGCCGGTCTCGGCGTAGCGCTTCAAGTTCACCAGGTGGTCGAAGTCGTCGGAGCCGACCTTGATGCACTTCAGGCCCAGCTCGAGCATCATCTCCAGGTTCACCGGGTCCTGCACCGTGGTGAAGAAGAGGATGCCCTCGGCTTCGCAGAAGGCCATCAGCTCGGCCCACTCCTCGCGGCTGAGCTCGAAGCGCTTGAACATCTCGAATTCGCTTTCCGTCACCTCCTTGCCCTGGCTGCGGTAGGTGAAGGTCTTCGACTTGTCGGCGCAGAACTCCTCGGCCGAGAAGGTTTGGAACTTGATCGAGTCGCAGCCGATCTCGCGGGCGGCGCGGACCATGTCCTTGGCGGTGGAAAGGTCGCCGTTATGGTTGGCGCCGGCCTCGGCGATGATGAAGGCCGGCTGGCCCTCGCCGACCAGGCGCTCGCCGATGCGGATCGTCTTGCTCATGGCTGCAGTCCTACCAGGCCGTCCAGCCGCCATCGACGACCAGCTCGGCGCCGGTCATGTAGCTCGAGGCGTCGGAGGCGAGAAACACGATGGCGCCGCGCATCTCCTCGGCCCGCGCCGTGCGGCCGAGCGGGATGTTGCGGCAGAGCGCCCGGTGGAAGTCGGGCGCCGCGTCGGTGACGGCGGCCGGCGGCGCGGCCCCCGGCACCAGCGTGTTGACCCGGATGCCCGCCGGCGCCAGCTCGCAGGCCGCGTAGCGGCCGAACTGCGCCAGGGCCGCCTTGGCCGCGCCATAGGCCGGCGGATTGGCGCTCTCGGCATCGGGGTAGATGCCGTGGTGCGGGCTGACCCGGCCGTAGATCGAGCCGACGTTGACCACCGAGGCCTGACCTGCACGGGCCACGGCAGCCTCCAGCAGGCGGCGGCCCGATGTAATGCCGTTGAAGGCCGCCGTCACCGCGACCGTCATGGCCTCGGCGAAGGACTCCGGCGCCGCCTGCTCCAGGCTGCCGTCCGCGCCGCCGTAGGCGTTGTTGACCAGGACGTCGAGCCGGCCGTGGGTCTCGGCGATGCGCTCGACGGCCGTGCCGTAGGCGGCGGCGTCGCTGACGTCGAAGCAGAGCGTCTCGGCGCTCAGGCCGTCCGCCGCCATGGCCTCGGCGAGACCGTCGAGCGCCGGGGCCGTGCGGCCGTTGAGCACGACATGGGCGCCGGTCTCGGCCAGCGCACGGGCCATCTGGCGGCCGAGGTGGCCGGCGGCGCCGGTGACCAGCGCGACGCGCTCGGTCAGGTCGAAGAGCGCGCCGGTCGGCTTGGCGACGAGCTTTTCCAGGCCCGGCATCAGATCTCCGCCACGGCGCGCGGCCCGCGCCATTGCCCGGGATCGAGCAGCCAGTCCGGCGCCCGCGGCAGGCGCCGCCGGACCGTCTCGCAGTCGTCGGGCGTCAAGGCCGGCTCGGTGAAGAGCCGCAAGTTGGCCTCGAGCTGGGCCGGCGTCTCGGCGCCGACGACGATGCCGTCGAGCCAGCCCTGCGCCCGCATGAAGGCGAGGCAGAGGTCGGCGAGACTCTCGCGATCGAGATCGTCGACCAGCCCTTGCAGCGCCGCCTTGATCTCGAGGGGCGCGCCGATGCGCCGCCACGGCGCCTCGTCTTCGGCGACCAGCAGGCCCTGCAGGAAGGCGCTGCGGCCGTGCACCAGCAGATCGCCGCGCGCGGCGAGTCGCCCGAGCAGGCCGCTCTCCGCCCAGCGGTGGTCGAGCAGGTTGCAGGGGATCTGCAGGTGCTCCAGTTCCTCGGTCTCCAGCGCCAGGGCCAGGTCTTGCGGCTGCTCGACCGACAGGCCGACCCGCCGCAGCACGCCCTCGTCGCGCAGCTCGATCAGGCGGCCTAGGTAGGGCCGCGCGGGATCGGACAGCGGCCAGGCCTCGTGCAGCAGCACCGTGTCCAGGGTCTCCAGGCCGAGTGCCCGGCAGGAGCCGAAGACCTGGGCGTCGACCAGGGCGCGCTGCTCGCCGCCGCCGAGACCCTTCGGCACGCTGATCTTGGTGACGACGCTGGCCCGGCTGTGCCAGCCCTGCGCCAGGGCCAGGCCGATCCGCCGCTCCGCGTCGCCGTAGAAGCCGGCGCTGTCGATATGGGTGACACCGTGCTCGATGGCGCGGCGCAGCATGGCCACGGCGTCCTCCTGCGCGGGGCAGCCGCTGCGGTTGGCCAGGCCGTAGTCCTGGCCGAGCTGCGCCGTGCCGAGCACCAGGGTGCCATGCGGCGCCTCGCCGACCATCTTGTGCGGCACCCTGAAGCGCGGCGCGTCCGGCAAGGCGGCCAGGCGCGCGCAGAGCGCCTGGTGAGGCGCCGCCACGGGGTCCGCCAGGCCCTCGAAGACCCGCCAGACGCGCTGATAGTCGTCGATCGTGTCGATGGTGCAGCGCAGGTGGGGCTGGCCGACGCGCTCGGCCAGGTCGTCGTAGATGCGGCCGGGCTGATTGCGGACGATCCAGGGCGTGACGTCGCTGCGGTCCAGGGTCTCGACGGCCTGCTCGGCGGCCTCGCGCAGGGCCGACAGCCGAAAGGCCTCGGCGCTCAGGCCGTAGGGCAGGCCGTCGCTCGGCGAGGAGGTGCCGACGTAGTCGAGGCCGCTGTCGATCAGGGCCGCGACGATGCCCTCGATGAAGCCGGCATCGGGAAAGAGGTTGTCCGCGGTCAGGCGGACGATGACGGCCTCGTCCGGCAGGTCCGCGCTGGCCCCGACGAAGCGCGCCAGGACGTCGTCCAGCGGTCCGCGATGAACCCGCAGGCCGGCGGCCGATAGGACCTGCGCCAAGCCGTCGTCGCTCGCTTCCGCCGAGGTGGCGACGACCAGGTCGGCGCCCGCACGCGCCGCCCGCCGGGCCGCCAGCACCACCGCCGGCAGGCCGGCGACGGGCAGCAGCGCCTTGCCGGGCAGGCGCGTCGAGGAGACGCGCGCCTGCATCAGAAAGCGGACCGGGGGGCGGCCGGTCATGGCGCCTCGCGCAGCCCGAGCAGCGCCGCGCCGACGCGCGGCAGGCCGGAGTCCTTGAACAGCGTCGCGGCCGCCTCGGCCATTGCCCGCCGCCGCTCGGCCGACTGCAGGATATCCGCCAGCGTCTCTCGCGCCCGCTCGCGCGGCAGCTCGGCGTAGCTGCCGAGGCCGAGCAGGCAGCCGTGGCGCTCCAGAGACTCGACCAAGGCGCGCTGGTGCTCCTCGACGATGATGGCTAGCTGCGGCACGCGGGCCGCCGCCAGCTCGTAGCAGGTTGTGCCGCCAGCGGTGATCGCCAGGTCGGCCTCGGCGATCAGGGTCGCGAGGCCCGGCGGGCTTTCGACGACCCGCCCCTGCGGCCAGGTCGCCCAGGCCATGTGCTTGGTCGTGGCCGGCGCCGGATGGGCCGGGCCGATCACCAGGGTCACGCTTTGCGCGGCCAAGAGGTCGCCGAGCTGCTCGACCACCCAGGCCGTGTGATTGTGCGGATCTTCGCCGCCGAGCGTGACCAGGACCCGCAGCGGCGCGCCCGGCTCGGCCGCGGCGCGCCCGTCGGCGAAGTAGGCCGGCGGAATCAGGTTGTAGTCGGCGCCGGCCAAGACGCGGCGGCCGGCGCGGGCGGGATAGCTCTCCTCGGTCACCCAGACATGGCCGTTGACCAGCAGGTCGCAGGGCAGGTCGCGCAGCTCCTCGTCGTCCAGGCAGGCGACGGCCGCCCGGGCGCGGCAGCGCTCGACGTAGGCGCCGTCGAGCCGCCGGCTGTCGAGCAGCAGCAGCGACCGACCCTCCGCGCGGCCCAGGTGGTCCCCCAGAAAAGCCAGGTCCTCCTCGCCCCCCGCCAGTGCCGGCGAGAGCGCGACGGCGTGGCCCCGGCTCTCGATGAAGCCCACGGCCAGCCCGTCCGGTGCATGAGTCACGAAGAGCGGCCCCCTGCCCTGCGCGTCCGCCAGCCAATCGGCGAGGGCCAGGCAGCGCGACAGATGGCCGAGGCCGTCCTCGCGGCCGGCGTCGCAGCGGATGACGATCGGGCCCGCGCCATCGCCGCTCATGCCTCGAGACTGCGGATCAAGCTGAAGCCCTCGGCATAGCGGACGCCGGCCTGCGCGCCCCGGAAGCTCGCCAGGCCGCGGATCACCTCGGCCGAGCGCGGGTGCGGCGCCTCGCGCATCTCGTCGCCATAGGCGGCCATGGCCTGCAGCTTGCGCTCGATCTGCGCCGTGATGTCGAGGAAGGCATTGGCCGGAAAGGCCGCGGTGGTGTTCCACTCGCTGCTCGACAGCACCTCGAAGGCGAGCATGCGCTTGAGGAAACCGATGCCGATCGGCCGGGTCGCCGCCAGCACGGCCCGGTGGGCGACTCGGTGATCGACGTTGGTGTCCTCGGACCAGTGAGTCATCAAGCGGCTCGGCCGGAAGTCGCGGATATGGCCTTCGATCTCCTTGACCAGGTCGATCTGCGGCACCTGGTCGAGCCGGCAGCAGTAGCGCTGGTTGACGAAGACTTCCGACGCCTCGACGCCCAGCAACCCGAGCGCCTTGAAGGCATTGTCGTTGCGCGCCTGGACCTCGGCCTTGACCGCGGGCTTGTCGAAGTCCTCGGGCCGGTAGCGCGCGGTGATCCCCTCGGCGAGGAAGATCACCCGCACCGCCTGGCCGGCATCCCGCGCCGCGGCGATGGCGCCGCCGCAGCCCAGGACCTCGTCGTCCGGGTGCGCCGCGACCACGAGCAGGCGCTCGCTCATGGTCAGCTCGCCAAGTCCTGTCGCCGGTCAAGCGTCAGCCGCCCGATGGACTCGACCAGGTCGGGCATGCCTTCCTGCAGCAGCGCTTCGACCGCACCCACGGCCATCCGCATGTCATGAGGCCGGCGCGCGTCGAGGCCGACGTCCGCCAGGCTGCCGTCGCGGAAACCGTCGCTCGGCAGGCCGAGATGCTCGGCCATCAGGCGGATGAAACGGCCCTTGGAGAGCCCGCCGCCCGAGGCGCCGAGGTTGTAGGTGCCGACGCCCTCGCCGAGCGCCAGGCGGGCGATCAGGAAGGCCGCCTCCTCGACGTGCAGCGGGTTGAAGTAGACATCCTGGAACAGGGTGATCTCCCGGCCTGCCCGGCAGCTCTCGACCACCCAGTCGACGAAGGTCCGGTGCCGCGCGTCGCCGAAGCCGAAGAAGTTGGTGCGCAGGACCAGGCCGCGCGGCAGCCGCCGGACCAGGTCCTCCGCCCAGAGCTTGGACAGGGCATAGACGTTGACCGGATCGACCGCCTCTTCCGGGCTGTCGCCGGGCGAGTCGTAGACCTGGTCGGTCGAGATGTAGACCAGGCGCAGGTCGTTGCCTGCCGCCCGGGCCCAGTCGACCAGGTGGCGCGTGGCTTCGACGTTGAGCCGGTGAGCGGCGGCCGGGTCGCGCTCGCAGAGGTCGACGTCGGTCAAGGCCGCCGCGTGCACCACGATCACCGGCCGGAGCTCGTCCAGCAGGCTCGACGTCGCGGCGCGATCCGTCAGGTCGACCCGGAAGCCCTTGGCGGGCGCCGTGCTGAAGCCGAGGCCGTGGCAGTCGCCCAGCGCCTCGAGCGCGGGCTGCAGGCGCCGGCCCAGCAGACCCGTCGCGCCGGTCAGCAGAATCGGAGGTCGGCTCATGACCTCACGTCGAACGCGGTCTCATTTCGAATGGGGCCAGGGGATCTGGCCGTCCATGGCCTCGGCGCCGTCGCGCAGCATGGCCTGCAGCCCGTCGGCATCCAGCCAGTCGTCGTTGTCGTTGCTGTTGTACTCGAAGCCCTCGGGCAGCGGCTCCGCCCCGTTCGCCAGCGCTTGCCGGTTGGTGTCCCACTGATGGGAAGCCGGCTCGATGCTGTAGCGGTCGCCGAGGTCGTAGGCGCAGCGCGCATCGTCGCGGGTGATCATGACCTCGTGCAGCTTCTCGCCCGGGCGGATGCCGATGACGTGGTGCTCGGCCTCCGGCGCCAGGGCGCGCGCCAGGTCGACGACCTTCATGGAGGGGATCTTCGGCACGTAGATCTCGCCGCCGCGCATGCTGCCCATGCAGGACAGGGTGAAGGCGACGCCCTGCTGCAGGGTGATCCAGAAGCGGGTCATGCGCTCGTCGGTGATCGGCAGGCTGGTCTTGCCTTCGGCCAGCAGGCGCTGGAACAGCGGCAGCACGCTGCCGCGCGAGCCCACCACGTTGCCGTAGCGCACCACCGAGAAGCGGCAGCCGTCGCCGCCGGCAAGGTTGTTGGCCGCCACGAAGATCTTGTCCGACGCGAGCTTGCTGGCGCCGTAGAGGTTGATCGGCGAGACGGCCTTGTCGGTCGAGAGCGCGACGACCCGCTTGACGCCCGTCTGGATCGCCGCGTTGGCGACGTTCTCCGCGCCGATGATGTTGGTGTGCACGCACTCGAAGGGGTTGTACTCGGCCGTCGGCACGTGCTTGAGGGCCGCGGCGTGCACCACGTAGTCGACGCCGCGCAAGGCCATGCAGAGGCGGTCCCGGTCGCGCACGTCGCCGATGAAGAAGCGCACCTTGTCGCGGGCCGCCTCCGGGATCGTCGCGGCCATCTCGTACTGCTTGAACTCGTCGCGCGAGAACACGATCAGGCGCGCCGGATCGTAGCGCTCCAGCACCGTCTTGACGAAGAGCTTGCCGAAGGAGCCCGTGCCGCCGGTCACCAGGATGGCGGCACCGTCGAGCTGGAGTCCCTCGCCCGACTGGGGGGAACCGGGTCGCGCCGTCACTGGATGGAGCTCTCCGCCGGCCGGCCGAGCTCGGCGGCGTCTTGCCTCGCCAGCAGCACGGTGCGCGCGCCGCCGACGTGGCAGATGAAGTCGATGGCATCCTCGGCAGCGATGTCCTCGAAGACGACGCGCTTGACGCCGTCGGTCGGAATCGGCGGCGAGCCCCGATAGCCGCGAGACTCGATCAGTCCCGTGCCGCCCTGCCAGGAGGAGGCCAGGAGCGGCACCCGATAGCCGCAGCCGAAAAAGGCGCGCAGGACCGCCTCCATGTCGTGGCTCGCCGCATAGCGCGAGCGATGGACCTCGAAGATGATCATCGGCGCCATCTCGCCGGCCCGAAGGGCGTCGAGCATGCCGCCCATCACCTCGACCTCGTGGCCCTCGACGTCCATGCGCACCAGGTCCGGGGCACCGTGGCGCGCCGCCAGGTCCGGCAGGCTGTAGGTCATCACCTCGATGGTCTCGCCGGAGAGATGCAGCGCGGCGCCGCCGTCCGGGTGGAAGGTATTGAGGTTGGACTGCTCGGAGAGATGGATACTGCGGCTGCCGGTCTGGTCGGAGACCGCGCCTTCCATCACCGTAACCCGATCGCCGACAGCGTTCAGCGCCAGGTTGCGGCCGAGCAGCTCGATGTTGGCCGGCGACGGCTCGATCGCCAGCAGGCGCCCGCTCTCGCCGATCAACCCGAGCTCGAGCAGGACGTAGTAGCCGATGTTGGCGCCGATATCGAAAACGCTCATGCCGGGCCGAAGCACCCGCTCCAGCATGGCCTTGTGGTCCATCTCCCGCTTGCCGAAGAGGAGCAGGCTGCGGGAGATGCCCCGGTCTTCGAGGTCGAGCCACATGCGGTAGTCGTGCACCCGGCGCACCACGTAGCGGCGGCCGAGGAGCTGTCGCTCCAAATTGCCGTAGGCCAGGCTGCAAACCGCGCCGGTCAAAGCCGCCGGTCCACGGTCTCGCCAGGTCGCCAAAGCGCTTGCCAGTTTGGAAATGTCGCCTGTCCTCGGTTTCTTGGGCTAAGCAGGTATTCGTCGAGCCGCAGCGGCCCTGCCGGCTGGCCGATCCTATTCCGGAAGTCGCAGCCCATTTTCTCGATAAGGGAAGCCAAGAACGCGCAGCTTTCACCCAGTCTCACGAAATTGACGGGATGGACTCCGAGGAGAGTCAGCGGCCGGATGCGCTGCAGGACCGCCCGGCCGCCCTGTCGCAGGGCGCGGCGGACTCGGCCGAGCGCGGGCGACGCCCGCCTTCCGCTCGGCACAAAGCTACCGCAGTCCGGGTGAAGCTGGCCTCGCCCGGGCAAAGACACTCGCGCCGCTGTTCTTCCGCCGATCGTCGTTTCCCGTGGATCGGTTGGCTCGCGCACCCTCTTGGCTTCGCAACGCGGCGACCGGTGCACCTTGTTCACCGCGTGAATCTGTTCCCCGGGGCGGCCTGCCGCCGCCCGACCGGGCTGGTCTCGAAAATCGCTTCCGGCGCCCCCGTCAGCTCGCGCGGCAGAGGGCCGCGCCCGGCAGCGTGACGCTGAGGTCGCGGCCGAGCAGGCGCAGCAGCACCACGGCGCGCTCGCCGTCGCTGCGGCACTGGAAGATGCCGATCTGGTCGAGCAGCGGGCCGTCGATGACCTGGACCTTCTCGCCGGCCTCGAAGCGGCTCTGCTGCGCCATGTCGACCAGGCCGCTGGGGTCCTCGCGCCCGCGCAGCTCCTCGATGATCTGCCCGGGCACCTCGGCCGGCCCCTTGTCGTTGCAGATCAGGTAGCGGATGCCGACCGTCGACTGGATCGCCTGCCAGCGCTGCTTGGCGACGTCCATGAAGACGAAGAGGTAGCGCGGGAACAGCGGCGTGGGCACCCAGTCGACCTTGCGGGCGTGGCGCCGGCGCCGCAGGTAGCGCGGCAGGTAGACGGAAAAGCCCTGGTTTTCCAGGTGCCAGACGGCCTTGGACTCGGCGCCGGCGTGGGTGTGGACAGCGTACCAGGCCATCAAGCACTCTCCCCCGGGCCGGCCCCGTCGGTCTCGCCGGCCTCGTCGATCTCGTCGGCCGCGTCGGCGCCGGGCCCGACCTCAGGCTCGGCCTCGGGCGTCGAGACGATCCGCAGCAGCCGCGGCGCCAAGACGCGGGATTCCTCAAGCTCCAGGATCAGGGCATCGAAGGTCGCCTGGGGATGCTTGAGCTCGGTGACCAGCACCGCGTCGACCGCCCCGGCCCGCGCCACGCTGTCGACCACCGGCATCCCGGCGAAGGTCTCGCCGGCGAAGCCCGGGTCGATCACCGCGGTGATCTCGACCCGCTCGCCGGTGCAGAGCGTGGCGATCTCGGCCAGCTCCCCGACCCCGGCCAGCGCCACCCGGCGCCAGCCGACCCGGGCGCAGCCGTCGAGCAGGGCGGTGCACTCGCGCCGCGCCTGGCGGAAGAAGGTCAGCGAGAAGGAGAGGTACTCGGTGGTCAGACGGGCCTTCTCGGCGAAGCCCTTGGGCGTCAGGTAGTAGGAATAGCGGTTCAGCGGGGCGCTCGAGACCTTGAGATGTCCCTTGCGGATCAGCCGCTTGATGTAGGCGTTGACCAGCCCGAGGGCGATGTTCAGCTCCTGGGCCAGGCTGCGCTGGGTTATGTTCCGGTTTTGTTCGACGGCGGTCAGCAGGCCCAGGACGATGGCCATGTCGTCGCCGCGGGCGCCCTCGCCGTCGCGCTGCCGTGCCGCCGTGTCCTGCGATGCCGTCGCCGCCATGGGCCCCCGGACCCTCCCGATTGAGGCCGCCTGACCTATCACGTTCAATCGGTGAACGTCAATGTTTCTCTGGCTTTAGCGGCGAACGCCCGGCCGCTGGAGGTGGCCCGCCGGGCCGGGCGCGGCAGAGCTGCCGGAAAGGGCGCAGGGCGGCACAGGGCGTCGGACAAGAAACGGAAGCTCAACGAGCCTGATACCGAAGCTCAATGAGCTCGACTCACCGGGCTTTGGCAAGCGCGACCGCGCGCCCGCAGCGAAGCGAGGAAGAGCCCGCGTGGCGCCTGAACGCCGTACAGCCTGTGATGAGTTTCACTCATCGCAGACTGGTATGAGGCAGACGGGCCGCGATCCTGCCGCCCGCCCCGGTCGAGAAAGCCGATCCCAAGGCGCTCGACGTCCACGCCGCCAGAGGCCGCAAGGGCCGCGCCATCGACGACGCCACCGAGCGCTTCGTCGAAGAGACCGGGATGGGCGGCAGCGTCTAGACCGCGCCCTGCTCGATCTTTGCGAGCTCTTGCGCCTTGTTGGCCTCGACAAGAGAGAGCTCGTAGGCTGTCTGCAGATTCAGCCAGAAGCGCGCGCTCGTGCCGAAATAGCGCGCCAAGCGCGCTGCCGTGTCGGCGGTGACACCGCGTCGCTCCTTGATGATCTCGCTGATCCGCGTCACCGGCACATGCAGCGCCATGGCCAGCGCGTTGGCCGATAGGCCACGCGGCAACATGTACTCCTCGCGGAGGATTTCGCCTGGATGCGTCCTTATGCGCATGACCGACTCGCTCTCAAAGGCCTCAATGATAGTCGACGATCTCGACGCCATGGGCGTCACCGTTATGCCAAACGAAGCAGACACGCCAACGATCGTTGATCCTGATGCTGTGCTGTCCTCGACGATCGCCTTTCAGCCTCTCCAGTCGATTGCCCGGCGGCGATTTCAGATCCTCCAAGCCGACGGCAGCGTCCAGCATATCGAGCTTCCGAACCGCGACCTTCGTGATCGATCTAAAGGCAGGCACGGCAATCCCCGCGAAGAGCCGTTCCGTTCGGCGATCCTTGAAGCTCTTGATCACGTCGAGAAGGCGCCCACCTCAACCACTTTAACGCTCGACGTTAAACGCCCTGCGCTAAAGAGTCAAAGCGCGAGATAGTGAGAGGCTGCGATCTCTCGCCTCGACCAAGCCTCGAGACCGAGCCCGGACGGCAGGGCCAGCAGGTGGCTGTCGCAGCGGCGGCAGTCGCTGCTGCCGAAGCCGGGGATCGGCGCCGTCACGCCCGGCTCGGTCTGCAGCGCGGCGCGCAGATCGCATTCCTTGCCGTTCGGCTGCGCGACCAAGGCCGCGACCCGGCCCGCCTCGGTCAGGCGGTCGACATGCCAGCGCAGCGCCTTGCCGCGCTTCAGGTGCCGGGCCAGGCGGGCGCGCAGGCCACCGGGGCCGTAGGCGCTGCCGCAGTAGGCGTAGCGGCCCGGCGGCAACGTCCCAGCGATGCGCGGTAGGCGCAGCGGCAAGGACCGGGACAAGGCGACGACGAGGACGTAGGCACCGTAAGCGGCGGGGATGGCACAGTGTCCGGGCACCGTGGATCCGCGGCTCCCTCGGCTCCTATTCCCTGTCATTCTCGGGCAAGTGCCGCAAAGCGGCACGCCGACCCGAGCCTCCACGGATCGGCTTGGCGCCGGGCCCAGGGGTGGATCCTCGGGTCTCCGCTTCGCTCCGCCCGAGGATGACGGGGAAGGATGTTTCGATGGGCAGAAGATCCCGACAAACCGACGGCAGCCCTAACCACGCGCCTTGCCGACGACCTCCAGCGGTCGCTCGCTGTCGTCGTCCTGCTCCAGCTTCGCCTGCTCGGCCTGCTGGCGCTGCCACATGACGGCGTAGCGGCCGTCCAGCGCCAGCAGCTCGGCGTGGCGGCCGCGCTCGACGATCTCGCCGGCCTCGAGGACCAGGATCTGGTCGGCCTCGACCACCGTCGAGAGGCGGTGGGCGATCACCAGGGTGCTGCGCTCGCGCGAGACCTCGCCCAGGCTCGCCTGGATCTCGCGCTCGGTCTTGCTGTCCAGCGAGGAGGTCGCCTCGTCGAACAGGAAGATGCGCGGCGCCTTGAGCAGGGTGCGGGCGATGGCGACGCGCTGCTTCTCGCCGCCGGAGAGCTTGAGGCCGCGCTCGCCGACCGTGGTCTCGTAGCCGTCCGGCAGGCCGGAGACGAAGTCGTGGATGCGGGCCAGGCGCGCGGCCTCGACGATCTCGGCCTCGTCGGCCTCGGGCCGGCCGTAGGCGATGTTGTAGCCGACCGTGTCGTTGAACAGCACGGTGTCCTGCGGCACCACGCCGATGGCGCCGCGCAGGCTCTCCAGATCGACGTCGCGGATGTCCTGGCCGTCGATGGCGATGCGCCCCGCGGTGACGTCGTAGAAGCGGAACAGCAGGCGGCCGATGGTCGACTTGCCGGCGCCGCTGGCGCCGACGATCGCCACCGTCTTGCCCGGCGCCACCTCGAAGTCGAGGCCCTTTAGGATCGGCCGGCGCGGGTCGTAGCCGAAGGACACGCCCTCGAAGGCGACGCGGCCGCCTTCGACCCGCAGGGCCGGCGCATCGGGCGGCGTGGTCACGTCCGGCGCCACGTCGAGCAGGCCGAACATGACCTCCATGTCGACCAGCGACTGCTTGATCTCGCGATAGACCGTGCCGAGCAGGTTGAGCGGCATGGCGATCTGGATCAGGTAGGCGTTGACCATGACGAAGTCGCCCACGGTCATGGCCCCGGAGACCACGCCGTAGGCGGTCATGACCATGATCGCCGTGACGCCCAGGGCGATCACCAGGGCCTGGCCGACGTTGAGCAGGGACAGCGACTGCCGGCTGCGCACCGCCGCCGTCTCGTAGGAGCGCAGGCCGCTGTCGTAGCGCCGGGCCTCGTGGGCCTCGTTGCCGAAGTACTTCACCGTCTCGAAGTTGAGCAGCGAGTCGATGGCCTTGGTGTTGGCCGTGCTGTCGGCCTCGTTCATCTGCCGGCGCAGGGCGATGCGCCACTCCGTGATCCGGAAGGTGAGCCAGACATAGGCCGCGATGGTCACGACCGTGATCGCCGGGAAGCGCCAGTCGAAGAGAGCCCAGAGGATCACCACGACCATCAGGATCTCGATCAGGGTCGGCACGATGGAGAAGAGGATGAAGGTCAGCAGGAACTCGATGCCCTTGGTGCCGCGCTCGACCGCCCGGCTCAGGCCGCCGGTCTGGCGGTCCAGGTGGAAGCGCAGCGACAGGCGGTGCAGGTGCTGGAAGGTCTCCAGGGCGACCCGCCGGATGGCGTGCTGGGCCACCCGCGCGAAGAGCGCGTCGCGCAGCTCGGCGAAGCCGATGGAGAGCACGCGCGCCGCGCCGTAGGCGATCAGCAGGCCGAGCGGCACCGCCAGGACCACCGCGACGCCAGCCGCGGTCTCGGCCGGCGTCAGCGCGTTGACCGCCTCGCGCAGGATCAGGGGGACCACCACCGTGGCGCCCTTGGCGGCGATCATCAGGATCACCGCGATCAGCACCCGCAGGCGCAGGTCGCCGCGATCGGCCGGCCAGAGATAGGGCAGCAGGCGGCGCAGCGTCTTCAGCTGGCCGGAGAGCTTGACCTCGCCACTGTCGATCGTGGTCGGCCGCATCCCCGCCCTATTGCGTGCGGCCGAGCGAGCGGGACAGCAAGAGGTAGAGCTTGCCGACGTCGGCGGTCAGGAAGGTGGCGCTCAGCACCTGCTCGGGATCGCAGTCGGTCGCCTGGGTCAGCAGCGATTCGAACTGGTTCATGTAGCGCGTCACCTTGTCCCGGAACTCGACGTCGGACTCGTAGCGGTTCTCGATGTCGCGGACGACGAAGCGGTCCTTCATCTTCAGCAGGCGCCGGGCGAAGACCGACTTGTCGCCGCGCCGGTAGCGCCGCCAGATCTCTTCCGGAATCTCGTCCTCGAGCAGGCGGTTGATATCGATCGCCGCCGAGTTGAGATCCTCGATCATGACCGTGGCGGTGCGCAGGAAGAGGTCGCGGCGGCCGAGCGCGTCGTTGTGGCGCACGCTGCGGGCCTGGATCGCCGCCTCCTCGGAGGCGGTGACCAGCTCCTTGGTCTGCGAGCGGAAGATCTGCGTCGCCTCCGAGGCCTCGCCCACCGCCTTGGCGACCGCATCGGTCAGCGAGGCGGCACGGGCCTCGAGCAGGCCGGAGAGCTCGTGGGTCTTGTCGAGCGCCCGCTCGGCGCTCTCGGTCAGGACCGAGGCGCTGCTCTCGACCCTTTCGCCGATCTGCGCCAGGCGCTCCATGGTCTGCTCCGAGCCCTCGGCCAGGTCGGCCGCCTGGGCCCGCAGCTCCTCGCGGATGTCCTCCGAGGCCTCGCGGGTCGCCGCCAGGCCCTGGTTGAACTCGGCGGCCTGGTCGGCCAGCGACTGCTTGATGTTGCGGGCCAGTGCCGAGAGCTCGCCGGCCACCCGGCCGAGATCGCGGATCTCCTGCTGCACGGCGTTCTTCAGGCCGGTCGCGGCGGCGTTGGCGGCATCGGCCGCGCCCTTCAGCTCGTCGCCTTGGACCTTGAAGGTCTGCGCCAGGGTCTCGGCGCTGCCCATGACGTCGCGCGCCGAATGCACCAGCTCCTCGGAGCGGCCCTTGACGATGTCGCTGACCCGGTCGATGTGCTGCGCCGCCCGGTCCGAGGTCTCGCCCAGCTCCTCGGCCTGGCGCTTGAAGGCGTCGCCGGCCAGGCGCGACTGCTCGACGGCGCGGTCGACGGCGGAATTGATCGATTCGACCTGCGGCTTGATCTCCTCGCCGGCGGCGATGATCCGGCGCTCGGCCACGCCGGCCGCCTCGACCAGGCGCTGGGTCTCGGACTCGCCGGTCGAGGTCACCTTCTGCGCCATCATCTCGGTCGAGTCGCGCAGCCGCTCGGAAGCCTCGTCGGCGACGATCGACAGGGCCTCGCCGCGCTCGCGCAGCGCCTCGCCCATGACCTTGGCGCGGGTCGCGGCGACCTCAAAGGCGGTGCGCACTTCCTGCGCCTGGTTCTGCATCAGCGCCGTCAGGGCGTGTGCCTGGTCGCCGATGTCGCCCGACAGCTTGACCATGTCCTCGCGCTGCTGGCCGAGCGACTCCTTGAGGAAGTTGACCTGGCCGCCGGAGCGCTCGAAGGCCGCGTTGAGGTGGTCGATCTGCTGGCGCAGCAGGTCGATGAACTGCTTGGCCTGGAAGGAGATGCGGCTGCCGACCTCGATGAAGGCCTCGGACTCCGCGTCGATCTCCTCGCGCAGCTCCTTGGTCATCGTCTGCATCTGCTCGTTGACGCTCTTCATCTCGCCGGTGCGCTTGCCCATCTCCTCGCCCAGCTCGGCGGAGCGCTTGACCGCCTGCGCCGTCGCCTCGTCGAGGATGGTGATCGGCTCCTGCAAGGTGTCGCGGATCGATTCGACGGCGCCGCGGGTGCGCTCGATGGCCTGCTCGCTCGACTGGGCGATCAGCCCGGCGGGCTCGCGCAGCGCCTCGACGATGCGCGCGCTGGCCTGGCGCGCGCGGTCGAGCGTCGCGTTGGTGACCTCTTCCAGCTCGCCGGCCGGCTCCTGCAGGGTCTTGGCGAACTCGGCGCTGGCCTCGCGGGCCCGCTGCAGCGACTGCCCCGTGACCTGCTCCAGCCGCGCCGCCGGCTCGACCAGGGCCTCGGCGAGCTGCGCGCTGGCCTGGCGGGTGCGCTCGAGGGACTCGTTGGTGACCTGCTCCAGGCGCGCGGTCGGCTGGCGCAGGGCCTCGCCGACCTGGCCGGCCGCTTCGTTGACGTTGGCCAGAAGCTGCTCGGCCGTCGCCTCCAGGCGGTCGGCCGGCTCCTGCAGCGAGTCGGCAACCTGCACCGTCGTCGCCCGCGCCCGCTCCAGGGAGATCGCCGCCAGCCGCTCGATGCGCGCGGTCGGCTCCTGCAGCGCGTCGGTGACCTCGGCGCTGACCGCCCGGACCCGCTCGATCGACTGGCTCGCCAGGTTGTCCAGCCGCTGCGCCGGCTCCTGCAGGGCCTGCGCCACCTGCTCGCTGGCCTCGGCGCTGCGCGAGACGAACTGCTCGGTCAGCTCGGCCATGCGGTCGGTCGGCTGCTGCAGCGCCGTGGCGACCCGCTCGCTGGCCAGCTCCGTGCGCTCCAGGGCCTGGTCGGTCAGCGCCTCCAGGCGCTCGGCCGGCGCCTGCAGCGCCTCGCCGACCCGCAGGCCCGCTTCGCGGCTGCGCTCCAGCGCCTGCTCGGCGAGCTGCTCGAGGCGGTCGGCCGGCTCCTGCAAGGCCTCGGCCACCTGGCCGCTGGTCTCGCGGCTGCGCTGCATGGCACGGGTGGCGAGCTGCTCCAGGCGCTGCGCCGGCGCCTGCATGGCCTCGGCGACCTGGTCGCTGGCCTCCTGGCCGCGCGCCAAGGCCTGCTCAGTCAGTTCCTGCAGACGATCGTTCGGCGCCTGCAGCGCCTCGGCGACCTGCTGGCTGGCCGTCTCGCTGCGCTCCAGGGCCTGCTCGGTCAGCGCCTGCAGACGGTCGTTCGGTGACTGCAAGGCCTCGGCGACCTGCTGACTGGCGGCCTCGCCGCGCGCCAGGGCCTGCTCGGTCAGCGCCTCCAGACGGTCGTTGGGCGCCTGCAAGGCCTCGGCGACCTGCCGGCTGGCCGCCTCGCCGCGCGCCAGGATCTCGTCGGTGAGCTGCTCCAGGCGCTCGCTCGGCACCCGCAGGGCGCCGGCCACCTGCTCGCCCGCCGTCTCGCTGCGCTCCAGGGCCCGCTCGGCGAGCTGCGCCAGACGCTCGCTCGGCGCCTCCAGTGCGGCGCTCACCTTGTCGGTCGCCGCCTCGCTGCGCTCCAGCAGCTCGCCGGTCAGCGCCTCCAGGCGCTCGGCCGGCGCCTGCAGGCCCTCGGCGACCCGCTCGCCCGCCTCGCGGCTGCGCTGCAGGGCCAGGTTGGCGAGCTGCTCGAGCCGGTTGGTCGGCGTCTGCAGGGACTGGGTGATCTCGGCGGTCACCTCGCGCATCCGCTCCAGGGAGTCGGTGACCAGGCCGTCCAGGCGCTCGCTCGGGCCTTGCAGCGCTTCGGAGACTTGCAGGCTCGCCTCCTGCGAGCGCTCGACCGCCATGTTGGTGGTCTGGTCGAGCCGCTCGACCGGCTCCATCAAGGCCTCGGAGACCTCGCTCGCCGCCTCTCGCGCCTGGCTCAGGGACTGCCGCGCCACCTGCTCCAGCAGCTCGGTCGGCTCGCGCAGGGATTCGACGACCTGCGAGGTCGCCTCGCGGGCCCAGCCGATCGACTGGTGGGTGATCTCGCGCAGCTTGCCGGAAGGCCGCTCGAGCGCCTGGGCGATCTCCTGGGTCACCGTCTGGACCCGGTCCAGCGACTGCTTGGAGGCCTCGTCGAGGAGCTGCGCCGGCTGCTCGAGCGCCTCGGAGACCGTGGTCACCGCCTTGCGCGCCCGCTCGATGGCCTGCTCGGTCGACTGGTCGAGCAGCAGCAGCGGATCGCGCAGCCCATCGGACATGACCTCGACCGCCTCGCGGGTCTGCAAGACCGCGTTCTGCGCCGCCTCCTGCAGGGTGCGGGAGGGATCGGCCAGGGTGTCGGCGATCGCCTGGGCCGCGTCCTGGGCGCGCTGCTCGGCCTGCTCGGCCGCCTGGTTCAGCGCCGCCAGGGGCAGTTGCAGGCTGTTGTGGACCTGCGCGCCGGCCACCCGGATGCGCTCGCTGGCCTTGTCCGAGGCGTCGTTGATCAGGTCGACCGGCCTCTGCAGGCTCTCCGAGAGATGGGTGCCGGCGTCGGAGGCGCGCTCGACCGCCCGGTCCGCCGCCTCGTCGAGCGCCTTGATCGGCTCGCGCAGGGTCTCGGTGATGGTCGAGATCGACTGCCCGGCGCGGTCGATCGCCCGGTCGGCGGCCTGGTCGAGGCTGCCGATGGACTCCGTCATCTTCTCGGCGATCCGGTTGGAGGCGGCATCGGCGACGTCCGTCGCCCCGGCGGCCGCCTTCTGGAAATCCTCGACCGCGCTCTGCAGCGAGCCGGTCACCGCAACGGCGGACTCGCGCGAGCGCTCGGCGGCCTTGTCGATCACCTCGACCTGGCGGTCGACCACGCGGCCGGCCTCGGCGACCAGGCCCATGACCCGCTCGTTGGCCTCCTCCAGGTTCTCCGACTGGGCGGCCAGGGACTCGCGAAGCTGATCGGCCTGCGAGGCGGCGCGCACGCTGGCGCCGGTCAGGTCCTGGCTCTGCTGGCGCAGGGCCTCGCGCATGCCCTCGAGCTTGTCGACCACGTCGTCGGTCGCCTTGCCCAGCATGTTGGCCTGGTCCTTCAAGGACTCGGAGATCTTCGCCACCCGCAGCTCGGCGTCCGGCGTCGGATAGGTCATGGCCCGGAAGTGGCCGAGCAGCTCCTCGGTCTCTTTGTTCACGCTGGTGATGCGCACGAAGAACAGCAGGACCAGCCAAAGCAGCAGGGGCGGCGCCAGGATGCCGGCCAGGAAGCTCGCCACCTCGTGCGGCAGCAGCGCCAGGAAGAACTCCCAGCCGAAGTTGGTGTCGATGTAGCTGGCGCAGGCGACCAGCCAGGCCAGGGTGGCGGCCAGCCCGCCGAAGGCGATCAGCCAGGTCCGGAACGGCCAGTCGCGAGACTTGGACTGCAATGCGGTCGAAGACATGTCGGGCGGAACCCTAAGCTGCTGCGCGGCGACGCCGGATCAGGCCAAGAATCTCATGCGCCGCCTTGGGGATGTTGGAGCCGGGACCGAAGACGGCGGAGACGCCGGCCTCGAGCAGGAAGTCGTAGTCCTGCGGCGGGATGACGCCGCCGCAGATCACGATGATGTCGTCCGTTCCGGACTTCTTCAGTTCCCCCAACATCTCCGGCACCAGCGTCTTGTGACCAGCGGCCTGACTGGAGACGCCGATGACATGCACGTCGTTTTCTATCGCTTGGCGAGCCGCTTCTTCCGGCGTTTGAAACAGCGGGCCGATGTCGACGTCGAAGCCGATATCGGCGAAAGCCGTGGCGATCACCTTGGCGCCACGGTCGTGTCCGTCCTGGCCGAGCTTGACCACGAGAATCCGCGGCCGCCGGCCCTCGTTCGCGGCAAAGGCCTCGACCTCGCCCTGCACCTTGCCGAAGCCCTCGTCGCCTTCGTAAGCCGAGGCGTAGACGCCCGAGACCGAACGGGTCACGGCGCGGTGCCGGCTGTAGACCCGCTCCAGGGAATCCGAGACCTCGCCGACGGTGGCCCGCTGCCGCACCGCGTCGATCGACAGGTCCAGCAGGTTGCCGCTCTCCTCGGCGGCCGCCCGCTCCAGGGCCTCCAGCGCGGCCTCGCAGGCCGCCGCGTCGCGCTCGGCGCGGATCTTCTCGAGCCGGGCGATCTGCGCCTCGCGCACCGACTTGTTGTCGATGTCGAGAATGTCGATCTGATCCTGCGTCTCGGGCTGGAAGCGGTTGACGCCGACCACCACGGTCTCGCCGCGGTCGATCCGCGCCTGGCGCCGTGCCGCCGACTCCTCGATGCGCAGCTTCGGCATGCCGCTCTCGACCGCCTTGGTCATGCCGCCCATGGCCTCGACCTCGTCGATCAGCGTCCGGGCGTGCTTGACCAGCGACGAGGTCAGGGACTCGACGTAGTAGCTGCCGGCCAGGGGATCGGCGACCTTGGTGATGCCGCTCTCCTCCTGCAGCACGAGCTGGGTGTTGCGGGCGATGCGCGCCGAGCCCGGCGTCGGCAGGGCGACGGCCTCGTCGAGGGCGTTGGTGTGCAGCGACTGGGTGCCGCCGAGCGCCGCCGCCATGGCCTCGACCGTGGTGCGGATGACGTTGTTGTAGGGGTCCTGCTCGGTCAGCGACACGCCGGAGGTCTGGCAGTGCGTGCGCAGCATCAGCGAGCGCGGGTCCTGCGGCTGGAACAGCTCGGCCATCAGGCTCGACCAGAGGTAGCGGGCGGCCCGCAGCTTGGCGATCTCCATGAAGAAGTTCATGCCGATGGCGAAGAAGAAGCTGAGGCGCGGCGCGAAGGCATCGACGGCCAGCCCCCGGGAGCTGGCGGCACGGACGTATTCCAGGCCGTCGGCGATGGTGAAGGCGAGCTCCTGGACGGCCGTCGCGCCGGCTTCCTGCATGTGATAGCCGGAGATCGAGATCGAGTTGAAGCGCGGCATCTGCGTCGCCGTGTGCTCGATGATGTCGGCGACG
>JANQLT010000044.1 GCA_028280455.1 Kiloniellales bacterium
CCCCAGGCCCCAAAACCATGGCCGCCGGATGGCACAAATTCAAAACCATGAGCCAAGGATGGAGCCTCTCCCAAAATGTGTGAATCTGCTAGCCCGTCGAGGGAGAGGGATGCGCAGCCTTGTCGAGGCGTAGCCGAGACTTAGGCGAAGCTGGGTGAGGGGGCGGCTCGTTCCACCCCGCCCTAGCGCCGCTGACTCAGCACGACGGCCGCGATGACGATGGCCGCGCCGATCCATTGCTGTGCCGTCAGGCGCTCGGCGAGGATCAGCGGTGCCAGGGCGAGGGTAGCGACCGGCTCGAGGTTCATGATCGTCGCCGCCCGCACCGGGCCGATCATCGCGATGCCGCGGAAGATCGAGTAGAAGCCGGCGCAGAAGAAGACCAGCACGCCGGCCAGCGCCAGCCAGGCCATGGCGTCGGGCTCCGGCAGCGACAGCGCGCCGGCGGCCGTCGCGCCGAGCAGGGCGAGCAGGCCGCCGGAGATCGCCATGTGAAAGGTCACGGCCAGGCTGTCCTCCTCGCCGAGGGAGCGCGACATCCAGACGAAGGACGTGGCGATGACCAGGGCGCCGCCCGAGACCAGCGCCACGCCGCGCATGTCGAGCCCCTCGAAGGAGACGCCGAGCGCCAGGGTCAGGCCGCCGAAGGCGACCAGCAGCAGAAGAAGATCCCGGAGCCGCGGCAGATGCCGCGCCAGGACGCTCGCCAGGATCAGGGTGAGGATCGGGTAGACGTAGAAGATCAGCACCGCCAGCGAGACCGGCAGGAAGTAGATCGACCAGAGATAGCCGCCGGCGCCGAGGATGTAGATCAGGCCGACCCCGAAAGCGCTCATCCGCTTCGAGGCCGGCAAGCCGAGCCGGTGGCCGGTCAGCCGGGTCGCGGCATAGAGGAAGGCGACGAAGACGAGCGAGCGCAGGGCGAGCAGCGCCAGGGGCGCCATGCCGGCCTCGAACACGAAGGGCGAAAGCAGCAGCGAGACGCTGATCGCCAGGGCCGCGAAGACCATGACGGTCACGCCGCCGGCGCGCTGCCTGCCGTTCTCCGCCAGATCGGTCATGCCCCTCCCCTCCCCGGTCACGCGGTCTTGCGGTCCCGGCGCCGCCTCGTCAAGCCCGGCGACGCGCTTGCCGCCGCCCGCCGGGACCGCATAATCGCCCGGCCAAGCAACCGGGGGAAAAGCTCGCATGTCCGACGACGCGCTCTGGCGCCTGACCGCGGCCGAGGCGATCCGACGGCTCGAGGCCGGCGAGGTCACGCCGCTCGATCTGGTCGAGGCCGCGGCCGCCCGCATCGCCGAGACCGACGACGCGCTCAACGCCATGCCGACGCTCTGCCTGGAGCAGGCGCGGGATCGGGCACGGCAGATGATGGAGCAGGGCCCGCCGGACCCGAAGCCGCGCGGCTGGCTGGCCGGGCTGCCGGTGGCGATCAAGGATCTCGAGGACACCGCCGGCGTGCGCACCACCTACGGCTCGCCGATCTTCGCCGATCACGTCCCCGAGCGCTCGGCCCTGATGGTCGAGCGCCTGGAGGCGCGCGGCGCGATCGTCATCGGCAAGGCCAACACGCCCGAGTTCGGGGCCGGCGCCAGCACCTTCAACGAGGTCTTCGGCCGTACCCACAATCCCTGGAACCGGGCCAAGTCGGTCGCCGGCTCCTCCGGCGGCAGCGCGGCGGCCCTGGCCGCCGGCCAGGTCTGGCTGGCCAGCGGCTCCGACCTCGGCGGCAGCCTGCGCAACCCGGCGAGCTTCACCGGCATCGTCGGCCTGCGCCCGGCGCCCGGCCGCGTCCCCAAGGGCCCGCCGACCCGGCTCTATACGAACCTCTCGGTCCTCGGCCCCATGGCCCGCAACGCGCTGGATACGGCGATCTTACTGGACGCGCTCTCCGGCGCCCATGTCGAGGACCCGATGACGCTCGACGCCCCCGCGCAGGCCTTCGCCGACGCGGTGCGCGAGGCGGCCCCGCCGCGCAGGATCGCCTTCAGCGCCGACCTCGGCGTCACGCCCGTCGAGCCGGAGGTGGCGGCGATCTGCCGCGCCGCGGCCGAGCGCTTCGCCGATCTCGGCTGCATCGTCGAGGAGGCCAGCCCCGATCTCTCCGGCGCCCACGAGATCTTCCAGACCCTGCGGGCGGTCGGCTTCGCGGCGGACTCGGGCGCGCTGCTGCGGAGCCACCGCGAGCAGATGAAGCCGGACGTGATCTGGAACATCGAGAAGGGCCTGGCGCTGACGGCCGCGGAGATCGCCCGCGCCGAACAGGAGCGCGCCAAGCTGTTCCAGCGCATGCTCGGCTTCTTCGAGAGCTACGACCTGCTGCTCTGCCCGGCGACCATCGTGCCGCCCTACCCGGTCGAGTGGCGCACGGTCGAAGAGGCCGCCGGCCAGAGCTTCGAGACCTACATCGACTGGCTGGCCATCGCCTACGCCGTCACCCTGACCACCTGCCCGGCGCTCTCGGCGCCCGCCGGCCTGACCGCCGAGGGCCTGCCGGTCGGCCTGCAGATCGTCGGCCCGCCGCGCGGCGAAGCCGCCATCCTCGCCGCCACCGCCCTGCTCGAGCGGCAGACCGGCCTCGCCGACCTGCTGCCGATCGACCCGCGCCCCGCCGGCTAGAGCGGATTTCCAACCATCCCCAAAGTGATGGTGAGAAATCCGGGCTAGGGCGTTCCCTGCTTGGGTGGCATCGGCTCCGGTCCGCCGATCCGGTGACGCTCCGGTGATCGCCGCTCATCGCGGCGGCCTTCGCCATGGAAACGAACTGCCCCCTCACCCAGCTCCGGCTAAGCTCAGCCTTCGGCTTCGCTAAGCCTCCACGTCCCTCTCCCCCGTCGGGGGCTATTGCATTCACACATCTGGGTTGCGGTGTGGTTTGCCAGGTGATTCCTTGGCTCGGTTGGAGCTTGGGAGTTTGAGTG
>JANQLT010000046.1 GCA_028280455.1 Kiloniellales bacterium
CCGCCAGGACCGCTACATGCGCTACAAGGCGGGGCTGGCCGATCCCGTCGCCGTCGACTGGCAGGCCCGGCTGTTCGGCAAGCTGCAAAGCTGGGGCTACGCGCCCTGCTTCCGGCCGCATCCCGACCAGCAGGAAGGCTTGCCGGACTTCTCCGGCCTTGGCGTGCCGACGGCGAACGGCGCCTTCGACGCGGCCATGGCCGAGGCCGACATCCTGCTGTTCGATCTGCCGCAGACCTCGGCTTGGCGCGACGCGCTCTGCGCCGGCAAGCCGGTGGTTTTGGTCGACTTCGGCCAAGGCCGGATCGCCGACGACCTGCGCGCCCTGGCGGAGCAGCGCATGGCCATCGTGCCCGGCGGCTTCGACGAGCAGAACCGGGTCGCGATCGATTGGCAGGCCTTGCACGCGGCTTTGGACCGGGCGCCGACGCTGGACGATCCGAGCTTCGTGGAGCGCTTCTTCGGCGATGTCTGAGCCGATGACCGCCATACAAGACGACAGGCTGCCGATCGAGCAGGGCGACGAGGCGCTCGCCGAGGCCCTGCTGCAGCGGCTCTTCCCGCTGATGCGCAGCCTGACCGGCGCGGGCGTGCGCGAGACCCACGATGTGCTGTCCGGACTGGCGCCGTTCGAGCGGATCGAGGTGCCCTCGGGCACGCCGGTGCTCGACTGGACCGTGCCGCAGGAATGGATCTTCCGCGAGGCTTACGTGGTCGGACCGGACGGCCGGCGGGTGATCGATGCCGCCGCGCACAAGCTGCATCTGGTCAACTGCTCCGTGCCCTTCCGGGGCACCTTGAGCCGGCAAGAGCTCGACGCCCATCTGCACAGCCTGCCGGATAGGCCCGAGGCGATTCCCTACGTCACCAGCTACTACGCGCCGCGCTGGGGCTTCTGCCTCAGCCAGAAACAGCGCGATGCCCTGCCGGAGGGCGACTATCAGGTGGTCGTCGACAGCGAGCTGGTCGACGGCGCCATGACTCTCTCCGAGGCCCTGCTGCTCGGCGAGAGCGAGGACGAGGTGCTGTTCTCCAGCTACACCTGCCACCCCTCGATGGCCAACGACGAGCTTTGCGGGCCGATCGCGCTCGCCTTGCTCTGCCGCCGCTTGGCGGCGCGGCCCCAGCGGCGGCTCAGCTACCGTTTCGTGCTGCTGCCGGAGACCATCGGCAGCATCGCCTATCTGGCGCGCCGCGGCGGCCACCTGAAGGAGAGGCTCGTGGCCGGCTACACGGTGGCCAACATCGGCCGCGACGCGCCCTTCCGGATCAAGCGCTCGCGGCGCGGCGACAGCCTGGCCGACCGGGCGGTCGAGCGGCTCATGGCCAGCGGGCGCGAGGACTGGCCGGAGGCGCCGGCCGAGGTCGTGCCCTTCGAGCCGCTCGGCAGCGACGAGCGGCAATACTGCTCGCCGGGCTTCGACCTGCCCGTCGCGGCCCTGACCCGAGGCGAGCCGGACTTCCCCGAGTATCACACCTCGCTCGACAACCTCGACATCGTCAGCGCCGAGACCATCGTGCGGACCGTGGACGCGCTGGAGGCCCTGGTCGACCTGCTCGAGGCGAACCGCCGCTATCGCAACCTCAAGCCCGAGGGCGAGCCGCAGCTCGGCCGCCACGGCCTCTATCCGACCCTCGGCTCGCGCAACGACCGCAAGCGCGAGGTGCGGGCGATCCTCTGGCTGCTGAACCTGGCCGACGGCACGCGCGACCTCCTGCAGATCTCCGAGGCGAGCGGCTTGCCGGTGACTTTGCTGGCCGAGGTCGCCGAGCGCTGCCGCGCCAAAGACCTTCTGGAAGCCCTATGAATGCGCCGACGTCAGGGCGGCCGAAGATCTGCTTTCCCTTCGTCGGCGACAGTCTCGGTGGCAGCCATTTCTCGGCCGTGACCCTGATTCGAGCCATCGACGCAATGCGATACGAGCCCGTGGTCGTGCTTCATCAGCAAGGGCCGCTGTCGGCCTATCTCGACGACGTGGGCGTCGGCTACGAGCTGCTGCCGCTGCGCCGCACCGTCGGTCGCAGCGCGACGCCCCTAGGCAACCTGCTCGCGCTGATCGCCGTGCTGCCGCGCCTGACCGCCTTCATACGCCGCCGCGATATCGACGTAGTGCACAGCAACGACGCCCGTATGCACTTGACCTGGACGCTGCCGGCCCGGCTCGCCGGCCGCGCGAGCCTCTGGCATCAGCGCAATCGGGTCAGCGGCTCGCGGCTCGAGTCCCTGATGCTGCGGCTGGCGTCCCGGGTCGTCGCGATCTCGCGTTTCGTGGCGGCTGGCCTGCCGGCGCGCGTCCAGGCCAGGACCGAGGTCGTCGCCAACCCGATCGCCGCGCCCGCGCCGCTGGATCGCGCCGCCTGCCGGCGGGCGCTGCTGGAGGAGCTCGCGCAGGGCGAGGACACGGCGGTGATCGGCCTGTTCGGCAACCTGATCGGCTGGAAGCGCCCGCTGCTGTTCGTCGAGATGGCGGCGGCCCTGGTCCGTCTCGTCGACCGGCCGCTGGCCTTCGTCGTCTTCGGCGAGGACCGCGAAGGCCTGCAGGCGGCCATGGCCGAGCGGGCGGCGACCCTCGGCCTCTCCGAGCGGCTCTTCTTCATGGGCTTTCGGCGACCGGTCTCGCCCTGGATGGCGGCCAGCGACGTCATGGTCGCGCCGGCCGAGGGCGAGCCCTTCGGCCGCACCCTGGTCGAGGCGATGCACTGCGGCACGCCGGTCGTCGCCAGCGGCGCCGGCGGCCACCGCGAGGTCGTCGAGTCCGGGCGCGACGGCATCCTGGTGCCGGGCGCGCGGCCGGAGGCCTACGCCGAGGCGGTGGCCGGCCTGCTGGCGGACGAGGCGCTGCGCGACAGGCTGGTGCAGCGCGGTATCGAGACCGCGGGGCGCTACGACGCGGCCAGCCATGCCGCCGCCGTCACCGCGCTCTACGACCGATGCCTCGGCGACGACGCGGCGGCGGACCTGCTGCTGGTGATCGCCGATCTCGGCTGCGGCGGCGCCCAGCGCGTCCTGACTCGCCTGGCCGCCGCCTGGCAGCAGGCGGGCCGCCGGGTGACCGTGGTGACCCTGGCCGGGCCCGAGCGGGACTTCTTCGCCCTGGCGCCGGGCATCGGGCGCGTGGCGCTCGGGCTGCAGGCGCCCAGCCGCGGGCTGCTCGCCGCGCTCCTGGCCAATGGCCGGCGCGTCCTGGCCCTGCGCCGCGCGATCCGCGCCAGCGGTGCCGGCACCGTGATCAGCTTCGTGGCGGGCAGCAACATCCTCTCGGCGCTGGCGACCCGCGGGCTCGGCTGCCGCCTGATCGTCAGCGAGCGCAACGACCCGGACCGGCAGTCGCTCGGTCGGCCTTGGGACTGGCTGCGCCGGCGCGTCTATCCTTGGGCCGACAAGGTCACGGCCAACAGCGAGGCGGCCGTCGCCAGCCTGCGGGCCAGCGTGCCCGAGGACAAGCTGGCCTACCTGCCCAACCCGCTCGAGCTGCCGGCGGCCGATACGGCGGCCGCAGCGAGAGACAAGGTCGTCCTGTCGGTCGGTCGGCTGCATGCCCAGAAGGGCTTCGACGTCCTGCTCGATGCCTTCGCGGCCAGTCGGGCGGTCGAGACCGGCTGGCGCCTGGCGATCTTGGGGGAGGGGCCGCTGCGCGACAGGCTGGCGGGCCGGGCGGCAGGCCTCGGCATTGCCGAGTCGGTCGACTGGCTGGGCCTGACCGCGGCGCCGGAGGCGCACTACCGGCGCGCCGGGCTCTTCGTCCTGCCGTCGCGCTACGAAGGCACGCCCAACGCGCTTCTCGAAGCCATGGCCCAGGGCTGCCCGGCCATCGTCACCGAGAGCAGCGGCGGCGCGCGCGACCTCATCGAAGACGGCCGGAACGGCCTGCTGGTCCCGGGCGAGGACGCGCCCGCCCTGGCTGCGGCCATCGACAAGCTGACCGGCGATCCGAGCTTGCGCGCGCGTCTCGCCGTGGCGGGTCGTGCGCGGGTCGAGGCCTTCGCTCCGGCGCGCGTGCTGCCTCTTTGGGACGACCTGATCGACGAGCGAGACGATCAGCGGTCCTCGGCGCGTTTCGAGGCCGGCGACATGGGGCGGACGCGCGAGCAGGTGGAGTCGGGTTGATGGACCAGGCGAAGCGACCTGAAGACTGGACCAGGCGCCAGGACCGCCTGCTGCTGCACAGCCTGGTGGATATCGGCGGCGATTTCCTGCGGCGCTACCCCTGGTACATGGGCCTGGCCACCGGCCTGCTCCTGCTTTCGGGCTTGGCGGAGGGCATCGGCATCCTGACCCTGCTGCCGGTGCTCGATCTGCTGCTCGGCCAGGAAGGGCCGATCAGTCAGATATCCCAGGTCTATCAGCAGATCTTCGACGCCGTCGGCCTGCCCATGACGCTGGTCACGGCGCTCATCCTCGTGGTCCTGCTGATCTGGGCCAAGGCGATCTTTCTCTTCGGCGCCCAGCTCTACGGCGCCAACCTGCAGGCGGCGATCAACCGCGACTTCCGGCTCGACATGCTGCGAGCCTTGATGCAGGCCCGATGGCAGTTCTTCACCGGCGAGCCGGTCGGCCGGCTGACCAACATCATCTTGCAGGAAGCCGAGTATGCCGCCACGGCTTCGCGGGCATTGATGATGATCGCCAGCAACACGATCCAGTTGCTGGTCTATCTGATAACCGCCTTGCTGATCTCCTGGAAGCTGACGATCAGCGCAATCGTCGCCGGCGTCATCATCATCTTGATGCTGCGCGTCTTCATCGAGATGACCCGCCGCCAAGGCGTGCGCGCCACCGAATTGAACCGCGCCTATTCCAGCCGGATCGTCGAGTTGCTGCACAGCCTGAAACCGCTCAAGGCCATGGCCCTGGAGGAGCGCGTCGCGCCCTTCCTGGAGCGGGAGACAGAGCAGATCATGACGACCCAGCGCCGTCTCAACCTGGCCACGGTCGCCATCAGCCAGCTTCAGGAGCCGATCGCCGGCGTCTTCATCGCCATCGGCATTCTGGTCGCGGTCCAGACGCTCGGCATCGAGACCACGTCCCTGCTGGTCATGGTGGCGCTCTTCGCCCGGACCGTCGGCCGGATCAGCGGGCAGCTCAAAGCCTTCAGAAAGCTCGCCAGGGTCGAGGCGCCCTACTACGCCTTCACCGGCAAGCAGCAGGCAATCGAAGCCGAGGTCGAGCGAGCCTCCACGGAAGGCCAGGGCACCGCCGGCCCGGCGCTGCACTTCGACGAGAGCCTCGTCGTCGAGAGCGTTGGCTTCAGCTACGACAAGAAGCCCGTGCTGAGCGAGCTTTCCCTAAGCGTCCGCTCGGGCGAGCTGGTCTCCATCATCGGTCCATCCGGCTCCGGCAAGTCGACCCTTCTCGACCTTCTGAGCGGTCTGCTGCAGCCCGACAGCGGCCGTATCCTGATCGATGGCATCGATCTCGCGAAGCTGGACCGACTGGCCTGGCGCCGGCTGATCGGCTACGTGCCGCAAGAGACCACGCTGTTCCACGCGACAATCCTGCAGAACATCACCCTGGGCGATCCGAACATAGACGAAGCCACGGTGGTCGAGGCCTTGAAAGATGCCGGCGCCTGGGATTTCGTCTCCAATATGGAAGGCGGCTTGCAGGCCATGGCCGGAGAACGCGGCCTGAAGGTCTCCGGCGGCCAACGGCAGCGCCTGGCGATCGCCCGGGCACTGGTGCGCAGGCCCCGCCTCTTGCTGCTCGACGAGGCGACATCGGCGCTCGACGGCCGGACCGAGCGCGAGTTCTGCGAGACGCTGCAGCGGCTGGTGCCGCAGGTGACCATCGTCGCCATCTCCCATCGCCCGGCCATCAGCGAGATCGCGGATCGCTGCTACCACCTGGTCGAAGGCCGTCTGGCCGAGCCGGAGAGCGGGGCTCCGGCACTCGAGCCGCGCCTCTCGGCAACCATCGTCGGGCCCGATGCCGCCCAGTGACGGACCCGCCAAGCTCTCGACAACCCGTGCGGCCCGGCACGCCGGCGCCTCTCTCACGACGTGCGTTTCGTGTCACCAGGACACCGTGGCGCTCGACCTGACGGAGACCGCCGCAGATTCAAGGTGCTTGCAGCGCTGATGGCAGCCACGACAACAAAGACGCCTTCGAATCGGTCTAGAGTTGGGCTTGCGATTGGGATATCAAGCCTTGATGGGCAATCGGTTTCGACGCCGTATTTCTATGCTCATCCACGATCATGACAAACAAGGCAGCTATCGAGAATGAACTATCAAGAGTTCTTCGGACGCTTCATGGGTGCATGCAGGAGAAAGCACCTTCCCTACGAGCCGGAAGTCGTCGACCGAATCAAGAACCGACTCAAGCCAAGCCGCAAAGGAGCCCCGAACCCAAATCGGGGAGGTCGATATTGGATCCCGGACGAGAGCGAGCTGCCCAAGGAGTTCATTCGGCTTGAGCCGTGGGAGATCGAGTATCTCTATCCGATGGCAAACAGGGCTCGCCATGGGATTCTGGAAACTGGGCGCTTCAGAGGCGGTAGCACTTTTCTCTTCGCTTGCGCCAATGCCACTGTGCCCATCCACTCTGTAGACATCGCGCCTCAAGACGACGACAAGCTCAAAGAGCTCCTGGAGAAGGCGGGCATCGGCAAGAACGTCAACCTCATCGTCGGCGATTCCCAACATACGCAGCACCCATCTGTCGGGGATATCGACGTTCTGTTCATCGACGGAGATCATTCCTACGACGGCTGCACCAACGATCTGGAGAATTGGTTTCCCAAGGTCGTCAATGGCGGCCATATCCTTCTTCATGACTGCTACTTCGGCTGTGAAGTGCAAGATTCGGTCATAGACTTCTTAGAGAAGAACCGGGCGCAAGTGGAAGCCGTTCAGGGCCCCTACATTCCAGCGTCGCACTGGCGCATGCCTTCCGGATCCCTGGCTCACTTGATCAAGCGAAGCCACTAGAGCACGCCGAGCTCACATATCTTTAGAAGCGGGATGAAGGCACATCCGGGGCTTACGGTCGGGCTACGGCGGGACGGCTGGAGCGGCTCTACCGCGACAGCAACCCGCGCTTGCGGTCGGGTGCCCAGGTACAGCTCGAGCACTATGGCTATCCGCTCTGAAAGGCCCGGTTTCCGCGGTTTTCCGGCGCTTGGCGCCGGCTGCCGAAGGGCGCGGGGAAGGTCCTTGACATTGGTCGTTCACGTTCTGAACATGCGGCCCGCCCGCCGGGCTGCCAAGGCGCACCCGGCCGGCGGTAGCGTGGTCGGGGCGCCTATCCGGGGCCAGCGCGCGCCGAGATCCGCGCGGCGCTTTTCCTCATCGACACGACACATCATCGACACAACACATCGACTGGCAGTGACGGGACGCCGGCGCCTGGCCGGCAGCCCTAGCGAAAAGGGGTCCGGAGGTAGCGAATGAGAGATGACGTGATCAGGGTCTTCATCGGCTACGACGGGCGCGAGGCGATCTCCTTCAGCGTGCTCGCGCACAGCATCCACCGTCATGCGAGCCGGCCCGTGGCCATCATGCCGCTGGCGCTGTCGCAGCTCGGCGGCATCATGACCCGCGAGCGGGATCCGCTGCAGTCGACCGACTTCAGCTTCAGTCGCTTCCTGACGCCCTATCTCGCCGGGTTCCAGGGCTGGGCCGTGTTCATGGACTGCGACATGGTCATGCTGCAGGACATCGCCAAGCTCTGGGCGCTGCGCGACGAGCGCTACGCCGTGATGTGCGTCAAGCACAACCATGTGCCGAAGGAGGAGGAGAAGTTCCTCGGCCAGACCCAGACCAAGTATCAGAAGAAGAACTGGTCGAGCGTGATGCTGTTCAACGCGGCCCGCTGCCAAGCGCTGACGCCGGATTACGTCAACACGGCCTCGGGCCTGGAGCTGCACCAGTTCAAGTGGCTCGAGAGCGAGGACCTGATCGGCGAGCTGCCGCCGACCTGGAACCACCTGGTCGACGTCAACGAGCCGCGCGACGACCTGGCGCTGATCCACTACACCATCGGCGGGCCCTACTTCGACGACTACCGCGACTGCGGCTACGCGGCCGAGTGGTGGGCCGCCCACGCCGAAATGGAGCACTGCGATCAGCGCGAGACGCCGGAGAAGCGCAAGCAGCGCGCCGCCGCGCAGAGCAGCAAGGCGCTCGCCTGAGACCGGACGGGCCGCCGCCGGATCCCGCACCGCAAGTCACGATGTCGCACGCCACCGCGATCGCCATCCTGCCGAAGCCGGAAGACGCCGAGCGCTTCAACCGCGAGCGCCCCGAGGCGCGCGCCATCCTGGCCTTGTCGCCTCTGGTCCTGGCCAAGCTCGACCCGGACCTGCGGGCGCTGGCCGTCACCGAGCCCTTCAGCGACGGCGACCATGCGCGCTGCGTCGCCCGGGGCGCGAAGGCGCTGCGCCAGGTGCTCGGCGCGGCGCGGCGGGAGGCGGCGCTGCGCCCGGGCACGATCCACTCCCTGCACCTGAACCTGCGCCACATGGTGCACCGGATCGGCCGGACCTGGGCACTGCTGGGCGACGAGGGCCCTTGGCTGATTCCGGACGAAGGCGGCTGGACGCTGGAGAGGTCGCGCGAGGCGGCTCACCGGGCCCTGTTGCTTCGTCTCTCGCCCTACGCCGCCAAAGGCGCGGGCCAGGTCGGCGAGACCGCGCTGCGCCGCCGGCATGTGGGCAAGCCGCCGCCCCTGCCGGCGCTGTTTCGCCTGCTGCGGAACCTCTTGCTCCGCTCCCTGCGCGCGCGCGGTCCCTGGATCGTCACCCGGGCGCGCAACCTGATCTTCGGGCTCGAGAAACATCTGGAGCACCGCACGCCCCCCTTCCGGCGGCTGGTCGTGCAGACGGCGGGCCTCGGCCTTGGCGCCTACAAGGCGCTTCTGACCGCCGTCCGGCACGACCGCGCGGCCGCGGCGCATGTCGCGGTACCTTTGGCGGCCTACCCCGCCCCGGCCGCGCGCGAGGCGGTCGACCGCGCCCTGGCAGCGCTCAGCGACCCGGTCGTGCGGCAAGGCCTGACCAGCGTCGATCTCGAGATCCTGCGCTGCGACGCGGAGCACTGCGAAGGGCTCTACGACGACGCGGCGGCGGCGATCGAGGCGCTCGCGCCGCACTGCTTCATCAGCCGCCAGAACAGCGGCCACCATGCCGTGGTGGCGGAGGCGGCCGGTGCCGCCGGCGTGCCGCGCTACGTCGTCAACTACAACTCGCTGGTGCCGCATGGCTCGGCCGTCGCGGCGGAGATCCACCGCTACCTCTGCGACATGCGCATGCCGGCCGGCCTGGCCGATCACTTCATCATGTGGTCGCCGCGGATCGCCGCCTTGGCGCGGGGCTTCCACAGCGAGGCGGACCAGCGTCGCAGCCGCCCGCTGCGCCTCGAGCCCGGCGTCCCGGCGGCAAGCCGGCGCGAAGGCCCCTACCGCGTGCTCCACGCCAGCAATTTCGCCCATTGGGCGATCTACTTCCCCTGGGTGACCGAGACCAGCAACGAGTTCCTGGCGAGCGCCGCCGCCCTGGTGCGCCAGCTCTCCGACCTCGACGAGATCGCGCTGACCATCCGCAGCAAGCCCAAGACCGAATGCGGCCCGGACGTCCTGGAGGCGCTCCTGCCGCGGCAGGGCCGCTACCGGGTGACCGGCACCAAGCAGCCCTACATCGAGGCCCTGGCCGATGTCGACCTGGTCGTCGGCTTCATGTCGACCACCCTGGAGGAGGCCGTGCTGCACCGCGTGCCCGTCCTGCTCTGGGGGCCGACGGCGCGCTACCTGCACTTTCCCGCCCGGCGCACACCGCCGAGCGAGACCGACCGGGCGGCGGTCTACGCGGTCACCGAGGAAGCGGCGCTGGCGCCGATGGTCACGGCGATCTGCCGGGCCCATGCCGGCCGGCCGCTGACCGACGCCGAGATCGCCGACTTCGTCTGGCCGGTGGGCACGCCGGGCGTGCCCGAGCTGGCCGAGGCCATCGCCGGCGGCGCGCTGCCGGCGGCGCCGGCCGCCCGGGCGGCGGCCTGATCGCGGTCGAAGAGAGGACGCATGGCGGTCATCGGCCTGATCCCGGCGCGCGGCGGCTCGAAGCGCGTGCCCAAGAAGAACATCGCCCCCTGTGCCGGCCAGCCGCTGCTCGCCTGGACCGCGCAGGCGGCCTTGGGGAGCTCGGCTCTCGATCGTGTCCTGCTGTCGACCGACGACGAGGAGATCGCCGCGCTGGGCCGGGAGCTCGGGCTCGAGGTGCCGTTCCTGCGGCCGAGCGACATCGCCGAGGACGCCGCGCCGATGCTGCCGGTGATGCGCCACGCCCTGGACTGGGCCCTGGACTGGGCCGCGGCCGAGGGCGAGACGGTCGAGGCGCAGGTGCTGCTGCAGCCGACCTCGCCGCTGCGCCGCGCCGAGCACATCGACGAGGCGGTCGCGCTGTTCCGCGAGAGCGGCGCGGAGTCGCTGGTCAGCGTCGTCGAGCTGGGGCATGCCCAGCATCCGCTGGTCAGCTACGCGCTGTCCGGCGACCGCCTGTCGCCCTACTTTCCCGACCGCGAGCCGAACGGCGAGGCGCCCGCCTATGTGCGCAACGGGCCGGCGATCCTGATCAACCGGCCCGAAGTGATCCGGCGCGGCGAGCGTCTGAGCGAGGACCTGGTGGCCTACGTCATGGCGCCCGAGGTCTCGGTCGACATCGACACGCCGTTCGATCTCGCCTTCGCCGATTTCCTGATGACGCGCGGCGCCGCGGCATGACCATCACCCTCATCGCCGAGGTCGGCTCGGTGCACGACGGCTCCTTCGGCAACGCCGGCAAGCTGATCGAGGCGGCCGCGGCCTGCGGCGCCCATGCGGTCAAGTTCCAGACCCACATCGCCGAGGCCGAGTCGCTGCCCTCGGCGCCGAGCCCCGCCTACTTCGACGCCGAGCCGCGCTTCGACTACTTCCGGCGCACCGGCTTCACCGAGGCGCAGTGGCGCAAGCTGAAGGCGACCTGCGCCGAGCGGGGAGTCAGGTTCCTCTCCTCGCCCTTCTCCCTGGAGGCCGTGGATCTGCTCGAGACGGTCGAGGTCGAGCTCTACAAGGTGCCCTCGGGCGAGGTCACCAACCTGCCCCTGCTGGAGCGCATCGCGGCGACGGGCAAGCCCGTCCTCTTGTCCTCCGGCATGAGCGACTGGGCCGAGCTGGACCGGGCGGTGGCGGCGCTGCGCGGCGGCGGGCCGCTGACCGTGATGCAGTGCACCTCGGCCTATCCCTGCCCGCCGGAGCGGGTCGGCCTCAACGTCATGGCCGAGATGCGCGAGCGCTACGGCCTGCCGGTCGGCTACTCCGACCACAGCGACGGCCCGGCCGCGGCCATCGCGGCGGCGGCGCTCGGCGCCACGGTGATCGAGAAGCACTTCACCTTCTCGCGCCGCATGTACGGCAGCGACGCCGGCAACGCCACCGAGCCCGAGGACTTCGCGGCCCTGGCCGCGGCCTTGCAGGCGGTCGGGCAGATGCTGGCCGCGCCGGTCGACAAGGACGACCTCGCGCCCTACGCCGAGATGAAGAAGGTCTTCGAGAAGTCGGTGGTCACCGCCCGCGCGCTGAGCGCCGGCAGCGTCTTGGCCGAATCCGATCTCGCCTACAAGAAGCCGGGCGACGGCATCTCGGCGGCGCGCTACCGCGAGCTGGTCGGTCGCAAGCTGGCGCGCGATTTGGCCGCCGATCACCCGATCGCCTCGGCCGATCTCCTTTGAACAACCACCAGGTCGAAGCACTCAATCGATGAAGAAAGTCTGTGTCGTCGTCGGCTCCCGAGCCAACTATTCCAGCATCAAGTCGGTGATGCGCGCCGCCAAGGCGCATCCCGGCATCCAGCTACAGGTCGTCGCGGCCGCCTCGGCGCTGCTCGACCGCTATGGCTCGGTGGTCAAGCTGATCGAGAAGGACGGCTTCGAGATCGATGCCCGGGTGCACATGCTGGTCGAGGGCGAGACGCCCCACACCATGGCCAAGTCGACCGGCCTCGGCCTGATGGAGCTGCCGACGATCTTCGACTATCTGACGCCGGACGTGGTGCTGACGGTGGGCGACCGCTTCGAGACCGTGGCCACGGCCGTCGCGGCGGCCTTCATGAACATCCCCTTGGCGCACACCATGGGCGGTGAGGTCAGCGGCACCATCGACGAGAGCATCCGCCACGCCATCACCAAGTTCGCCCATATCCACTTCCCCTCGAGCAAGGGTGCCGCCGAGCGGATCATCAAGCTGGGCGAGGACCCGGAGAGCGTCCACGTGGTCGGCTGCCCGCGCATGGACCTGGTGGCGGAGATCCTCAGGCGCGCCAACGACGGCCTCGACAACGGCGAGCTGAAGCGCGGCGTCGGCGATCAGATCGACTTCGACAAGCCCTTCGTCATGCTGTCCCAGCATGCCGTCACGACCGAGTTCGGCCAGGGCATCGAGCAGATCACCGCAAGCCTGCAGGCGCTGCGTCGCATCGGCCTGCCTGTCATGGTCTTCTGGCCGAACGCCGACGCGGGCTCGGAGGACATCGCGCGCGGCATTCGGATCTGGCGCGAGTCCGGCAACGCCGACGGCATGCACTTCACCAAGAACCTGCCGACGGAGACCTACATCCGGCTCATGGCGCGCACGGCCTGCCTGGTCGGCAACTCCTCCAGCGGCATCCGCGACGGTGCCTTCATCGGCACGCCCGTGGTCAATGTCGGCTCCCGGCAGAGCGGCCGCGAAAGAGGCGCCAACGTGATCGACGTGAGCTACGACGCCGACGCGATCACCGCGGCCGTGGAACGGCAGATCGGCCACGGCCGCTACGACATGGACCCTATCTACGGCGACGGCACGGCCGGCGAGGCGATCACGCGGACCCTCGCCGAGACCGACGAGATCGTCGTGCAGAAGCGCATCGCCTACTGATGAGCCTGGCGCTGGTGCCGAACGTCCTGAAGGACGCCGCGAAGTGGCTGCTGCGCCGGCCATGGCTGGCGCCGTTTTTCGGTTGGCTGATCGCCCGCCGGCTGACGCCGCTCAACCCGGATGCCCCGAGCGGGGCGCTCAGGGTGCTGGTGTTCAGCGATTTCCGCTGGCGCCAGGACCTGGCGGCCCTGGCCAACACCGGCTGCGTGTCGCTCTTCGCCATCGACCGCGAGCTCATGTTCCTGATAAACGCATTCTTCTCCCTGCGCGGGCGGGAGGTCCACGAGTCCTACTTCCTGGAAGAGTATCCGAAAGAGCTCGAGCGGCGCGCGGAGCATAGCGCCTTCATCAGCCGCCTGGCGCCGGCGCTGAAGCGCCATGGCGGCTTCGGTTGCGCGGTGACGGCGGCCATCCACTATCGCCAGGAGCACCCCTGGGCCGAGGGCCTCGATAGGGGCGGCTTGCCCTTCGTCGCCCTGCACAAGGAATTCACGGTGATCGATCGGCGGCAGCTCCGCGAGCGGGTCGCCCGCTATCACGAGACTCGGCAGCGCTTTCTCGGCAGCCATGTCTGCGTCAGCAACGCGGTGGGCCGGCAGCTCTTCGCCGACGGCGGGGTCTTTCCGGAGGAGCAAACCACGGTCACCGGGCTCCTGCGCATGGATCACCTTCTCGGGCCCGCGAGCCCCTACAGGGAACGACCGGCGCAGGCGCGCCGGCAGGTCACGCTGTTCTCCTTCGGCCACCTCTCCGGCGGCCTCCATGCGGAAGAGCGCCGCTCGCACTACTTCACGGCGCACGATCATTACGGCTTCGTCGAGCTGTTTCGCGACGTTCACGTCGGCATGGCCGAGCTGGCGCTGGCCCATCCCGACGTCGACTTCGTCATCAAGCCGAAGAACATTGAGGATTGGTGGATCAGGGAGATCGAGGCGATCGTCGAGCAGGTCCTCGGCCGCAGCTTGGCATCGATCCCGAACTGCCGCGTCGTCGAGACGCCGGCACCGGAGCTGATCCGCGATTCGACGGCGGTGATCGCCTTCAACTCCACCGTGCTCCTGGAATCGCGGTTGTTGGACCGCGACACGATCTTCCCGGTCTTCGCCGAGGCCGCCGGTGCCCACAGCGAGAACGTGCTGTTCCCCGAGTTCCGCGACGTCTTCGCGATCGCCGAGTCCAAGCAGCACCTGACGACGCTCGTCGAGCGCTCCCTGGCCGGCGAGAGGCTGAACGACAGCCCGCCGCATCGCATAGAGGAGCTGTGCCGGACCTACATCGGCTATGGCGACGGGCGCACCGCCGAGCGGGTCGTCAAGGTTCTCGAGCTGGTCTCCGCCGGGCAAAGGCCGGACGGCCGGCTGTTGCTGGATAGCGCGGCGTGACCAGACGCGCCCTGGTGACCGGCGCCGACGGCTTCATCGGCTCGCATCTCGTGGAGACGCTGGTGGCCGCCGGCTACCGGGTCAAGGCCATGGCGCGCTACGACGCCCGCGGCGCGCGCGGCTGGCTCGACGACCTCGAGCCCGCGCTGCTGGCCGAGGTCGAGCTGTTGTCCGGCGACGTCTGCGACGGGGCTTTCGTGCGCGAGGCGCTGGTCGGCTGCGACGTGGTCTTCCACCTCGCGGCCCTGATCGGCATTCCCTATTCCTATCGGGCGGCCCAGAGCTACGTCTCGGTCAACGTGACCGGCAGCCTCAACATCCTGCAGGCGGCCAAGGAGCAGGACGGTCTCAAGGTGATCCAGACCTCGACCAGCGAGGTCTACGGCACGGCGCAGCGGGTGCCGATCGACGAGAGCCACCCGCTGCAGGCGCAATCGCCCTACGCCGCGACCAAGATCGCCGCCGACCAGTTGGCCCTGTCCTTCCACCGCTCCTTCGAGACGCCGGTCGTCGTGCTGCGCCCTTTCAACACCTACGGGCCGCGGCAGTCGCGCCGGGCGGTGATCCCGACCATCATCGCGCAGCTCCTGGCCGGCGAGCGCGCCATCGCGCTCGGCAGCCTGCACCCGACCCGCGACCTGACCTACGTGCGCGACACGGCCGAGGGCTTCCTGCTGGCCGACCGCAGTGAGGCGGCGGTCGGCGAGGTGATCAACCTCGGCACCGGCCACGAGGTCTCGATCGGCGACCTGGCGGCGCGGATCATGGCGCTGATGGGCGTCGAGGCGGAGATCGCCACCGACAGCCAGAGGCTGCGCCCGACGGCCAGCGAGGTCGAGCGGCTCTGCGCCGACACCGCCAAGGCGGCCGAGCTGCTCGGCTGGGCGCCGAGCCGTGCCGGTGCCGCCGGGCTCGACAGCGGCCTGACCGAGACCATCGACTGGTTCCGGCGCCGGGACGACAGCACGCCGGCCCGGGCCCGCGAGTACGCCGTATGAGCGCCTTGGCATCGCTCGTCGAGGCCACGCGCGGCGTCCTGCCGCCTTCGCTCGAGAGCGCGGCGCTTCACGAGCCCTGCTTCGCGGGCAACGAGTGGCGCTACCTCAAAGACTGCCTGGACAGCGGCTGGGTCTCCAGCGCCGGCGCCTACGTCGACCGCTTCGAGGCGGCGCTTTGCGAGACCACGGGCTGCGGCCATGCCGTGGCGACCTGCAACGGCACGGCGGCCCTGCACCTCGGCTACCTCTTGGCCGGCGTCGAGCCGGGCTGCGAGGTGATCGCGCCGGCCCTGACCTTCGTCGCCACGATCAACGCGCTGGCCTATTGCGGCGCGCTGCCCCACTTCGCGGACTGCTCGGCCGAGACCCTGGCGCTCGACCCCGGGCGTCTGGCCGCGCACCTGGAGCAGGTCGCCGAGCGCCGGCCCGAGGGCCTGTTCAACAAGCGGAGCGGCCGGCGCATCGCGGCGGTGGTCTGCACCCATGTCTTCGGCCACCCGGCCGCGCTCGACGACTTGGTGGCGCTCTGCCGGCACTGGGAGCTGCCGCTGATCGAGGATGCCGCCGAGGGCCTGGGCTCGTTCTACCGCGGGCGGCATGTCGGCTGCTTCGGGACCCTCGCGGCCCTGAGCTTCAACGGCAACAAGATCCTGACCACCGGCGGCGGCGGCGCCCTGGTGACCGGCGACCCGGCCCTGGCCGACAAGGCCCGGCATCTCTCGACCACCAGCAAGCTCAGCCACGCCTGGCGCTACGATCACGATGCCGTCGCCTACAACTACCGCATGCCCAACCTGAACGCCGCCTTGGGCTGCGCCCAGCTCGAGCAGCTCGAGCGCTTCCTGGCCGCCAAGCGGTCGCTCGCCGAGCGCTACCAAGAGGCCGTCGCGCCCCTGGAGTCCGTGCGCTTTCTGGCCGAGCCGCCCGACTCGCGCAGCAACTACTGGCTCTGCACCATCCTGCTCGAGCCCGGCTGTCCCTTCGGCCGCGACGCGCTGCTCGCGGCCCTGCACGAGGCGG
>JANQLT010000051.1 GCA_028280455.1 Kiloniellales bacterium
GGGCCTGGCGGTCGAGCTGGTGGCGGGTGGCCGGCGCTGTCCCGCCGCCTGGGTCCGCACCACCGCGGTGCTGGGCGAGATCGGCGCCGGCGTCCGCCCCGCCGTGGAGGCCAGCGGCACGGCCGAGATCGCCGGGGTGCTGACCGCCCTCGACGGCCGCTTCCTGGCGCCGGGCCCCTCCGGCGCGCCGACCCGCGGGCGCCTCGACGTGCTGCCGACCGGCCGCAACTTCTATTCCCTCGACAGCCGCACCGTGCCGACCCCGGCCGCCTGGCAGCTCGGCTGGGCCTCGGCCAGTCGCCTGATCGACCACTACCGCCAGCAGAACGGCGCCTGGCCCCGGCGCCTGGCGCTCTCGGCCTGGGGCACCGCCAACATGCGCACCGGCGGCGACGACATCGCCCAGGCCCTGGCGCTGATGGGTGTCCGCCCGACCTGGGAGACCCAGTCGCGCCGCGTCACCGGCTTCGAGGTCCTGCCGATCTCGGTGCTCGGCCGGCCGCGGGTCGACGTCACCCTGCGAGTCTCCGGCTTCTTCCGCGACGCCTTCCCCGCGCAGATCGACCTCGTGGACTCCGCCGCACGCGCCGTCGCCGCGCTCGACGAAGCCGAGGCCGAAAACCCGCTAGCCGCGCGCGTCGCGGCCGATCGCGCCGCCTTGCAGGCCCAGGGCGTGGCGGAGGCCGACGCCGCGCGCCGCGCCGGCCACCGGGTCTTCGGCTCCAAGCCGGGCGCCTATGGCGCCGGCCTGCAGGCGCTGATCGACGAGCGCGGCTGGCGCGACGACAACGACCTGGCCCAGGCCTATCTCGCCTGGGGCGGCTATGCCTACGGCGACGGCGCCGAGGGCCGGGCCGAGCAGGCACTGTTCCAGGCGCGGCTCGAAGGCGTCGAGCTGGTCCTGCACAACCAGGACAACCGCGAGCACGACCTGCTGGACTCCGACGACTATTACCAGTTCGAGGGCGGCCTGGCGGTCGCCGTGCGCGCACTCTCCGGCAGCGCGCCGCGGGTCTATCACAACGACCACTCGCGCCCCGAGACGCCGAAGATCCGCAGCCTCGAAGAGGAGATCGCTCGCGTGGTCCGCGCCCGCGTGGTCAATCCCAAGTGGATCGAGGGCGTCATGCGCCACGGCTACAAGGGCGCCTTCGAGATGGCCGCGACCGTCGACTACCTCTTCGCCTTCGCCGCCACCGCCCGCGCCGTCGGCGACCACCACTTCGACGCCGTCTACGACGCCTACCTCGCCGACGGCCGCGTCCGCGACTTCCTCGCCGCGCACAATCCCGCCGCGCTCAAGGAGATGTCCGAGCGCCTGATCGAAGCCCTCGACCGCGGCCTCTGGCGCCCCAAGTCGAACTCGGCGCACGCCCATCTGTCCGAGCTGGCCGAGAGGGAAACCGTAACTTTGCACGGATGAACACGGATACCCACGGATTCACACGGACAACAAAAAACAGTTTTGGTTGATCTTGTTATCCGTGTTCATCCGTATGTGATCTCTGTCCATCCGTGTAGTCTTCTATTTTACCCAACCGAACTGGGACACGGATGAACACGGATACCCACGGATTCACACGGATAACAAAAAACAGATTTGGTTCATTTGGTTATCCGTGTTCATCCGTGTGTGATCCGTGTTCATCCGTGTAGAATTCTGTTTCGATCAAATGAGTTGAAAGAACCATGGCCGACGAAACGCAAAGCGAAGACGACATCAACGAGCGCGCCAACGAGAAGGCCCGCAAGCGCAAGGCCGCGCGCGACAAGATGCTGGCCGACAAGACGGTCGAGAAGGGCCTGCTGATCGTCCATACCGGCAAGGGCAAGGGCAAGTCGACCGCCGCCTTCGGCCTGATGACGCGCGCGCTCGGCAACGACATGAAGGTCGGCGTGGTGCAGTTCGTCAAAGGCAAGTGGGAGACCGGCGAGCGCAAGGTGCTCGAGCACTTCCCCGAGCAGGTGACGATCAAGACCATGGGCGAGGGCTTCACCTGGGAGACCCAGGACCGCGCCCGCGACATCGCCGCCGCCAAGAAGGCCTGGGCCGCCGCGCAAGAGATGATCGAGGCCTGCCGCGGCCCCTTTTCTGAGAGTGAGGGGCCGGCCTACGACATGATCCTGCTCGACGAGATCAACATCGTTTTGCGCTACGACTACCTGCCGCTCGACGAGGTCGTCTCCGTCCTGTCGGGCCGTCCGAAGGACCTGCACATCATCGTCACCGGCCGCAACGCCAAGGAGCCGCTGATCGAAGCGGCCGACCTGGTCACCGAGATGACCCAGATAAAGCACCCCTTCCGCGAGCAGAACGTCAAGGCGCAGAAGGGCGTGGAGTTTTAATCTCCCGCTCTTTCCCCACCCCCATTGTCATCCTCGGGCTTGACCCGAGGATCCATCTTGGGCGCGACGACGAACCGAGCCAAGGGCGGCCCGACATCTCGCGGCGGTGTTCATTGATCCTCCGGTCAAGCCCGAGGATGACGGGTGAGGCGGCCGGTGCTTGTCTGCGCTACTGCCCCTTCAGCGCGTCGTAGATCTTTCGCCCCGCGCGCCCCGTCGGCGACCAGCCGAGGTCCTGTTCGGCCTTGGCGATGGCGGCGCGGCTGCGGGGGCCGATCTTGCCGTCGGCCTCGCCGACGTCGTAGCCCTTGGCGAGCAGCAGCTTCTGCAGCTCCAGGCGCTCGTCGCGCGACAGGCCGAGGTCGTCGGTCGGCCAGGCCGTGCGGAAGGCCGGATAGCCGGCGATGCGGTCGGCCAGGTGCGAGATCGCCAGGGCGTAGGACTCGGCCGCGTTGTAGGAATAGATCGCGTCGAAGTTCCGGAACACCAGGAAGGCGGGGCCGGTCGGGCCGGCCGGCAGCAGCAGGCCGGCCTTGCCCGAGCCGGTGAGCGCGGCGCCGTCGGCGCGGCGGATGCCGCGCTGCGACCAGGCCGAGATCGGCTCCTTGGCCTTGCGGCCGCTGGGGCCCTTGTAGCCCTGCGGTACTTTGACCTCGATCAGCCAGGGCGCGCCGCTGCGCCAGCCGGCGCGCTTCAGGTAGTTCGCCGTCGAGCCGAGGGCGTCGGGGATCGAGTTCACCAGGTCGCGCCGGCCGTCACCGTCGAAGTCGACGGCCAGGCGCCGGTAGCTCGAAGGGATGAACTGGGTTTGGCCGAAGGCGCCGGCCCAGGAGCCGTAGAGCTCGGTGATCTCGAGGTCGCCGCGCGAGACCAGCTCGAGGGCGGCGATCAGCTCGCCGCGCCAGAAGTCGCGCCGCCGCTCGCCGAGGCAGGCCAGGGTCGAGAGCGCCTGGGGCAGGTAGTTCTTGCCGGCCGAGCGCCCGTAGTCGGACTCGACGCCCCAGACCGCGGTGATCACGTGCCGGTCGACCCCGTACGTCCGCTCGGCGGCGCGCAGCACGGCGTCATGCTTGGCGAGCATCGCCCGGCCGTCGGCGATCCGCCGCTCGTCGACCAGGAACCCCAGGTAGTCCCAGATCGGCGTCTTGAACTCCGGCTGGGTCTGCGAGGCCAGCAGCACATTCTCGTTGGGTTGCACGTTGGCGAAGGCCTGGCCGACCACCTGCTCGCTGACCCCGGCCCGCAGGGCGGCCTGTTTGATGCCCACCAGGCAGGCCTGGAAGTCCGCGGCCAGGGCAGGGCCGCCCCAAATCACGGAGAAGAGACTCGCCAGAACCACCGGACGGCCAAGCATCGTTCGCATCTCCCACCGACTCGCGCCCTAGACATTTGGCGTCTAGTCTTGCTGAGTCAAAGGAGGAATGGGCCGCCGCTTGGCCATCCGGCCATTTCGGCCCTCAAGGCAGGGAGATCGATCCGTGACGTCTCAGCTCCGCGCGCTGCCGCTCGACGACAGATTGAGGCTGGTCGAGGACCTCTGGGACAGCATAGCGGCAGACCAGCAGGCGCTGCCGCTGACGGATGACCAACGCGCCGAGCTCGACCGCAGGCTTGATACCTTCGAGCGGGACCAGGATCGCGGTCGTCTGGCCTCGGAGGCGATGGCAGACATTCGCAAGAAGCTATGAGCTTGCCGGTCCGCCTCCGTCCCGAGGCGGAAGAGGACCTGCTCGACGCGGCATCCTGGTATGAGCAACACCGAGAGAGTTTGGGGCGAGAGTTCCTGGATGCGGTCGAGGTTGTGCTGGCGGCAGTTTCCGAGAATCCACGGCGCTACCCCGTGATGCATCGAGACGTCCGGCGCGCGCTGCTTCGTCGCTTTCCGTTCGGCCTGTTCTTCCGGATCGCCGGCGAGGAGATCGACGTCGTAGCGATCATGCACGCGAGCCGGCATCCGAGACGTTGGAAGGGCCGCGAATGACTGAGCATCGCAGGTGGTGTAGGACGCAATGACATCCGCCAGACCTACCCCCGCCCTGATGCTGCAGGGCACGGGCTCCGACGTCGGCAAGTCCCTGCTGGTCGCCGGGCTCGGCCGTGCCTTCACGCGCCGTGGCCTGGCCGTGCGGCCCTTCAAGCCGCAGAACATGTCGAACAACGCGGCAGTCACGGCCGACGGCGGCGAGATCGGCCGGGCCCAGGCGCTGCAGGCGCGGGCCTGCGGCTGCGCGCTCAGCGTCGACTTCAACCCGGTGCTGCTCAAGCCGCAGACCGACGTCGGCGCCCAGGTGGTGGTGCAGGGCAAGATCTGGGGCAACGCCGAGGCGCGGGCCTACCAGGATCTGAAGCCGACCCTGCTGCCGAAGGTGCTGGAGAGCTACCGGCGGGTCGCGGCGGAGGCGGAGCTGGTGCTGGTCGAGGGCGCGGGCAGCCCGGCCGAGGTCAACCTGCGCGCCGGCGACATCGCCAACATGGGCTTCGCCCTGGCCGCCGAGCTGCCCGTGGTGCTGATCGGCGACATCGACCGGGGCGGGGTCATCGCCAGCCTGGTCGGCACCCACGCTCTGCTGCCGCAAAGCGAGCGCGACCTGATCAAGGGATTCGTCATCAACAAGTTCCGCGGCGACGTCAGCCTCTTCGATGAAGGCCTGGCGATCATCGAGCGGGAGACCGGCATGGCCTCTTTCGGGGTGCTGCCGTGGTTTGCCGAGGCCGGCAAGCTGCCGGCCGAGGACGCCATCGCGGTCCAGGCCAGCGAGACGGCGCCCTGCCGCGGCGACGCGATACGGGTCGCGGTCCCGGTCATCTCGCGCATCGCCAACTTCGACGACCTCGATCCGCTGATCGCCGAGCCGGACGTCACGGTCGACTTCGTCGGGCCGGGCCGCGCGCTGCCGGGCGACGCCGATCTCGTCGTCCTGCCCGGCTCCAAGTCGACGATCGCCGACATCGGCTTCCTGCGCGCCCAGGGCTGGGACGTCGACATCGCCGCGCACCTGAGGCGCGGCGGCTGGCTGGTCGGGCTTTGCGCCGGCCTGCAGATGATCGGCCGGCGCGTCGCCGATCCGCAGGGGATCGAAGGTCCCCCGGGTGCCGTCGAGGGCCTCGGCCTGCTCGACATCGAGACGACGCTGACCGCCGACAAGCGGCTGGTCGAGACGGCCGGCGTCGACCGCGTCACGGGCCAAGCCGTGCGCGGCTACGAGATGCACGTCGGCGAGACCAGGGGCGCGGACCTCGACCGGCCGATGCTGACGCTCGGCGAGGGGACCCCCGATGGGGCGGTCTCCGCCGACGGCCGGGTGATGGGCTGCTACCTGCACGGCCTCTTCGCCGCCGACGGCTTCCGCCAGGCCTTTCTCGGCCGGCTCAAGGCGCGCGCCGAGAGCGGCGTCGCCTACGAGGCCGAGGTCGAGGCGACCCTGGACGCCCTGGCGGCCCACATGGAGGCCCATATCGACCTCGACGGCCTCTTAGAAGCGGCGGCTAAGTCTTTATGATTTAAAGGAACCTTCTCGCCCGGTGACCTTCCGGTGATAAGGCGGCCCGGCGCCGCCTGTCGCGATAGAAGGCGACTCTCGGTTGCTTTAAGCCTTCCAAAGTGCCGAGAATGACTATCTCAAGTTGATAAACTGAGGTCGACGGCCCAACCGAACCAAGCGGGGAGGCACCCATGACCAATGGAGAGACGCCGAACAACCCTTTCGAGACCATCGCAGCCAACGAAGCCGAGCAGATCGCCGCCCTGGGCGAGCTGACGGTCAAGCTGCAGGACATGCGCTACACGGCCAAGGGCACCGATGTCCTGCGCGGCGTGCATCCGAAGTCGCACGGCTGCGTGCGCGCCTTCTTCGACATCCGCCACGACATCGCCGAGGACCTGCGCGTCGGGCTCTTCGCCCAGCCGGGCCGGCACTACGAGGCCTGGATCCGCTTCTCGAACGCGGCCGTGCGCGTCGGTCCGGACCTGAAGGACGGCGAGAACGACAGCCGCGGCATGGCCATCAAGGTCCTGGACGTCGAGGGCGAGGTGCTGCTCGAGGACCACGGCCGGCAGAGCCAGGACTTCCTGATGATCAACACGCCGGCCTTCGCCTTCGCTAACGTCGAGGACTACCTGCGGCTCAACCGGATCCTGCTGGAGAACGACGACCAGGCGACAATGTTCTTCGCGCCGCTCCAAGCCAACGTGCCCGGCATCACGCCGGAGCAGAAGGCCCGGATCTTCAACTCCTTCAAGGTCGTCCAGGAGATCAAGGCCAAGCCCGTCGCGAACCCGATGGAGGTGCGGTACTTCAGCGGCGCGCCCTTCCTCTTCGGGCCGGAGCGCGCGATGAAGTTCGCGGCCATCCCCTGGGGCGGCGAGAAGGCGCCGCAGACGCTGCCCGATCCGGCCTCCGACGACTATTTGCGGGAGGCCTTGCTGGCGCGCATGCGGCGCAAGGAGGACGTCTGCTTCGACTTCGCCGTGCAGGTCCGCGGCCCCGGTCCCGATCTCGGCATCGAGGACGCGACCTCGGTCTGGGACGAAGCCGCCGTGCCCTTCCGCAACGTCGCGACCGTGACCATCCCCGCGCCCCAGAACGCCGTGGATGCGCCCCGGCGCCGGGCGATCTGCGAGCGCCTGGTCTTCACCCCCTGGCATTCGCTGGCGGCCCACCAGCCGCTCGGCAGCATCAACCGCCTGCGCAAGGCGGTCTATCTCGCCTCCAAGAAGCACCGGGGCGGCGGCAAAGGCCGGCGCAAGAAACGCCCACGCTAGGCCCAGAGAACGGGCACGTCGTAGCGGCGAAACACGCGATCGTGGCTGATCAAGGTCAGGCCTTCGACAAGCGCCTGGGTGATCAGCATGTGGTCGAAGGGGTCGTTGTGGTGCTGAGGCAGCAGGCGCAGCTGCTCGGCGTGATCGAAGCTCATGGGCAGCTTGTCGAAGCCGCAACGCTCGACGATCTCGGTCACGCTCACGTTCTCACGGACGTCGTCGGAGAACGGCCAGTCGAGCTTGCCGGCCCGATTCTTAAGGACGATCTCCCAGGCCGAGACCACGCTGACGAGGATCCGGGTCTCGTCGGTTTCAATGACCTGTCGCAGCCTTTGGCCGAGCTGGGGATCGTTCGCACACCACCAAAGGAAGACTTGGGTGTCCAGGAGGTACCGGCTCACAGGTCGCCTTCGAAGGCCTTGAGGATCTCGTCCGGCAAGGGGTCGTCGAAGTCGTCTGCCACCCAAATCTTGCCCTTGAGGAGCCCCGGCGGCGGGCGCTTCTTCGGCTCGGCTTGCACGGCCGTGAGGCGCGCCAGCGGCTTGCCGGATTTGGCGATGATGATCTCCTCGCCCGAGGCGGCGCGCTCGACCAGCTTGGAGAGGTGGGTCTTGGCCTCGTAGAGGTTGTAGATCTCGCCCATGGCTGCGTCCTTGACCAACTTGACCAAAGATAGGGTCGAGCGGGCAGTTGGTCAAGTTGGTCAAGCTGGCCCAAGGGCCGCTCATGCCAGCCAGATCAGCAGGATCGGCGCGGCGGGCAGGGCCCAGGCCCAGAGGTAGAGGCGCAGGCCCCGGCGGATGTCGGCCGGGCCGAGGTCGCGGCGGCCGTCGCCCATCCAGGGGTCCTGCACGACCTCCTCACGGTAGCGGCGCGGGCCGGCCAGGGCGAAGCCGAGGGCGCCGGCCAGCGCGGCTTCCTGCCAGCCGGCGTTGACCGAGCGGTGGCGGGGCGCGTCGCGCCGCATGGCCCGCCAGGCGGCCCCGCCGTCGGCCCAGGGCACCAGGCTGGCGGCCAGGACGATCAGCCCGCCGGCCAGGCGGGCGGGCAGCCAGTTGACCGCGTCGTCCAGCCGGGCGGCGACCCGGCCGAAGAAGAGGTAGCGCGGCGAGCGGTGGCCGATCATCGAGTCGAGGGTGTTGATCGCCTTGTAGGCGGCCAGGCCCGGCAGGCCGAGCAGCAGGAACCAGAAGAGCGGTGCGACCAGGCCGTCCGAGTAGTTCTCGGCCAGGGATTCCAAAGCGGCGCGGGCGACCCCGGCCTCGTCGAGGCTCTGCGGGTCGCGGCCGACCAGATGGCCGACCGCCGCGCGACCCTCGTCCAGGCCGGCCTCGAGCGCCCGGGCGACGGCGCGCACGCCGTCGTGGAGCCCGCGCCCGGCCAGCAGCATGGCGGCGAGCAGCGCCTCGAGCAGCCAGCCGCCGGGGATGAGGGCGAGCAGGGCGGCCAGCAGGCCGCCGAGCGCCGCCGCCAGTAGCGCCAAACCCAGCGTCAGGAGCATGCCCCGGGCGATGAGCGCGCCTGGCCGTTTCGTGGGATCGTTGAGCCGTTGCTCGCCGATCTCGATCAGCCGGCCGAGCAGGACCACCGGGTGCGGCAGGACGCGGCTGAGCCAGGGCGGGTCGCCGAGGGCGGCGTCGAGGGCCAAGGCCAGCAGCAGGATCGCCGCAGTGTCGGCGGTCGGATAGAGCAGCATGGCGCGACACTGGTCAGGCGCGCCGCGCCGGTCAACGGGAGCCTTTCCAACATCCCGGCCCCGGCCTAGGGTGCCTGGCTTCGACGGGCGTGGCGGCCGACTTTCAGCGATCGGCCAGGAGCGGGGTGCAAGGAACTGATATGACGGAAAAGATCGGGGTCATGGTCTGCGGCCACGGCAGCCGCGACGAGGGCGCGGTCCGCGAGTTCGAAGCGGTCGCCCGGGGCATCCGCGAGCGCCTGCCGCAGTACGAGGTGGAGAGCGGCTTCCTCGAGTTCGCCACGCCGATCATCCGCGACGGCCTCGACAAGCTGCGCGACAAGGGCATCGGCAAGATCCTGGCGATCCCCGGCATGCTCTTCGCCGCCGGCCACGCCAAGAACGACATCCCCTCGGTGCTGCGTACCTACGAGGCGCAGCACGACGGCCTGGAGATCCACTACGGCCGCGAGCTGGCGATCGACGCCAAGCTGCTGCAGGCGGCCGGCGACCGCATCGCCGGCGCGCTCGACGCGGCCGGCGGCGAGGTCTCGCGCCACGACACGATGCTGGTGGTGGTCGGCCGCGGCGCCTCCGACCCGGACGCCAACTCCAACGTCGCCAAGGTCATGCGTTTCCTCTGGGAGGGCATGGGCTTCGGCTGGGGCGAGACGGCCTATTCCGGCGTCACCTTCCCGCTGGTCGAGCCGGGCCTCGAGCACGCCGCCAAGCTCGGCTATAAGCGCATCGTCGTGTTCCCCTATTTCCTCTTCACCGGCATTCTGGTGCAGCGGATCTACGACGCGACCGACCGGGTCGCCGCCCGCCACCCGGACATCGAGTTCGTCAAGGCGCCCTACCTGAACGACCATCCCGCCGTGCTCGACTCCTTCGCCGAGCGGGTCGAGGAGATCCTCGCCGGCGAGAACCTGATGAACTGCAAGCTCTGCAAGTACCGCGAGCAGATCCTCGGCTTCGAGGCGGAGGTCGGCCTGGCCCAGGAGAGCCATCACCACCACGTCGAGGGCATCGGCACGGGCGGCGAGGGCAAGGTCCACGGCGAGGACCACGGTCACAGCCACGGCCATTCTCACGACCACAGCCACGGCCATTCTCACGACCACAGCCACGGCCATTCTCACGGCCACGGCCACGGTCATGCGCACGGCAACGGCCATTCGCATAGCCATGGCCATCACCACCACCCCTATCCCCACGCCGATCACCCGCTCGGGCCGCGCAGCATGAAGCGCAAGAGCGCCTGAGCGACGGCGGAGTCCGCGTTCCGGGCGATGCAGGACTATCTGAGGAACCCCGAGGAGATCACCCGCCGCTCCTTCGCCATCGTTCGCGAGGAGGCGGCGCTCGGCGGCCTGCCGGCGGACGTCGCCACGCTGGCCCTGCGGCTGATCCACGCCTGCGGCATGCCGGAGATCGTCGCGGACCTGGCCTGGGGCGGCGCGCCCGGCGAGGCGGCCGCGGCGGCCCTGCGCGCCGGCGCGCCGATCCTCGCCGACGCCCGCATGGTCGAGGTCGGCATCACCAGGGCGCGCCTGCCTGCCGACTGCCCGATCGTGGTCACCCTCGACGATCCCTCGGTGCCGCGCCGCGCCCGCGAGGCCGGCACGACGCGCTCGGCCGCGGCGGTGGATCTCTGGGCGCCCCTGCTGGACGGCGCCGTGGTCGCCGTCGGCAACGCGCCGACCGCGCTGTTCCGCCTGCTCGAGCTGCTGCAGGAGGGCGCGCCGCGGCCGGCGGCGATCTTCGGCTTCCCGGTCGGCTTCGTCGGCGCCGCGGAATCGAAGGAGGCCCTGATCGAGGCCGGGCTCGAGGTGCCCTACCTGACCCTGCGCGGCCGGCGCGGCGGCTCGGCGCTCGCCGCCGCCGCCGTCAACGCCGCCGCCAAGGCCGAGCCGTGATGGGCGCCTGGCTCTCCGTCGTCGGCCTGGGCGAGGAGGGGCTCGACGCCCTCTCGCCTGCGGCGCGCCGCCTGATCGACAGCGCCGAGGTGCTGGTCGGCGGCAGCCGCCACCTGGCGATGCTGCCCGAGGACGACCGCGAGCAGCTGACCTGGCCAAGCCCGCTGCTCGACCTGATCCCGGAGATCGAGCGGCGCCGGGGCCGGCGGGTCTGCGTACTGGCGACCGGCGACCCCATGGCCTACGGCATCGGCTCGACCTTGCTGCGCTTCCTCAGCGCCGAGGAGATGCTGATCCTGCCGGCGCCCTCGGCCTTCTCGCTGGCCTGCGCCCGGCTCGGCTGGCCGCTGCACGAGGTCGAGACCGTGACTCTGCACGGCCGGCCCCTGGCGACCTTGCAGGCCCACGTCCTGCCCGGCGCGCGCCTGCTGTTGCTGGCCGACGACGGCACCACGCCGGCCCAGGTCGCCGCGCTGCTGCGCGAGCGCGGCTACGGCCCGAGCGCGATGACCGTGCTCGAGCACATGGGCGGGCCCGACGAGCGGCGCCTCGAGGGCAGCGCGGCGGACTGGCCGCAAGAGCGCGTCGCCGACTTCCACACCCTGGCCGTCGCCTGCGCCGCCGAGCCGGGCGCGGCGTTGCTGCCGCGCGTGCCGGGCCTGCCGGACGCGGCCTTCAAGCACGACGGCCAGATGACCAAGCGCGAGGTCCGCGCCGCCACCCTTGCCGCCTTGGCGCCGGTGCCCGGCCAGCGGCTCTGGGACGTCGGCGCCGGCTGCGGCTCGATCGCCATCGAGTGGATGCGCGCGGCCGACCGCGCCGAGGCCGTCGCGGTCGAGCGCGTGCCGGCGCGCGCCGCGCTGATCGCCGCCAACGCCGAGGCGCTGGGCACGCCGAAGCTCGACCTGGTCGAAGGCGAGGCGCCGGCGGCATTGGAGGGTCTCGCGGCGCCCGACGCCGTCTTCATCGGCGGCGGCCTGTCCGGCGAAGGCCTGTTCCGGCGCTGTTGGGCGGCGCTGCCGGCGGGCGGCCGGCTGGTCGCCAACGCGGTGACCCTCGAGGGCGAGCAGGCGCTGGCCTCTTGGCGCGCCGAGGTCGGCGGCGATCTCACCCGCATCGCGGTGTCGCGGGCCGAGCCCGTGGGCGGCCTGCACGGGTGGCGGCCGCTGATGCCCGTCACCCAGCTCGCGGTCAGCAAGCCATGAGCGGCCGGCTCTACGGACTCGGCATCGGCCCCGGTGATCCGGAGCTGATCACCGTCAAGGCGCTGCGGCTGCTGCGCGCCTGTCCGGTACTGGCCTATCCGGCGCCGGACAGTGGCGAGAGCCTGGCCCGGCGCATCGTCGACCCGCACCTCGACGGCCATGCGCCCGAGGAGTTCGCGATCCGCATGCCGATGGTCGCCGCGCGCTTCCCCGCCCAGGAGGTCTACGACGAGGCCGCCGAGGTCATGGCCGGCCACCTCGAGGCCGGGCGCGACGTCGCGGTGCTCTGCGAGGGCGATCCCTTCTTCTACGGCTCCTTCATGTACCTCTTCGGCCGCATGGCGGACCGCTTCCCGGTCGAGGTCGTGCCCGGCGTCTCCTCGCTGACCGCCTGCGCGGCGGTGCTCGACGCGCCCCTGGCGGCGCGCAACGACGTGCTGACGGTGATCCCGGCGCCGCTCGACGATACAGACCTGACCCGCCGCCTGGAGGCCTGCGAGGCCGCCGCCATCATCAAGGTCGGCCGCCACTTCGGCCGGGTCCGCGACCTGCTGGCCTCGCTCGGCTTGAGCGACCGGGCCCGCTACGTCGAGCGCGCCACCATGGCCGACCAGCGGGTGCTGCCGCTCGACGCCGTCGAGGCGGACTCGGTGCCCTACTTCTCGATGATCCTGCTGCACCGGAGGGGCGAGGCGTGGCGCTGAGCCGGGCCGTGGCGCTGCTGGCGCTGACCGCGGCCGGCGCCGAGACCGCCGCGCGGCTGCGGCCGGCGCTGCCGGGGGCGGTGCTGCACGGGCGGAACGGCCGGGTCGAAGGCGCCGATGTCGGCTTCGACGATGCAGTCGCCGCGCTGCGCCGGCTGTTCGAGACGGAGCAGGCCATCGTCGCCGTCTGCGCCACGGGCATCGCCGTCCGGGCGCTCGGCCCGCTGCTGCAGGACAAGACCGCCGAGCCGCCGGTGGTCGTGGTGGCCGAGGACGGCAGCGCCGTCGTGCCGCTGCTCGGCGGCCATCGCGGCGCCAACGAGCTGGCCGCCGCCATCGCCGAGGCGCTCGCCGTCGCCCCCGCGATCACCACCGCCGGCGACCGCCGCTGGGGCGTCGCCCTGGACGCCCCGCCGCCCACCTGGCGCCTGGCTAACCCGAGCGATTACAAGACCTTCGCCGCCGCGCTTCTGGCGGAGAATGAAGTCCGTCTGGAGGGCGAGGCGGATTGGCTGCAGAGAGCCTCGCTGCCCTGGTCGGAGACCGCGGCGCTGACGATCTGCGTCACCGAGCGGGAGATCGCCGGCGGGCCCGATCGCCTGGTCTATCACCCGCCGGTCCTGGCCCTGGGCGTCGGCTGCGAGCGGGGCGCCGACCCGGCGGAGCTCTCGGCCCTGGTGGCCGAAACCCTCGAAGAGAACGGCCTGGCGGAGGGGGCGATCGCCGCCGTCGTCTCGCTCGACCTCAAGGCCGACGAGCCGGCGGTGCAGGCGCTGGCGGCCGAGCTGGTCGTGCCGGCCCGCTTCTTCGAGGCGGCGGCGCTGGAGGCCGAGACGCCGCGCCTGGCCAATCCTTCCGAGGCGGTGTTCCGGGAAGTCGGCTGCCATGGCGTCGCCGAGGGCGCGGCCCTCGCGGCGGCCGGTCCGGGCGCCAGGCTGATCGTGCCCAAGCGCAAGTCGGCGCGGGCGACCTGCGCCGTGGCGCTGGCGCCGGCGCCGCTCGACGCCGCCGCGCTCGGCCGGCGGCGCGGCCGGCTTAGCGTGGTCGGCCTCGGACCGGGCGCGGCCGACTGGAGGACGCCCGAAGCCGAGGCGGCCGTGGCCGGCGCCGAGCATCTGGTCGGCTACAGCCTCTATCTCGACCTGCTCGGCCGCCTGGCGGAGGGCAAGGCGCGCCACGACTACGCCCTGGGCGAGGAGACCGAGCGGGTCCGTTCCGCCCTGAGCCTGGCCGCGGCCGGCGAGTCGGTGGCGCTGATCTGCTCGGGCGATCCCGGCATCTACGCCATGGCCGCCTTGGTCTTCGAGCAGATCGAGGCGGCGGAGGAGCCGGCCTGGGGCCGCGTCGCGGTGACCGTGGCGCCGGGCATCAGCGCCCTGCAGGCCGCCGCGGCCCGGCTCGGCGCGCCCCTCGGCCACGACTTCTGCGCCATCTCTCTGTCGGACCTGCTGACCCCCTGGGCGGTCATCGAGAAGCGCCTGCAGGCGGCGGCCGAGGGCGACTTCGTCGTCGCGCTCTACAACCCGATCTCACGCAAGCGCAGCGGCCACCTGACCCGCGCCCTGTCGATCCTCGGCGCGGCCCGCCCGCCGGAGACGCCGGTCGCCTACGCCCGCAACCTCGGCCGCGAGGGCGAGAGCCTGGCGATCCGGCGCATCGACGAGCCGGTCCCCGAGACGGTCGACATGCTGACCCTGGTCATGGTCGGCTCCTCGGAGACCCGGCGCGTCGCGCGCGGCGACGGCGGTGCCTGGGTCTACACGCCGCGCGGCTATGCGGCGAAGCGCAAAGAGGACGCGGCATGACCGTCCACTTCATCGGCGCCGGCCCTGGCGCGGCCGACCTGATCACGCTGCGCGGCCGCGACCTGGTGGCGCGCTGCCCCGTCGTGCTCTACGCCGGCTCGCTGGTGCCGCCCGAGGTCGTCGCCTGGGCGCCGGCCGACGCCCGGGTGCTCGACAGCGCGCCCATGACCCTCGACGAGATCCTGGCCGAGATGCAGCAGGCCCATGCGGCGGGCCTCGAGGTCGCCCGCCTGCATTCCGGCGACCCCTCGCTCTACGGCGCCATCGCCGAGCAGATGCGCCGGCTCGACGCCCTCGGCATCCCCTACGACATCACCCCCGGCGTGCCGGCCTACGCCGCGGCGGCGGCGGCGCTCGGCCGGGAGCTGACGCTGCCGGGCATCAGCCAGAGCGTCATCCTGACGCGCACGGCCATGAAGGCCTCGCCCATGCCGGAGGGCGAATCCCTGGCCGAGCTCGGCCGCTCCGGCGCGACCCTGGCCATCCACCTGTCGATCCGCAACCTGAAGGCGGTGATCGCCGACCTGACGCCGCACTACGGCGCCGACTGTCCGGTCGCCGTGGTCTACCGCGCGAGCTGGCCCGACCAGCGGATCCTGCGCGGCAGGCTCGACGACATCGCCCCCAAGGTGCGCGCCGCCAAGCTGACCCGTACCGCGCTGATCCTGGTCGGCCGCGTGCTGGACCAGGAGGCCTTTCCCGACAGCAAGCTCTACGATCCGGACCACGTCCACGTGCTGCGGCCGAAACGCCGGGCATGAGCGCGCCCACCGGCGTGAAGCGCGACAACGTCGCGCTCGCCATCGCCGCCATCGTCGCCTCGGTCTTCGCGCTCTCGCTCGGCGACGCGGTGATCAAGGCCTTCAGCGTCAGCTTCCCGCTGGCGCAGCTCTACGTGCTGCGCTCCCTGCTGGCCTTGCCGATCCTGGTCGCGATCGTGCTGCTGCGCCGCAAGGCGACCTCGCTGCTGCCGGTCGCGCCGGGCTGGACGGCGCTGCGCAGCCTGATGCTCGCGGTCATGTGGATCGCCTACTACGTCGCCCTGCCGCACATCCAGCTCTCGGTCGCGGCGGCGGCCTACTACACGGCGCCGCTGTTCATCACCATGATCGCGGCCCTGGTCGTCGGCGAGCGCGTCGGCAAGATGGGCGGCTTCGCCATCCTGCTCGGCTTCGCCGGCGTGCTGATCATGCTGCGGCCCGAGGCGGGCGCCTTCAACGCCTACGGCCTGCTGCCGATCGGCGCGGCGATCCTCTACGCCGGTGCCATGGTCATGACCCGCACCAAATGCCTGCAGGAGGACCCGATGGTCCTCTCCCTGGCGCTCAACGTCACCTTCATCCTGGTCGGCGCCGTCGCCTCCCTGGCCATTCTGGCCCTCGACCTGGGCTCGAGCTTGGGCGCGGCCAATCCCTTCCTGTTCGGCGGCTGGACGGACTTGGGCAGGACGGAATGGTCGGTCCTGGCGCTCCTGGCCGCGGTCATCGTCGTCGGCAGCCTGGGCGCGGCCATCGCCTACCAGGCCGCGCCGTCCTCCATCGTCGCCACCTTCGACTACGCCTACCTGGCCTTCGCGACGCTCTGGGGCCTGCTGGTCTTCGCCGAGATCCCCGACGCCCTGACCCTGCTCGGCATCGTCATGATCGCCACCGCCGGCATCCTCGCGGTGCGGCGCTGACGGCGCTCTCGCGAAAGGCATGACGCCGTCCACTCTGACCGAGCCGAGCGCCTTCACGAGGGACGACCACCGCGAGCTCGACTGCACCTTCTTCAAGACCGGCGACGACTCGATCCTCTCCGGCTCGGTGACCGTGACCGGCGCCGACGGCAAGGCCGAGACCTTCACCGTCGGCGACAGCTTCTTCATCGCCAAGGGCACCAAATGCACCTGGCACATCACCGAGACGCTGCGGAAGTTCTACATGACTGCGTCGGGAATCGTCATCTCGCCCTGGCTGACCAGCACGGACCGGCCGGCGACGCGGATCGCCGTGACCGCGCCGTCGGTCAGGTCGGCTTCGACCTCGAGGCGGCTCGGCCGGCCCATCTCGACGCCCTGGTCGACCGACCAGCGCAGCGTGCCGTTCGTCTCGCCGGCGAGGGGAGCGAGGTAGCCGGCCAGGGCGGTCGCCGCGGCGCCGGTGGCGGGATCCTCCTCCAGGCCCATGGCCGGGGCGAACATGCGGGCCCGGTAGGCGCCCGCCGTGCCCGGCGCCGGCGGCGCCAGGAGGTAGACCTGCGAGCCCCAGGCCTCGGCCAGGATGCGCTCCCAGGCGTCGCGCCGCAGCCGGACGCGGGCCAGGGCGTCGAGGCCGGTCAGCGTCACGTTGAGAAAGGGCACGCCGCAGGACACGAAGCCGGGCGCCGGCGTCTCGGCGATGTCGTCCGGCGCCAAGGAGAAGACCTCGGCGATCTCGGCGTCGCTCGGCGGCGGCGGGCCGTACTCGGGCATGCGCGCGGCGGAGAGCTGGGCCGAGACCGGTGTGCCGCCGGACGAACGGATCGCCACGGGCACGGGGCCGACGCCTTCCTCGAAGACGATGCGGGTTTCGTCGCCGCTCAGCGCCACCTCGCCGATGGCCGCCAGGAGATGCGCTGTGCCGACGGTCGGATGGCCGGCGAAGGGTAGCTCCGTGCCGGGGGTGAAGATGCGCAGACGGCGCGTATGGGCCGGGTCGTCGGGCGGTAGGACGAAGACGGTCTCCGAGAGATTGAGCTCCCGGGCGACGGTCTGCATGACCGCGGTCTCGATCCCGGCACCGTCCGGGAAAACGGCCAGCGGGTTGCCGCCGAAGATCCGGTCGGTGAAGACGTCGAGGGTGTAGAAGCGGCGGCGCGTCATGGGCGGTCAGGACTCCCGATACTCCGGGTGGCATTGCAGCCAGGCGGCGGCGCGCTTCAGGAACGCGGGGTCGAAGGACAGGCCGTAGAGCCGCGCCTGGGCCGGGTTGGTGACCTCGTCGGGCCCGAGCTTCTCCAGATAGGCGGTGACGATGGCGCGGTACAAGACCTCGGCCGGCTCCATGTCGAGCGGCCGATTGTCGAGCAGGCAGTCCGCGGCGGCGGCCAGGTCCGGCGCCGGGCAGCCATCGATGCCCTGCCGGAAGGACTCCAGTGCCCGCATCCGCTCCGGCCAGAGCGCGGTCCTGGCGTGCTCGATCAGGACGTCGACGTATTGCTGGAACAACGGGTCGAGCTGGTCGTACATGGCGGCGCTCAGGAGGCCGGCAGCGCTGCGGCGCGCTCCGCCAGATGCGCCTCGAGCCAGGCCAGGGCCTGCTCGACGTCGGGCGCTTGCGGCCCCGGCGGCGCCTCGGGCCGGCGCACCATGACCACCGGCAGGCCGAGCGCCCGCGCCGCGGCGATCTTGGCGTAGGTCGCCGCGCCGCCGCTGTTCTTCGCGACCAGGGCGTCGATCCGGTGGCGGCGCAAGAGCGCGGTCTCGGCGGCCCGGTCGAAGGGGCCGCGCTCCAGCAGGAGCTCGCACCGGGCCAGCGGCAAGGGCTGTGCCGGCGCGTCGATCATGCGCACCAGGAACCAGTGCTCGCCGAGGGCCTCGAAGGCGCCGACCTCCTGACGGCCGATGGTCAGGAAGACCCGCCGGCCGAGACCGGGCAGCAGCGCCGCGGCCTCTTCCAGGGTCGCGACCTCGCGCCAGTCGTCGCCGGGCTGCGGCTGCCAGGCCGGCCGCACGAGCTGCAGGCGCGGCACGCCGCGGCGCTTGCAGGCGAGGGCGGCATGTTCCGAGATCGTCGCAGCGAAGGGGTGGGTGGCGTCGATCACGACGGAGATGCCCTGCTGCGCGAGATGGGCCTCCAGGCCTTCCGGCCCGCCGAAGCCGCCGACCCGCACAGCGCCGGGCAAGGCCGCCGGCTTCTGCGTCCGCCCGGCGAGAGAGCTTGTCACGGCGAGGCGCGGGTCGCCGTCCAGGCGCGCGGCCAGCGCCGCGGCTTCGGTCGTGCCGCCGAGGATCAGCAGGCGGGCCGGCTCAGCCATCGGCCTGTCCGACGAACGCGCCGCGGCGGTCGACCACCAGCACCTCGACGGCGGTCTCGCCGGCCAGCACGCCGAGCGCCGTGTCGCGCGCCCGGGCGGCGATCAGGTCGGCCAGCGGCAGGCCGGCGTCGCGGGCCAACGACAGGGCTTCGTTGGCGGTGTTCGCCGCGGCGACCTTGGCGGCCCCGGCCCCGTCGCCGCCGGCCTCGCGGTAGCATGCCGCCAGCCAGTCGAAGTCGACCTGGCTGCGGCCCGAATGCAGGTCGAGGTGGCCGGCGCCGAGCTTGGCGAGCTTGCCGAAGCCGCCGCCGATCACCAGGCGCGGCAGCGGGTGCTTGCGCAGGTACTTGAGCAGGCCGCCGGCGAAGTCGCCCATGTCGAGCATGGCGTGGTCCGGCAGGCCGAGCCGTGTCTGCACGGCCTTCTCCGAGGTCGAGCCGGTGCAGCCGGCGACGGTCTCCAGGCCGTCGGCGCGGGCGACGTCGATGCCGCGGTGGATCGAGTGGATCCAGGCGGAGCAGGAGTAGGGCACCACGACGCCCGTGGTGCCGAGGATCGACAGGCCGCCCTCGATGCCGAGGCGCGGGTTCCAGGTCTTGGCCGCCAGGGCGTCGCCGCCCGGGATCGAGATCTCGACCGCGAGGTCGCCGCTGTCGCCGTGCGCCGCGGCGGTCTCGGCGACGGCCGCCGCGATCATCGCCCGCGGGCCCGGGTTGATCGCCGGCTCGCCCACCGGGACCGGCAGCCCGGCCTTGGTCACCACGCCGACGCCCTCGCCGGCCGCGAAGGTGACGCCGCTGCCCGGCAGGCCGCGGCGCACCCGGGCGACCACCAGGGCGCCGTGGGTGACGTCCGGGTCGTCGCCGGCGTCCTTGACGATGCCCGCCCAGGCACCGTCGGCCTCCAAGGCCTCGCGGGCCAGCGCGAAGGCCGGCTGCTGGCCCTTCGGCAGGGTGATGGTCACGGGGTCCGGGAACTGGCCGGTCAGCAGCGCCGTGTAGGCCGCGCGCGTCGCCGCGGTGGCGCAGGCCCCGGTGGTCCAGCCGCGCCGGAGAACGCCGTCCTTTTGTGGGCTGTCGACCTCGGTCACCAGACGACTCTACAGGCGCCCCGCCGTCTCTGGACAGGCGAAAACCGCGTGGCGTCCCGCTCCCGGCCCTTCGCGGATTTGCCACTGGATTTGTGGGATTTTGCCCATAAATTATGTGGGCAGAAACCTTGGTGCCCACGGTTCGGAGAGCCGGTCACATGGACAGCCACGAGATGCTGCTGCGCGACATCGCCGACTACTGCCGGCGCCATGGCATGGCGGAGTCCACCTTCGGCCGGCAGGCGGTGAACGACGGCAAGCTGGTCTCCCGCCTGCGCGACGGCAAGAGCGTGACCCTCGGCACCCTGGGCCGGCTGCAGGCCTTCATGGGCGGCGAGGCGGGGGCGCCGAGCGCGGCGGCGGACCGCGGCAAGGCCGGCGCCGGATCGGACTTGGCGCAGGACCGCGCCGTCCGTTTTTTCGACAATCGGCAGAAGTATCTGATGTTCGTGAACACCTGCAACGAGAAGTGGGTGGTCGCGAACCGCGTCGCCGGCGAGCTGGCGCATCTGCGCCCGCGGCCGCCGGCCGTCCGGGTCTTCGACGCCGGGGTCGGCGACGGCACGGTGCTGGCGCGGCTGATGCGGGCCATGCACGCGCGCTTCCCGACCATGCCGCACTACTTCGTCGGCAAGGAGATCTCCCTCGAGGATGCGCGCCTGGCCCTGGAGAAGGTGCCTGGCCGCTTCTACGAGCATCCGGCGACCGTGCTGGTGCTGACCAACATGTACTACAGCGAGGCGCCCTGGCTGCGGGTGCGCGCGCCGGCGGCGGCGGCCAGCCTGGTCTGGCACGAGGTCGCCTTGAAGGGCGACACCTCCTTCGACTTCGACGAGCAGATCATCGCCCTGCAGCCCTTCCTGGCCGAGAACTGGCAGGCCCGGATCAGCGACAAGACCGGCAACCCGCTCTACGAGCGTCCGGTGGTGCTGGTGCTCTACCGCCAGGACCACAAGTTCCTGCTCGACTCGGTGATCCCGCGGCCGGGCCTGACCGACGCCCAGTTCGACCTGCTGATCGCCTCGCAGCCCTACCGCGCGCGCACGCCGCCGGAGTTCAAGGCCAAGAAGGTGATCGCGCCCCTGGCCCGGGCGCTGGGGCCGGGCGGCCGGCTGATCGGCGTGCATTCCCACGGCCAGGACCCGGGGCTCGAGATCGTCCGGCGCATCTGGCCCGGCGAGCAGCCCTTCCGGAGCGACCGCCACGCGATCCTCAAGGCGGTCAAGAAGGAGCTCGCCGCCAGCCACCCGGAACTCAACTACAACGCCTATTCCGACGCCCGCTCGATCATCCGCTACGACATGCACACCCTGCCGGACGAGCTGGCCGGCCACATCGGCACCTCGACCCTCTACGCCGCCTGGAACGCCGCGACCTACGTCGCCCAGATCGAGGACAGCCGCCTCGAGGCGCCGGTGCGCGACTGTAGCTACATCGAGGCCACCGCCGAGGTGCTGATGAAGCACGACGGCCTCTGGTTCAACGACGAGACCTACCTGATCTCCCGCAAGCAGAGCTGAGCTGCGTTGTCACTGCACTCCACGGTCACCCTCGGGCTTGACCCGCCTGCGGGCCGTCGCCCGCCGAAGGGCTATGGCCCGCAGGCGGGTCAAGCCCGAGGGTGACCGTGAGTGAGGTCATCGCTCCGGTACACTAGGAGACTCGGCAACATGCTCCGCGCCATGCCCGTGCTCCAGGTCGCCGACGTCACCCGCAGCGTGAGCTTCTATTGCGGCAAGCTCGGCTTCTTCTCCCACGGCACCTGGGGCGATGGGCCCGATTTCTGCATCGTGCAGCGCGGCAAGGTCTCCATCGCGCTGGATCGCTCCCGAGCCGAGGGGCCGGTGCCCAACAACCAGTACTGGGCGGCCTACCTCTACGTCGAGGATGCCGACGCGCTCTGCGCCGACTTCAGGGCCAGGGGCGTCGAGATCGTCCGCGAGCTGGAGGATGCGCCCTACGGCCTGCGCGACTTCGACATCCGCGACCCCGACGGCCACATCATCGCCTTCGGCCACGACCTGGAACCGGGGCCGGTCGAGCCGGGCTTGCTGGCGGAGGATCCGACGTCGGCCTGAGTCGCGCGCGAGGCCGGCCGAGAAGCACCCCGGCTCCATCCACCTATCCCTTTTGTGCAAAGCGGGCTGGATGACCCGAGCTAGCAGGCCTGGGACAAACTTGGTCGGCATATCTTGGCTTCGCATCAAGGCCTTACGCTCGATGGGGAATCTCGCCTATGCTGGGCGGGCAGGGGAGCCCGCGAGGCTCCGAAGACGCAACCAGAGAGGGAGACCACCGGATGAGAACGCTCGCTTTGGCCGGCCTTTTCGCACTGCTGACGGCGCTCGGCGCCTGCACGAAGCCGGAGAACGGCATCCTCCCCTTCGATAACAACTGCAGCGGCAACGGCTTGGCCGACCCGAACTTCTGCGCCAAGTACACCAAGGGGATGTAGCGCCAAGCTGCCAAAACGCGCGATGCGCGGCGGGCGGTCGCGCCCCGCCCCTGAGGCATAGCCCGGGGCGGCGCGCTCGCTTGCCGCGCCGCGAAAGCTTGCCCTAGTCTTCTCCCATGGGCGATCACGCGACATCCCTGCCGCGCTTCGAGCCGGGCTGGGTCTGGCTGACCGGCGCCGGCCCCGGCGATCCGGGGCTGCTGACCCTGCATGCCCTCAATGGCCTGGAGCAGGCCGACGTGGTGGTGCACGACGCCCTGGTCGACCCTGAGATCCTGGCCATGGTGCGGCCGGGTGCGGTGGTCGAATACGCCGGCAAGCGCGGCGGCAAGCCGTCGCCCAAGCAGGCGGATATCTCCTTCCGGCTGATCCAGCACGCCAAGGCGGGCTTGCGGGTCCTGCGGCTCAAGGGCGGCGATCCCTTCCTCTTCGGGCGCGGCGGCGAGGAGGCGTTGGCGCTGGTCGAGGCGGGCGTGCCCTTCCGGGTGATCCCGGGTATCTCCGCCGGGCTCGGCGGCCTGGCCCAGGCCGGCATCCCGCTGACCCACCGCGAGACCAACTCCGCCGTCACCTTCCTGACCGGCCATTCGGTGACCGGCGAGGTGCCGGACAACCTGAATTGGCAGGCCCTGGCCCAGGGCTCGCCGGCCATCGTGCTCTACATGGCCCTCAAGCACCTCGAAGAGATCGCCAACCGGCTGCTCGCCGGCGGCCGGCCCGCCGACGAGCCGGTGGCGGTGGTCAGCAAGGCGACCACGGAGGCGCAGCAGGTCCTGGAGACAAGCCTCGGGCGCTGTGCCGCCGAGGTCCGCGCCGCCGGCATCGAGCCGCCGGCCATCGTCGCGATCGGCGAGATCGTGCGCCTGCGCGCCGGGCTCGACTGGCTGGGCGCCCTGGCGGAGGGCCGCAGCCTCTCCGCCGATCCCTTGAATAGCCGGCAGGGCCGGCAGGCGGGCTGACCCGCATGGGGCCCGGGATCGCGCCCCCGATCGGCCCCGGGTTTATCGTCGCCGCGCCGGGCTCGGGCAGCGGCAAGACGACGGTCACGCTGGCGCTGCTGCGCCACTTCCGCAACGCCGGCCTGCGCGTCGCCTCGGCCAAGGTCGGACCGGACTACATCGACCCGGCCTTCCACCGGGCCGCCGGCGGCGGGCCCTGTCTCAACCTCGATTCCTGGGCCATGCGCCCGGAGACCCTGATGGGCCTGATCGTCGAGGCCGGCCAGGACGCCGACCTGGTGGTCGTCGAGGGCGTCATGGGCCTGTTCGACGGGGCGCGGGGCGGCGGCGGCTCGACGGCGGAGCTGGCCGCGCTCACCGGCTGGCCGAGCGTCCTGGTGGTCGACGCCCGCGGCATGTCCGCCTCGGCGGCGGCTCTGCTGCACGGCTTCGCACACTACAAGCCGGCGCTCGCGCCGGCCGCGGTGATCTTCAACCGGGTCGGCAGTCGCCGTCACAAGAGCGCTCTGCAGGCTGCCTGCGCCCCCCTCGGCCTACCGATCCTCGGCTATCTGACGCGCGACGCCGGGCTCGCGCTGCCCGAGCGGCACCTCGGCCTGGTGCAAGCGGTCGAGCACCCGGCGCTCGAGGCTTTCCTGGAGGCGGCGGCCGCGGCGGCGGCCCGCGACATCGATTGCGAGGACCTGCGCGCGCTGGCCCGCCCGACCACGGTCGACGCCGGGGCGGCCGAGCCGGCGCTGCTGCCGCTCGGCCAGCGCATCGCCGTCGCGGACGACGAGGCCTTCGCCTTCGCCTATCCCCACGTGCTTGAGGGATGGCGCCGCGCGGGCGCCTCCCTGGCGCCGTTCTCGCCGCTGGCCGACGAGGCACCGGCCGGCGATTGCAACGCGGTCTACCTGCCCGGCGGCTATCCGGAGCTTCATGCGGGCAAGCTGGCCGGCAACGGCGGCTTCCTGGAGGGGCTGCAGGCGGCGGCGGCGCGCGGCGCGGCGGTCTTCGGCGAGTGCGGCGGCTACATGGTCCTCGGCAAGCGGCTGATCGACGCGGAGGGCGAGGGGCATGTCATGGCCGGTCTCCTGCCGGTCGAGACCAGCTTCGCCACGCCGAGGCTGTCCCTGGGCTACCGCAGGATGCGCCTCGGCGATGCGGGGCCGCTGGGCGCGGCCGGCGCAGCCTTCCGCGGCCACGAGTTCCACTATGCCGAGGAGGTCGCCGCCGAGGCCGGCGGTGCCGTGGCCCCGCTGTTCGAGGCCGGCGACGCCAAGGGCGAGGGGCGCGGTCCCGCGGGCTTGCGCCAGGGCAAGGTTTGCGGCTCATTTCTGCATCTGATCGATCGCGCCCGCGCGTAGTGCCCAGGGATGGGAACACCGACGGCCGGCCGCGCGTACCACGCGTAGCGCGCCTAACAGGCGTTGCACCGGGGCATAGCCGAGAGGTGACCATGACGTCGAGCATCACACGAAGGGCTGCCATGACCGCCGTGCTGGCCGCGATGATCGCCCTGCGCGAGGGCCCCGCCGCCCGGGCCGAGACCCGGGTCGACGAGATGCCGCCGCAGATGCGGCGCGCCTACATGATCGGCATCCAGGAAGAGCTGCTGGCCCACGGCTATCACGTCGGCCCGATCGACGGCGTGATCGGCAAGAAGAGCAAGGGCGCGATCCGCCAGTACCAGCGCGACGCCGGCCTGCCGGTCAACGGCGTGCCGACCAAGGAGCTGCTGGATCACCTGAAGTTCGCCGTGCCGAAGGTCTATGCCCGCGGCACCCTGGTCGACCCGGATCCCCTGGTGCGCGACATCCAGACGGCGCTGCACGGCCGCGGCTACTATCCCGGCGCGCTCGACGGCCGCTACGGGCCGCTAACCCAGGCCGCCATCGCCGCCTTCCAGGCCGATGCCGGCCTGCCGGTCGACGGCCAGGCCAACAGCGGCTTCCTGGAGGCGATCCGCAACGCCGACCCGGGCCTGCGCCGCAACTGACCGCGAGCGGCCGGCGGCGCCCTTGCCGGCCCTCCCGGCGTCGTATGAACTGGCGGCGGAGACGGCTAGGAGAGGAACCGCGCGGCCATGCGCAGGCTGCTCAGCTATCTGCTTTGGCCGGGGCTGCTGGCCTGCTGCATCGCGGTGACCGCGCGGGGCATCGAGGCCGGCCAGGGATACCTCGTCTTCAACTGCGCCTATCTCGGGCTGGCGGCGGCCCTGTTCCTGCTCGAGCGCGCCATGCCCCACGAGCGGGCCTGGCTCGAGAACTGCGGTCAGGTCCTGCCGGACCTCTTGCATAGCCTGCTCGGGAAGTCGGTGGTCCAAGTCGTCCTGGCGGTCGGCACGGCGATGGGGCTGGCCGAGATCCTGGCGGCCGACCAGGGCGGCGGGCTCTGGCCGACCCATTGGCCCTTCTGGGCCCAGGTCGCGCTCGGCCTGCTGGTCGGCGAGCTCGGGCTTTACTGGGCCCACCGGCTGGCCCACGAACGGCCGCTGCTCTGGCGCTTCCATGCCATCCACCACAGCGCGACCCGGCTCTGGTTCTTCAACACCGGGCGCTTTCACCTGGTCGACACCGCCGTCAGCATCCTGCTGAGCCAGCCCTTGCTGCTGCTCGCCGGCGCGCCCAAGGAGGTGCTCATCTGGTTCAGCGCCATCACCGCCTTCGTCGGGCTGCTGACCCACTGCAATGTCGAGATGCGCTTCGGGCCGCTCAACTACCTCTTCAACACGCCGGTTCTGCACCGCTGGCACCACTCGATGGACCTGCGCGAGGGCAACAAGAACTACGGCGAGAACCTGGTGATCTTCGACCTGCTGTTCGGCACCTGGTTCAATCCGCCGCGCCGGCCGCCGACGGTGATCGGCGTGCGCGAGCCGATCCCGCGGGACTTCCTCGGCCAGGTCGTGGCACCGTTCCGTGCCGCGCCTTGGCGTGCGGCGGAAGACCGGCCGGCAACGAACGCTTTGGCAACCAATGACCCCTAGTCTTCGCCCCTGGTGATAGACGGCCGGAGGCGGAGCGGAGGTCGATGACGGCGATTGCCAATCCCTGGGACGGTGTTGAGCGGCGGGCGCACCGGCGCAGCCGGCCCGATCACGCGGTGGCCGTGCTGTTCGGCCGCGACTGGCGGCGCTGCGACATCCTCGACGTCAGCCAGGGCGGCGTCGCCTTCCGCGCGGACGACCGGCCGGCGCTCGACAAGGAGATCATCGTGCGCATCGCCGATCTCGGCCTCTTCAAATGCCGGGTGCTGCGCCACGCGCCCGACGGCTTCGCGGCCCGTTTCGAGGCCGCGGACTTCGGTCTGGCGGAATGGTCTCTGGAGGCGGAGGCGGGGCCCGAAGCCGCGGAGCGGCCGGCCGCTCAGGCCACCGCGAAGGGCTGAGCCCTCAGCTCGCGGCCGGCTCGGGCTGGACCGGTCCTTGGTCCTGCAGGGCGCCGCAGAAATTCATGTTGGCGGGCAGGCCGGCGCGCTGGCTGCTGCTCTCCCAGTGATCGAAGAGATCGGCCAGGGTCCGGCCCTGGGCGATCAGGCCGCGATGGCCCCAGACGCGGTAGAGGCCGCGCTGGTCCCGGTCGAAGGTATACTTCGGCAGCTCGTCGTCCCAATTGAGGATCCGCAGGATATCGGCGCCGCTGTCCGATGTATGCCGCGCCCAGCCCCCGGCCATGCCGAGCAGCATCAGCCGGCAGCAGAGCTCGGCGATGGTCGACACGTCCTCTTTGGAGAAGCGCGAACAGGGAAATGGAACTACGGTCACGAGAATCAGCCCTCCTGGCTTTGACCCGCGCGACCACTATCCGTACCGCTGGTGAAGATGACGTGAAGACCGCCTTAAGGAAGCGTTACGGCGACGGGTCAGTCCTCGTCCTCGTCGCGGCGGGAATCGCCGCGCAGGGCGCGCTCCAGGCCCCGGACCTCGGTCGTGTCGGCGCCCTCGATCTTGGCCTCCCGCAGGTCGGCGTCGCTGACGTCGGCGCCGCAGAGGCGGCTGCGTCGGAGGTCGGCGCCGCGCAGGTCGGCGCTCATCAGCTTGGCGCCCTCCAACTGGGCATCGCGTAGATCGGCGTCGCGCAGGTCGACCCGCTCGAGGCGGGCGTTCTGCAGCGAGGCGGCGATGCTCCGCTCGCCGCTGTGGCCGACCATCTTGATCTCCGAGAGGCGCACCGAGCGCATCCGGGCACCGGACAGGTTGGCCCGCTCCAGGCGGGCGCCGCGCAGGTCGGAGTTGGAGAAGTCCGCCTCGACCGCCAGCGCGCAGCTCAGGCCGACCATCGACAGTCGGCTGTTGTTGAGCTGGGCGCGAAAGAGGTTGCTCTCCGAGAGGTCGGCCGCGGAGAGGTTCAGGCCCGAGAAGCTCATCCGCTTCAGGTCGAGGCGCGTCAGGTCGGCCTTCTCGCCGTCGCGGCCCAGGGATTCCAGCCAGCGCTGGTGCAGCGCCAGGATCTCCGGGAAGGGCATGTCCAGGTCGTCGAGCGTGCGCGGCAGGATGGCGTTGCTGGTGTCGACGAAGGCCAGGTCGCGCTCTCGGAAGTGGGCCGACGTCAGGTCGGCCCCGGTCAGGTTAGTCTTGTTGAAGACGGCGCCGCGCAGCATCGCCCCCTGCAGCATGCAGCCTTCCAGGTTGGCCGCCGTCAGGTCGGCGCCGGTGAAGACCGCGCCGCGCAGGTCGGAATGGGCCAGGTCGGCGCCCTTCAGGTTGGCGTAGCGGAAGATCGCGTTGGAGAGGTCGGTGCGCGGCCCGACCATCCGCCCGAGGCGCGCGTTGCTGAGGTCGGCGCCGGAGAGGTTGACGTCGTCGATCTCCGAGCTGCCATCGTTGATCGGCGTCAGGTTGCCTTCCTTGTCGCGGATCAGGATGAAGCCGTTGCGCAGGTCGGCGTCGGTCAGGTTGGCGCGCTCCAGCGAGGCGCCGGAGAGCGCGGCGCCGCGCAGGTCGGCGCGCGACAGGTTGGCCCGCGTCAGGTCCGTGCCCTTGAGGTAGGAGCCGAAGAGGTTGGCGTTGCGCAGGCAGGATTCGCTGAGGTCGGTGTTGGAGAGATGGGTCGCGACCAGCTCGGCGTCGGTCAGGTCGGCGCCGCGGGCCCGGAGGTCGCTGGCATCGGCGAAGCTCAGGCAGAGCCGCTGACCGCCGCGAATGCCGGAGAGGTAGTTGGCGTGGCGCTTGATCGCCAGGGTAAAGTCGGCCTGGGAGATCTTGGGTGGCGCCGCGCCATCGACGATGGCCTTCACAGCACCTTGCATGGGTGCCACCTCGCACGCGCGAACAAGACTGTTAACCTTCTCGTTGCTAGTGGAGAAAGGTCAACAAAACCTTACATTTGCCGGCTGTTGCGCGGACGCCTTGGCAATGACACAGAGCTAAACGCCGATTAAACCTTGGAATGTCGTGGCGACCGGCAGGACCTTGGCCAGGAGCTGGCCGGTCTGCTGGTAGCCGTGGGTCTTCAGCAGGCCGATCCACCAGTCGGTCTCCCGCGGGCCCCGCTCGACCGGCGGGAAGACTTCGGCGCGCCGGCAGCCGGTCGCGGTGGCCGCCTCTTCCTCGGCCGAGACCAGCGAGTTGGCCACCTTGGTGCGCCCGGTGGAGAACTGGCCGGCGGCGATCAAGGTCTTGACCTGAAAGGTCCTTTCGACGCGGGCCTGCTCCGCGATCTGGTACACCAGCAGGCCCATGATGGTGCCTTGCTGGTCCTCCGCGACCAGGATTCCGGTCGCCGGGCCGCCGCGCAGCTCGATGTGGCGCCGGGCATAGGACTCCCAGGCCTCCGGGGCGCAATGCCGGAGGGCCAGGCGGGCCAGGGGGTAGCATTCGGCGACACGCCGGCCGCAAAGGGGAAAAACCGCTATGGACTGCAACATGGGATCTACCGCTGTTACCTGCCCACGATTCCGAACGATTGGGCCTCCTGCGCATTGACACAGGTCAACGGGGGACCAGGGAAACGGCAATCTGAACGCGAATTCCGCCATTTGCCGTTGCCAGGACTGCGATCAACCGCCACCATTGCGGTCTGGGCCTGGGCGGAATCGATGTCGAACGCAAGA
>JANQLT010000078.1 GCA_028280455.1 Kiloniellales bacterium
GAGCTTTGGCAAGCGCGACCGCGCGTCCGCAGCGAAGCGAGGAAAGCCCGCGTGGCGTCTGAACGCCGTACAGCCTGTGATGAGTTCCACTCATCGCAGGCTGGTATAACATCTGCAGGCCATGTCGAAGCACACGCCGACCCGCGCCGCGCCCGGACGCCTGGACCCCAAACGCTTGGACCCCAAACGCTTGGACCCCAAACGCTTGGACCCCAAACGCTTGGACTACGTCGACTTGATGGTCCGGGCGACGCGGGACGAGGAGATGATCTCGCTCGCGGCCCGCTGCATCCTGCAGGAGTTCGACCTCTACTACAGCGAGTCCCGGGGCATTCCGGACCGGGCCAAGGCCGCCTTCGAGGCGCGCGATGCCGGGCTCTCGGTCCGCCTCAGCCGGCGGCGCCTGTCGATCTTCAGCGAGAGCGTCCGCGCCCTGGCCGAACAGCTCCTGCGGGTCTATCCGCTGCTGGCCCACGACGAAGGCCTCTGGGAGGGCATCGAGGCGCAGTACCTGCCGCTGGTGCAGGGCCGCTACGAAGAGGACCTGGCCATCGCCTTCCTCAACGCGGCGCGGCGGCTGATCTTCCGCGACGAGTGGCAGCCGGTGGACTACTTCTTCGGCCGCGCCGCGCGCCGCGCCTCGCCGGTCAAGGTCTACATCCACCGGGACTATCCGGGCGGCGCCGGCCTGCGCCCGGAGACCGTCGCCGAGATCCTGGCGAGCCCCGGCTTCGCGCGGCCCTTCCGGGACCTCGAGGGCGACGCCGAGCGGGTCGCCCGCCAGGTCAACGCCGCGCTCGGCTTCGACGGCCACGACCCCGAGGTGATCCGCCTGATCCAGATGGTCGAGGCCGGCTTCTACCGGAACCGCGGCGCCTACCTGGTTGGCCGCATCGTGCTGCGCGAGCGCAGCCTGATGCCCTTCGTCCTGGCCCTGGAGAACGACGAGTCCGGCGTCTTCGTCGACGCCGTGCTGACCGGTGCGCAGGACGTGCACAACATCTTCAGCTCGACCCTGGCGAACTTCCACATCACCGACCCGCACTACCACGAGCTGGCCGACTTCCTGCACAGCATCATGCCGGGCCGCGCGCTCGGCCTGCACTACACGACCATCGGCTTCAACCACGTCGGCAAGGTCGCGGTCATGGAGGAGCTGCGGCGCGAGCTGGAAGGCGGCGGTGCGCGCTTCGACACGGCGCCGGGCTTCCGCGGCTCGGTCGCCATCGCCTTCTCGGCGCCCGCCTCGGCCTACGTCCTGAAGATCATCCGCGACAAGCCGACGGCGAACTACAAGTGGGGCCGCTTCGAGGGCCTCGACTCGGTGCTGGAGAAGTACCGGCGGGTGCACGAGATCAACCGCACCGGCAGCATGCTGGACAACGTCATCTACAACTCCATCCGCCTGGAGCGCGGCTGGTTCGAGCCGGCGCTGCTCGAGGAGCTGCTGGCCGAGGCCGCGCAGAGCGTCTCGGCGCAAGGCAGCAGCCTGATCTTCAAGCACCTGATCGTGCAGCCGCGGATGCGCCCCCTGCCGCTGTTCCTGGAAAGCGCCTCGCGGGCCGAGGCCGAGGCGGCGGTGATCAATCTCGGCCACTGCATCAAGAACAACGCCGCCGCCAACATCTTCAACAAGGACCTCGACGGCCGGAACTACGGCGTCAGCCATTTCCACAAGGTCTATCTCTTCGACTACGACGCCCTCGAGGTCTTCACCGACGTCAAGATCCGCACCAACCAGGACCGCGTCGAGGGCGAGGAGGACATCCCCGACTGGTTCTTCGAGGAGGGCGTGGTCTTCCTGCCCGAGGAGATCGAGTCCGGCCTGCGCATCCACGACCGCTCCCTGCGCCGCCTGTTCCGCGAGGTCCACGGCGACCTGCTGAGCACCGACTACTGGGAGCGCCTGCAAGCCGACCTGCGCGACGACCGCGTGCCGCGCATCCGGATCTACCCGGAGTCCTGCAAGCTGGCGGGGTGAGTTTCGGTTCCTGCCTACACATCCAACACTGTCATGCTCGGGCTTGACCCGAGCATCCATCCCTCGGGTCGCAAGGACCAGGGCGTTCTTAGACAGCGGTGCAGCGGCGAAATGGACCCTCGGGTCAAGCCCGAGGGTGACCAGGGGGTGGGGTTCGCAGTGCCAACACAGTCATGCTCGGGCTTGACCCGAGCATCCGTTTCAACGTTCGCACGCTGGTGCCGGCCGGCCAATGGACCCTCGGGTCAAGCCCGAGGGTGACTACGGAAGAAAGGTTGGCCATCCCACCATGGTCATGCTCGGGCTTGACCCGAGCATCCATCCCTCGGGTCGCACGCTGGTGCTGGCCGGCCAATGGACCCTCGGGCCGTCGCCCGCCGAAGGGCTATGGCCCGCAGGCGGGTCAAGCACGAAGATGACTTGGGAGTGGGGGACGAGCGGCCCTAGCGCGGCGCGGCGGCGATGTTGCCGCCGTCGACGGCGAAGATCTGGCCGCTGGTCTTGCGCGACAGGGCGAGGCCGACGAAGGCCTCGGCGACGTCCTCGACCAGCACCTCGCGGCCCAGCAGGTTGCCGCTCATGTAGTCCTCGACGGTGATGCCGCGGGCGGCGGCGCGCTCGGCGATCAGCGTCTCGTCGAGCAGGGGCGTGCGCACGCGGTCGGCATTGACCACGTTGGCGCGGATGCCGGCCTCGCCGTACTCCAGGGCGTACTGCCGCATCAGGGCGACCGTCGCCGCCTTGGGCAGGTAGTAGGGGCCGAGCCGCGGGCCGGGGTTCATGGTCACCTTGGAGGCGTTGAACAGCAGCACGCCGCCCGTGCCCTGCTCGAGCATGCAGGCGACGGCGGCCTGGGCGACGTATTGGTGGGCGAAGAAGTTGATCTCGAAGGACTGGCGCAGGACCTCGTCCGTGACCTCGCCGATCTTCGCCTGCCAGGCGGCGCCGGCGTTGGAGACCACGACGTCGAGGCCGCCGTAGGTCGCGGCGATGGCCTCGAAGGCCCGGCGCACCGAGGCCCGGTCGGTCAGGTCGCAGGTCACCGCCAGCGCGCCGAGCGACTCGGCGGCGCCCTGAAGAGCCTCGGCGTCGCGGTCGAGCAGGGCGATCTCGGCGCCCGCGGCCTTGAAGGCGGCGGCCGTGCCCTTGCCGATGCCGCTGGCGCCGCCGGTCACCGCCACGACGTGGCGGGCCAGGGGCTTCTCGGCCGCCTTGCCGAGCTTGGCCTGCTCGAGCGACCAGTACTCCAGCTCGAACTGGTCGGCCTCGGGGATCGTCTCGTAGCGGCCGATCGCCTCGGCCTCGCCGATCACCGCGACGTTGGCCTCGGCGAGGTCGGCGGCGATGGCGGCCTCGGCCGCCGACTTGCCGGCGCCGAACAGGCCGAGGCCCGGCACCAGGATCACCCGGGGCGCCGGGTCGAGCGCGGTCCGGCCGCCGCCGAGGCGCGCGTCGTGCCGGGCGAAGTAGGCCTGGTAGGCGTCCTTGTAGGCGGCCACGGCGTCCGTCGCGGCGGCGGCGAAGCGGTCCAGCCCGTCGGCCTCGGGCGCCGGCACGATCAGCGGCTTCGGCTTGGTGCGGATGGCGTGGTCGGGCGTCACCGTGCCCTGCTGGCTGTAGCGGGCCAGCTCGGCGCCGTCGACGTAGCGCCGCACCGCCTCGCCGCCGCGGAAGGCCAGGATGAAGCGCTGGAAGCGGCCCTGCCGGTCGTCGACCACGTTGGCGATCAGGCCGCGCAGGATCGGCGCCACCTGGGCCGGGCCGGCGAGCGCGGCGGGGAGCTGCGCCGCCACCAGCGGCTTGCGCGCGCCCCTGGCCAGCCGCTGCTCGGCCAGGTCGACCAGGGCGATCATCCGCTCGTAGGCCTCGCGGGCATCCGCGCCGAAGCTGAAGATGCCGTGCTTGAGCAGGATCAGGCCCTCGCAGTCGGGGTTGGCCTCGTAGATCTCGGCCGCCTTCTTGGCCAGGGCGAAGCCCGGCATGATGTAGGGCACCAGCGCCGCCCGGCCGTCGTAGACTTCGGCGCAGAGGGCCTCGCCGTCGGGCTGGTCGGTCAGCGCCAGGACCGCGTTGGCGTGGCTGTGGTCGATGTAGCGCTGCGGCAGGAAGGCGTGCAGCAGGGCCTCGACCGAGGGGTTGGGCGCCCGCGAGTCGAGCAGGTTGCCGCGCTGCTGGTCGACCATGGCCTCGTCGCTCAGGGACTCGAGGGCGCGCAGGCGGCGCAGCGGCTCGAGGCGCACGGCGGGCAGGCCGGGCGGCTCGATGCTGGCCATGTCCCAGCCGCTGCCCTTGACGCAGAGCACCTCGACCGGCGCGCCGGTGACGTCCGGCAGGCTGGTCTTCAGCGAGGTGTTGCCGCCGCCGTGCAGGACCAGTTCCGGATCGGCGCCCAGCAGCCGCGTCGTGTAGACCCGCAGCGCCAGGTCTTCCGCGACACCCTGCTGGTGATAGCGCTCGACGCTGCGCCTGGCCTCGGCGTCGTCCCAGCGGCTCAGCATCTCAGCCCTCCGCGGCCCGGCCGGCCGCGGCCTGCTCCGGGTAGAGCCCGAGCAGGCCCTCGGCGGAGGCCGGACAGACGCCGCGCTCGGTGATCAGCGCCGTCACCAGCCGCGCCGGGGTCACGTCGAAGGCGTAGTTGGCGGCCGGGCTGGCCTCCGGCGTGATGCGCACCGTGGCGATCTCGCCGCCGGCCGTGCGGCCGGTGACCTCGGTCAGCTCGCGGCCGTCGCGCTGCTCGATGGGGATCTCGCTCAGGCCGTCCTCGACCCGCCAGTCGATGGTCGGCCCCGGCAGGCCGACGTAGAAGGGCACGCCGTTGTCGTGCGCCGCCAGCGCCTTCAGGTAGGTGCCGATCTTGTTGCAGACGTCGCCGCTCGCCGTGGTCCGGTCGGTGCCGGTGATGCAGAGGTCGACCTCGCCGTGCTGCATCAGGTGGCCGCCGACGTTGTCGGCGATGACCGTGTGCGGCACGCCGTGCTGGGCCAGCTCCCACGCGGTGAGCCCGGCGCCCTGGTTGCGCGGCCGGGTCTCGTCGACCCAGACGTGCACCGGGATGCCGGCGTCGTGGGCCATGTAGATCGGCGCCAAGGCCGTGCCCCAGTCGACCGTCGCCAGCCAGCCGGCGTTGCAGTGGGTCAGCAGGTTGACCGGTCCCGTATCGCCCTTGGCGGCCCGGACCCGCTCGATGAGCCCTTTGCCATGCTCGCCGATGGCGCGGCAGATCTCGACGTCCTCGTCGCAGATCGCCGCCGCCCGCGCATAGGCCTCGGCGGGCCGCGCCGCCGGTGCCAGCGGGCGCAGGGCGGCGCTGACGCTCTCGACCGCCCAGCGCAGGTTGACCGCGGTCGGCCGGGTCTCGAGCAGGGCCGCGCCGGCCGCCGCCAGGTTGTCGTCGCCCGGGTCGGCGCGCATGGCCAGCGCCAGGCCGTAGGCGGCGGTGGCGCCGATCAGCGGCGCGCCGCGGACCTGCATGGCGCGGATGGCGTGGGCCGCCTGCTCGAGGGTCTCGAGCCGCAGCACCACGAAGTCGTGGGGCAGGCGGGTCTGGTCGATGATCTCGACCGTCTCGCCGTCCGCCGCCAGCCAGATCGTCCGATAGGGCTTGCCGTCTATCCGCATCCCGCGCTGCCCTCGCTGCTGCAGCCTGACCTGTCCTAAGCAAGGCCGGCAGCCGACACAAGTCCGGGATCAGCCCCCGAGCAGGCGGCCCGCGACGGCGTCGAGCTTGGCGGCGAGGGCGGGATCGCGCGCCTCCGGCGCGGTGATCAGCGCGGTGCCCAGGGCTTCGTGGCAGCCCTTCTCGCAGAGCGCCTCGCGCGTCGCCAGCTTCGGGGCCGTCGCCTTGATCAGGGCCCGCGCCTTGTCGGCGTTGGCGGTCAGCACGCCGATGATCTGCTCCACCGTGACGTCGTCGTGGTGCGGGTGCCAGCAGTCGTAGTCGGTGACCATGGCGACGGTCGCGTAGCAGAGCTCGGCCTCGCGGGCGAGCTTGGCCTCGGGCATGTTGGTCATGCCGATGACGTCGCAGCCCCAGCTCCGGTAGAGCGCCGACTCGGCCTTGCTGGAGAACTGCGGCCCCTCCATCACCAGGTAGGTGCCGCCGCGCACGCAATCGATGCCGATCTCGCCGGCCGCCGCCTCTAGCGCGTCGCCCAGCCGGCCGCAGACCGGCTCGGCCATGGAGACGTGGGCGACCAGGCCGCTGCCGAAGAAGCTCTTCACCCGCGCGAAGGTCCGGTCGATGAACTGGTCGACCAGGACGAAGGTGCCCGGCGCGAGCGCCTCCTTGAGCGAGCCGACGGCGCTGACCGAGAGGATCTCGGTGACGCCGGCGCGCTTCATGGCGTCGATATTGGCGCGGAAGTTCAGCTCGCTCGGCGGCATCCGGTGGCCGCGGCCGTGGCGCGGCAGGAAGACCATCGGCTGGCCCTCCAGCCTGCCGAACAGCAGCGCGTCGGAGGGCTCGCCGAAGGGGCTCTCGACGCGCCGCCACTCGGCGCCCTCCAGGCCCTCGATGTCGTAGACGCCGCTGCCGCCGATGACGCCGATCACCGGCGGGCTTGCCGCTTCAGGCATGGGCCTTCAGCCCCTTTGCCTCGCTAGTGGAGGTCGGCCCAGACCTTGCGCTTGACCGCGTAGAACAGGGCGGTGAGCACGATCAGGAAGAGGATCACCTTGATCCCGCTGCGCTTGCGCTCCTCCATCGTCGGCTCGGCGGCCCAGGTCAGGAAGTGAGCGACGTCGCGCGCCTGCTGCTCGATGGTCGCCTCGGTGCCGTCGGCGAACTCGACGTCGTCGCCGTAGAGCGGCTGCCCCATGGCGATGCCGAAGCCGGCGAAGTAGGCATTGAAGTGAGCCGTGTCCGGCAGCCCGAGGTCCTCGACGCTGGTGACCGGCTCCGGCTTCTCGGGCTTGACCGGCTCGGTCGCCGTCTGGCCGTCCTCGATCTTGTCCTGGTAGGCATCCAGCCTGTCCTCGTACTCCTCGAGGGCGGCCTTGTACTTCTTCTCGTTCTCCGCCGTGCGCAGGTCGAAGATCTCCTGCAGGACGCTCTCGGGCAGCGAGTCCTGGTACCCCATCAGGATCGCATAGATGTAGTCCGCCCCGCCGGCCCGCGCCTTGGCCATCAGGGAGAGATCGGGCGGCACGGCGCCGTTGTTCGAGGCCGCGGCGGCCTGGGCGTTGGGGAAGGGCGAGGGGAAGAGGTCGGACGGCCGGCCCTCGCGCTCGAACATCTCGCCCTCGTCGTCCGGCCCGTCGACGATCAGCTTCTCGGCGGCGAAGGCCTTGATCTGCTCGTCGTTGTAGCCGAGTGCGGCCAGGTTGCGGAAGGCGACGTACTCGAGGCCGTGACAGGCCGAGCAGGCTTCGTTGTAGACCTGGAAGCCGCGCTGCAGGGCGGCCCGGTCGAAGGTGCCGAAGACGCCGTCGAAGGACCAGGACTGCTCGGGGAAGGGGAAGCCGCCGCCGGCCGCGGCGGCCGGGCTCGACTCAAGGGCCATGCCGAGACCGCCGCTCAGGGCGATGACGAGGGAGGCGGCCAGGGCTTTGCGCCCGTAACGGCTCGACTTGGGCATCAGGCCTTCTCCATCGGCTTGGCGGTGGCGCCGGCCATGGAGCCGCCGCCTTTGAGCACCGGTTCGCTTATCGAGCTCGGCAAGGGTTTTGGTCGCTCCAAGGTACTGACCAGCGGGATGATCACCAGGAAGTGGGCGAAGTAGTAGAACGTCGCCACCTGGCTGATGAAGACGTTGGTCATCCCGAAGGTGTTACCGTCGGCGGACTTGGCGCCCATGATGCCGAGGATCACGCAGTCGATGGCGAAGATGTAGAAGAACTGCCGGTAGATCGGCCGGAACTTCGCGCTGCGCACCGGCGAGCGGTCGAGCCAGGGCAGGATGAAGAGCACCATGATCGAGCCGAACATCAGGATCACGCCGCCGAGCTTGGCCGGCACGATCCAGAGGAAGTCGAAGTCGACGGCGCGCAGGATCGCGTAGAAGGGCAGGAAGTACCATTCCGGAACGATGTGCGGCGGCGTGCTCAGCGGGTTGGCCGGGATGTAGTTGTCCGGATGCCCGAGGTAGTTCGGCGCGAAGAACACGAAGGCCGAGAGGACGATCAGGAACACCCCGAGGCCGAAGAGGTCCTTGACCGTGTAGTAGGGGTGGAAGGGGATCTTGTCCTGCGGGCCCTTGGTGTCGATGCCCAGCGGGTTGTTCGAGCCGTGCACGTGCAGCGCCCAGATGTGCACGAAGACCACCGCGAAGATCACGAAGGGCAGCAGGTAGTGCAGGGCGTAGAAGCGGTTGAGGGTCGGGTTGTCGACCGAGAAGCCGCCCCACAGCCAGGTCACGATGCTCTCGCCGATCAGCGGGATGGCCGAGAAGAGGTTGGTGATGACCGTGGCGGCCCAGAAGCTCATCTGGCCCCAGGGCAGCACGTAGCCCATGAAGGCCGTGGCCATCATGAGCAGCAGGATCACCACGCCCAGAATCCAGAGCAGCTCGCGCGGCGCCTTGTAGGAGCCGTAGTAGAGGCCGCGGAAGATGTGGATGTAGACCACGATGAAGAAGAAGGAAGCGCCGTTGGCGTGCAGATAGCGGAGCAGCCAGCCGTGATTGACGTCGCGCATGATCCGCTCGACCGAGTCGAAGGCGTAGTCGACATGCGGCGTGTACTGCATCGCCAGCATGATGCCGGTGATGATCATGATCACCAGCGCAACGCCGGCCAGCGAGCCGAAGTTCCACCAGTAGCTGAGGTTGCGGGGGGCGGGATAGCCGCTGCCCACCGAGTGGTCGATGAAGGAGAAGATCGGCAGGCGATGCTCGATCCAACGCACCACCGAGTTTTCCATGAAGCCGTTGCTCATTTCTTGGCGATCCCTCAGCCGATCCTGATCGTGGTGTCTTCTAGGAACTCATAGGGCGGGACCGGCAGGTTCAATGGCGCCGGGCCTTTGCGGATCCGGCCGGAGGTGTCGTAGTGCGAGCCGTGGCAGGGGCAGAACCAGCCGCCGTACTCGCCCTTGATCTCGCCGGCCTTCTGGCCCTTGGGGATGCAGCCGAGGTGCGTGCAGATGCCGATCATGACCAGCCATTCCGGCTGCTGCACGCGCTCGTCGTCGCTTTCCGGATCGCTCAGCTCGTCGACCGGGACGGCCCGCGCCTCTTCGATCTCGGCGGCCGTGCGGTGGCGTATGAAGACCGGCTTGCCGCGCCAGGTCACCGTGATGGCCTGGCCCTCCTCGATCGCCGAGAGATCGACCTCGATCGAGGCCAGCGCCAGGACGTCGGCGGCCGGGTTCATGGAATCCACGAGTGGCCAGACGAAAGCGCCGGTCCCGACGACGGCCATGGCGCCGGCTGCCAGGTAGAGGAAGTCGCGCCTGTCCTCGCCTTCGTCGTCCTGCGTTCGTTCGACGGTCGACTCTGCCATGCTTTCTGTCCCTCAAAGCGAGCCCGAGCGGGCTCAAGACGCGGCCCGAAGGCCGAAACCCCCATGTTGCGGCGCAAAGACTTAGAATAATTCCAGCCGGAACGCAAAGCCTCAGGCCGCCTCATTGGGGCTATCCTGGGGGTCATGCGACTGGTCCTCTACGAGCCTGATATCCCACAGAATGCCGGGGCGATTCTGCGCCTCGCGGCCTGCCTCGGCGTGCCCCTCGACCTGGTCGAGCCCTGCGGCTTTCTGCTCGACGACCGGCGCCTGCGCCGGGCGGGCATGGACTACCTCGAGCTGGCCGCGATGGCCCGGCACAGCTCCTGGCGGGCCTATCGGGCGGGCTGGCGCGCGACGGCGCCGGGCGACCGGATGATCCTGCTGACCAGCCACGGCGATCGCTCCTACCTCGACTTCTTATACGAAGCCGGCGACCGCTTGGTTCTGGGCCGCGAGTCGGCCGGCGTGCCGGAGTCGCTGCACGCCGAAGCCGATGCCCGCCTGGCGATCCCCTTGCGCCCGGGCCTGCGCTCGCTCAACGTGGCGCAGGCCGCCGCCATGGTGCTGGGCGAGGCCCTGCGCCAGCTCGATGCCTTCCCGCCCCCCGACAGCGAACAGGATCCGCGTCCATGACCTCTTCCAGCGACGAACAGAAGTACCGCGCCCGGGCCTGGTTCGAGGAGCTGCGCGATCGCATCTGCGCGGCCTTCGAGGCGCTGGAGGACGAGATCGCCGGCCCCAACGCCGAGCGCTTTCCCGGCCTCGAGCCGGGGCGCTTCCTGCGCCAGGCCTGGCGCCGGCCGGCCGCGCCCGAGCGGCCCGAGGAGGACGGCGGCGGCGGCGTCATGGCGATCATGAAGGGCCGGGTCTTCGAGAAGGTCGGGGTCAACGTCTCGACGGTCTACGGCAGCTTCTCGCCGGAGTTCGCCAAGCAGATCCCCGGCGCCGACGAGGACCCGCGCTTCTGGGCCAGCGGCATCTCCCTGGTCGCCCACATGCAATCGCCCCTGGTGCCGGCGGTGCACATGAACACCCGCCACATCGTCACCAGCAAGGCCTGGTTCGGCGGCGGCTCCGACCTGAATCCGATGTTCCCGAACGAGGCCGACACCGTGGCCTTCCACGCCGCCTTCAAGGCGGCCTGCGACCGGCACGACCCGGACTACTACCCGCGCTTCAAGGCCTGGTGCGACGACTACTTCTTCATCAAGCACCGCGGCGAGGCGCGCGGCGTCGGCGGCATCTTCTACGACAACCTGGAAGAGGGCGACTGGGAGGCCAACTTCGCCTTCACCCGCGACGTCGGCCTGGCCTTCCTCGAGGTCTACCCGAAGCTGGTCCGCGCCCACATGGCCGAGCCCTGGACGGAGGAGCAGCGCGCCCACCAGCTCATGCGCCGCGGCCGCTACGCCGAGTTCAACCTGGTCTACGACCGCGGCACCAAGTTCGGCCTGATGACCGGCGGCAACGTCGAGGCGATCCTCATGTCCCTGCCGCCGGTGGCGACCTGGCCTTGATACCTTAGGCCTCGGCCGCGACCAGATCCTTCAGCTTGGCCAGGCAATCCTTGCGGCTTGGCGCGAAGTCCTCGGCGATCCACCAGGCCTCGACCAGGCTCAGCATGCGGCCCACGCCCGGCCCGTCGGCGAAGCCGAGCGCCAGGACGTCGCGCCCCTTGAGCGGGAAGGCGGTCGGCTGCCAGGCCTCGATGACTTCGCAAGCCGCCTCGAAGTTGCGCCGGTCCGATGCTTGGTCGCCTGCGCGCCTGCGCGCCTCGTCGAGCCGGAGCTGGTCGGCGACCGCGCCTTTGCCGAGCCTATAGAGCCGACGGCGCAAGGAGGGTGCCGCGCGCCAGGCTTCGTCAGTCGGCGCATCCAGCAGGAGCCCCAGCCGCGCCGCCACCGCGTTGGAGAGCCGCAGGCGCTCGGTCAGGTCCTTGGCCAGCGTCGGGTCGGGCGGCAGCAGGGCGGCCAGGCGGCACAGGGCGTCGGGCGCCGGCTCCAGGGGCAGCAGGGCGGCGAGGACGGCCGTGCCGGCGATCTCCGGCAGGACGGCCGCCAGGATCCGGCGCTCGATCATGACGGCGACCACCTCGGTCGGGTCCGGGGCTTCCAGCAGCTTGAGGAGCTCGGCGCGGATACGCTCGGCGGAGAGCTTGGCGAGCAGGGGGGCCGCTGCCGTCGCCGCCTCCAGGCCCTTCGGGTCGAGCGGGCCCTGGCCGTAGTGGGCCTGGAAGCGGAAGAAGCGCAGCAGGCGCAGGTGGTCTTCCTCGATCCGTTGGCGGGCCTCGCCGACGAAGCGGACCCGGCCGGCCGCCAGGTCGTCCCGGCCGCCGAAGGGGTCGTGGAGCCGGCCGTCCGGGTCGCAGGACAGGGCATTGATGGTGAAGTCGCGGCGCGCGGCGTCGGCCTGCCAGTCGTCGGTGAAGGCGACCTTGGCGCGGCGGCCGTCGGTCTCGACGTCGCGGCGCAGGGTGGTGATCTCGAAGGGCCGGCCGCCGCTGAGCGCGGTGATCGTGCCGTGCGCGATGCCGGTCGGCACGGCTTTCAGGCCGGCGGCTTCCAGCAGCGCGACGACCCGCTCCGGCGGCAGCGGCGTGGCCAGGTCGATGTCCTTGACCGGCCGGCCCGCCAGGGCGTCACGCAGGCAGCCGCCGACGAAGCGGACCGCGTCGCCCTCGGCAGTCAAGGCGGCGATCACGGCGCGGGTCTCCGGCGCCGTCATCCAGGCCTCGGGGGCGATGCGCGCCTCGGCTGCCATGGGCCGCTCCCTCGGCCGTCACTGGACCGGCAGGCCCGGCGGGCTCTCCGGCCGCTCGAGGCGGGTCGGCTCCAGGACGGTGCCGGCCTCGAAGACGGTCATGTCGCGGTAGACGATCAGGCTGGCCACCAGGAGCAGGACGCTGGCGGCGACGATCCAGTGCCAGGGCGCGTCCTGCCAGCGCGGCAGGTTGCCCTCGCCGGCCAGACGCGCCCGCCGGCGCGCCATGGTCACGTAGAGCGCGTAGAGCAGGAACGGCAGTACCAAGGGCAGGATCACCATGAAGAACTTCTTCATGAGGTCTCTCCCAGGATCTCGCTGAGGTTCGACAGCATGCCGGCGGTGGCTCCCCAGATGTAATAGTCGTCGTAAGGGTAGGCGTAGAAGTAGCGTTCCTTGCCCTTGAACATCAGGCTGTGGATCTCGCGGTTGGTCGGATCGAGCACGAAGCCCAGGGGCACCTCGAAGACCTCGGCCACCTCGAACTGGTCCGGCTCGACCGGGAAGGGCGGCGTCACCAGGCCGACCACCGGCGTCACCTCGAAGCCGGTGCGGGTCACGTAGCTGTCCAGGCGGCCGACGATGTCGATGTGCCGCGGCGGCAGGCCGACCTCTTCTTGGGTCTCGCGCAGGGCCGCGGCGGTGGCGTCGCTGTCGCCCGGGTCGATGCGGCCGCCGGGAAAGGCGATCTGCCCGGCATGGTCGTGCAGATGGTCCGTGCGCCGGGTCAGCAGCAGGGTCGGCGGGCTGCGCCAAACGATCGGCACCAGCACGGCGGCGGCGACGAGCGCCTTTTCGGGGCGGTAGAAGTCCGGGTTGAGGTCGTGGTCGCCGCGCGGCCAGGCCTCCTCGGCCGCCCCGCCGCCTCTCGGGGCGGCGCGCGGCGCGTGGCGCCGGCCGGGCTCGTGCGCGGCCAGGCGGCGGGCGATCTCGCTTTCGCTCAGCGCCATCGGCCCAGCGGAAAGAAGCGCCCCTTGCTCCATACGCCTATCACTTCCTCGCGATCCTCGCTCGGCTCGGCCAGCTCGACCACCTGATAGAAGACCTGGCGCAGCAGCAGCGCCTCCAGGCCGTCCCTGACCATGATATAGGGTCTCGGCTCGGCCTTTTCGGGCTCTTCGGCGACCCTGATCGGGTGCTCGGGGCCGGCCTCGACCCAGTCGTCGATGTTGGTGCGGAAGCGGAGGACCTGGGCGCGGCCCCGGCCGCTCGCCGCCAGCTCGACGGCGGTGAAGGGCGCGTCCTCGACGGCGATCCGGCCCCGCTCGACCGGCGTGACCAGCCAGAAGCTGCCGTCCGGCTCGCGCCGCAGCACGCTGGAGAAGAGCTTCACCAGGGGCTTCCGGTTGATCGGCGAGCCGCGGTAGTGCCAGGTGCCGTCGCGAGCGATTCGCATGTCGAAGTCCCGCGGCAGGGGCTGCGCACGCGACCCCGCCCCCTCGCCAGTGAGCGGCGAAGGCCCTATGTTGTCTATAGAGGCTTGGCGTCTGGGCGTTTCTCGGGTCATGGCGCACTCGCTCGAACCGAATAGCATAGCGGAGAGAGGCTTCGTGAGCATCATACCCACCTCGGTGGAGGGAGACGGCGAGGCCGGCCTGGCCGAGCAGATCGAGGCCCTGGGCGACAAGCTCCAGGAGGTTCGCCAGTCCATCGGCCGGGTCATCTACGGCCAGGAAAGGGTCATCGACCAGACCCTGATCACCCTGCTGAGCGGCGGCCACGCCTTGCTGATCGGCGTGCCGGGCCTGGCCAAGACCCGGCTGGTCGAGACCCTGGGCACGGTCTTCGGCCTCGAGGACAAGCGCGTCCAGTGCACGCCCGACCTGATGCCGGCCGACATCATCGGTTCGGAGGTCCTGGAGGAGCACGAGGACGGCAAGCGCAGCTTCCGCTTCATCGAGGGGCCGGTGTTCTGCCAGCTCCTGATGGCCGACGAGATCAACCGGGCCAGCCCGCGCACGCAGTCCGCCCTGCTGCAGGCCATGCAGGAGCGCCGGGTGACGGTCGCCGGCCACGGCCACGACCTGCCGCGGCCCTTCCACGTCCTGGCGACCCAGAACCCCCTGGAGCAGGAGGGCACCTATCCGCTGCCCGAGGCCCAGCTCGACCGCTTCATCATGGAGATCGACGTCGGCTACCCCGACCTCGAGGCCGAGCGCCAGATGCTGCTGGCCACCACCGGCGCCGAGCAGGTCGAGGCCGTGCCGGTGATGGGCGCCGAGGCGCTGATGGCCGCCCAGCGCCTGGTCCGGCGGATTCCCGTGGGCGAATCGGTGCTCGAGGCGATCCTCGGCGCGGTGCGCAACGGGCGGCCCGATTCCAGCGAGTTGGCCGAGGTGCCGGAGCAGGTGGCCTGGGGCCCGGGGCCCCGGGCGAGCCAGGCCCTGATGCTGGCGGTCCGCGCCCGCGCCCTGATCGACGGCCGCCTGTCGCCCTCGATCGACGACGTGGTGGCCCTGACCTCGCCGGTGCTGCGCCACCGTATGGCGCTGAACTTCGCCGCCCGGGCCGACGGCGCCACCATCGACGGCGTCATCGAGCGCCTGATCGCCCCCTACCGCTGAACGGGACGCCCGGCACCCGCGCATGGCAGAGGCCGCCACTTCCCTTCGGCACAACGCCGAGCACCTGGCCGCCAATCTCCCGCCGCTGCTGGTCGCGGCGCGCCGGGTCGCGGCCACGGTCGCCCAGGGCGTGCACGGCCGGCGCCGGGTCGGCCAGGGCGAGACCTTCTGGCAGTTCCGCTCCTACGAGTTCGGCGACCCGCCGCAGCTCATCGACTGGCGGCAGTCGGCCAAGACCGACCGGGTCTTCGTGCGCGAGCTGGAGTGGGAGGCGGCGCAGTCGGTCTGGATCTGGCGCGACCTCTCGCGCTCGATGGACTGGCGCTCCGGCGCCGCGCTGCCGCTCAAGCGCGAGCGCGCCGACCTGCTGAGCCTGGCCTTGTCGGTGCTGCTGATCGGCGCCGGCGAGCACGTCGCCCTGCTCGGCAGCAGCCTGCGCCCGGTCACCGGCCGCGCCGGCCTGTCGCGCCTCGCCCTGGTGATCGAGCGGGAGAGCCGGAACGACGCCGAGGGGCCGCCGAGCCTGCCCTTGCCGCGCAACGCCCATGTCGTGCTGATCGGCGACCTGCTGACGCCGCTGGAGCCGCTCGACAGCGTGGTCCGGGACTACGCCGCCCGCGGCATCAAGGGCCATATGCTGCAGGTGCTCGACCCGGCCGAGGAGGACCTGCCCTACGAGGGCCGGGTCCGCTTCGAGGACCTGGAGAGCGACTCGCGCTGGCTGCTGCCGCGGGTCGAGTCGGCGCGCGCGACCTACCGTGAGCGCTTCGCCGAGCACTGCGACGGCCTGGCGACCATCGCCCGGGCGGTCGACTGGTCCTATTCCCGGCACCGCACCGACCGGCCGCCGCAGTCCGCCCTGATGACGCTCTACACGGCGCTGTCCCAAGGCCGGGAGCTCTAGGCGCCATGCTGCAGCTCGGCCCCATCGCCTTCGCCCAGCCCTACCTGCTGCTGGCCCTGCTCGGCCTGCCGCTGCTCTGGTGGCTGCTGCGGGTGACGCCGCCGAGCCCGCGCACGATCCGTTTCCCGGCGCTGCGCTTCATCCTCGGCCTGGTGACGCCGGAGGAGACCCCGGCACGGACGCCGCTTTGGCTGATCCTCCTGCGCATGGCGGTCGCCGCCCTGCTGATCCTCGGGCTGTCCCAGCCGCTGATCAACCCGACCGCCAAGCTGACCGGCAGCGGCCCCCTGATCCTGGTGATCGACGACGACTGGGCCGCCGCCGGCCAGTGGCAGGCGCGCCAGGAGCTGGCCGAGGAGCTGCTGGCCGAGGCCGAGCGCGAGAACCGGCCGGTGGTGGTGGTGACCACGGCGCCGACGGCGGTGGGCGCCACGCCCGGGGTCTCCGACCTGCTGACGCCGAGCGCCGCCCGGCGCCTGGTGCAAGGGCTGACGCCGAAGCCCTGGCCGGCCGAGCGCGCTGCGGCGCTGGCCGCGCTCGAGGGCTTGAACGTCGAGGGCTCGGGTCACGCCGTCTGGCTGTCCAACGGCCTCGAGGACGAGGCGCTCGGCGAGATGGCGCTGCGGCTGCAGGCCCTCGGACGCCTGGACCTGGTGCGCGACGAGTCCGGCCGCCTGCCGCGCTTGATCCTGCCGCCCGAGATCGCCGCCGGCGGACTCGAGCTGCAGTTGCGCCGGCCGCTGTCGGGCTCGCCGGAGACGGTCTTCGTCCGGGCCGTGGCCGACGACGGCCGGCTAGTGGCGCGCAGCGAGATCACCTTCGCGGCGGCGGAAAGCGAAACCACGGGCCGGCTTTCCCTGCCGGCCGAGCTGCGCAACCGCATCGCCCGCCTGGCCATCGAGGGCCAGGACCAGGCCGCCGGCGTGCTGCTGCTCGACGAGCGCTGGCGCCGGCGCCCGGTCGGCCTGGTCGCCGGCGGCGGCGGCGAGGAGGCGCAGCCGCTGCTCAGCGAGATCTACTACCTGGAGCGGGCCCTGGAGCCCTACACGGTCCTGCACCAGGGCCCGATCGCCGAGCTGGTCGAGCGCGACCTGGCGGTCATGGTGCTGTCCGACGTCGGCGGCCTGGACGAGGCAGCCGAGCAGCGGCTGGCCGGCTGGGTCGAGGCCGGCGGCCTGCTGATGCGCTTCGCCGGCCCGCGGGTGGCCGAGAGCGAGGCCATGGACTCCCTGCTGCCGGTGCGGCTGCGCGGCGGCGGCCGCATCCTCGGCGGCGTGCTGACCTGGGCCAGCCCCTCGCGTCTCGCGCCCTTCGACGCCGACAGCCCCTTCGCCGGCCTGCCGGTGCCCGCCGACGTCGCGGTCTCGCGCCAGGTGCTGGCCGAGCCCTCGCTCGACCTGGGCGACAAGACCTGGGCGCGCCTGGTCGACGGCACGCCGCTGGTGACCGCCGAGCGGCGCGGCGACGGCTGGGTCGTGCTGGTGCACACCACGGCCAACACCGAATGGAGCAACCTGGCGCTCTCCGGTCTCTTCGTCGACATGCTGCGGCGGCTGATCGCCCTCAGCCAGGGCGTGCCGAGCAGCGGCGCGGAGGCGGCCGAGCTGCCGCCGATCGAGACCCTCGACGGCTTCGGCCGGCTCGGCGCGCCGGCGCCGACGGTGCTGGCCGTCGCCGACGAGGATCTCGCCGCCAGCCGGGTCGGCCCGCGTCACCCGCCGGGCTACTACGGCAGCGAGGGCGAGCGGCGCTCGCTCAACCTCTCGCCCGGCCTGCCGGCGCTGCTGCCGATCGAGGCGGTGCCGAGCGGCGTGCGCCTGCTCGACTACGCGACCAGCGGCGAGCGCAGCGTCAAGGCCTGGCTGCTGACCGCCGCCCTGCTGCTGGCCCTGGCCGACATGCTGATCGCGCTCGCCCTGCGCGGCCTGCTCAAGGGCCGCGGCGACAAGGCGCTGGCCGGCCTCGCCGCGCTGGCCGTCGTCGCGCTGGCCGAGCCGGTCCAGGCCCAGAGCGGCGACAGCGACGAGCTCTTCGCCTTGCAGGCGACGCTGGAGACCCGCCTGGCCTACGTCGAGACCGGCGTGCCGAGCGTCGACGCGGCCAGCCGCGAGGGCCTGATGGGCCTGACGCGGGTGCTGCAGCGGCGCACCTCGATCGAGCCCGCGCCGCCGATCGGCGTCACCCTGGGCCGCGACGAGATCAGCTTCTTCCCGCTGCTCTACTGGCCGGTCGCCGCCGAGCAGCGCAGCTTGAGCACGGTTGCCCGCGACGCCGTCAACCACTTCCTGGAGCACGGCGGCACGATCCTCTTCGACCTGCGCGACCCCTCCAGCGGCGCCCGCCTGTTCGGCCGCGCCGGGCGCGCCGAGACGGCCCTGCAGCGCCTGACCGAGGGCATCGAGATCCCGCCCCTGGTGCCCGTGTCGCCCGACCACGTGCTGACCAAGGCCTTCTACCTGATGCAGGAGTTCCCGGGCCGCTTCGCCGGCGGCACGCTCTGGGTCTCGGACACCGAAGGCCGCGTCAACGACGGCGTCTCCTCGGTCATGGTCGGCGCCAACGACTGGGCCTCGGCCTGGGCCGTCGACGAGCTCGGCCGGCCGCGCTTCGCCGTGGTGCCGGGCGGTGAGCGGCAGCGCGAGATGGCCTACCGGGTCGGCGTCAACCTGGTGATGTATGCCCTGACCGGCAACTACAAGGCCGACCAGGTCCACGTGCCCTTCATCCTCGAGCGGCTCGGCCAATGATCGGCGCGCTCTCCATTCTCTGGTCGCCGCTGGTGCCTTGGGCGCTGATCGGCCTGCTGTCGGCTGTCGCCCTCCTGCTGCTCGGCTTCGCGCTCTGGCGGCGGGCGCGCGGCGCGCTCTGGCGCGGCCTGGCGGCGGCGCTGATGCTCTTGGCCCTGGCCAACCCCTCGGTGGTGCGCGAGGAGCGCGAGCCGCTCAGCGACATCGCCCTGGTGGTGGTCGACGAGAGCCCGAGCCAGGCCATCGAGCCGCGCGAGACCCAGAGCCAGGCGGCGACGCGCCACCTGCTGCTGGGCCTCGAGCGCCTGCCCGACACCGAGGTCCGGGTGATCCCGGCCGGCCGCGGCGCCTTCGGCGTCGACCGTCAGGGCACCCGGCTCTTCTCGGCCGTGCGCGAGGCCCTGGCGAGCGTGCCCCGCCAGCGCATCGGCGCGATCTTCATGGTCAGCGACGGCCAGGTCCACGACGTGCCCCAGAGCCTCGCCGGCATCGGCCTGGAAGCGCCGGTCCATCTGCTGCTGACCGGCCAGGAGCGCGAGGGCGACCGCCGCCTGGAGATCACCCAGGCGCCGAGCTTCGGCATCGTCGGCCGCGAGCTGACCCTGAGCTTCCGGGTCGACGACCTGACCGAGCGCGGCGCTTCCGGCGCTACCCGTGGCGCCTCTTCGGGCGCCAGTGGCGGCAGCGCGGTCGTCACGGTTCGCCAGGACGGCGGCGCGCCGGAGCAGATAACCGTGCCGGTCGGCGTCGAGCGCGAGCTGATCTTCGAGCTGAACCACCGGGGCGCCACGCCCATCGAGCTGGAGGTCGAGCCGGGCCGCCAGGAGCTGAGCCTGGCCAACAACCGTGCCGCGGTCATGGTCCAGGGCGTGCGCGACCGGCTGCGCGTGCTGCTGGTCTCGGGCGAGCCCCATGCCGGCGAGCGGGCCTGGCGCAACATCCTGAAGTCCGACCCCTCGGTCGACCTGGTGCACTTCACTATTCTTCGGCCGCCGGAGAAGCAGGACGGCACGCCGATCCGCGAGCTTTCGCTGATCGCCTTCCCGACCCGCGAGCTCTTCGAGGTCAAGCTGCACGAGTTCGACCTGATCATCTTCGACCGCTACCGCCGGCGCGGCGTGCTGCCGAGCATCTACCTCGACAACATCGCCCGCTACGTCGAGAACGGCGGCGCGCTGCTCGAGGCGGTCGGGCCGACCTTCGCCACGCCGCTGTCGCTCTATCGCACGCCGCTCGGCCGCGTGCTGCCCGGCGAGCCGACCGGGCACATCTTCGAGCGCGGCTACCGGCCGGCGGTGACCGAGCTGGGCGAGCGCCACCCGGTGACCGCCGAGCTGCCCGGCGCGCCGAGCCGCGCGGGCGAGGATCCCGACTGGGGCCGCTGGTTCCGCCATGTCGACGCCGAGGCGCGCGACGGCGTGGTGGTGATGCGCGGCGTCGAGTCGCGGCCGCTGCTGATCCTGAGCCGCTACGGCGAGGGCCGCGTGGCGCAGTTCCTCAGCGACCACATGTGGCTCTGGGCGCGCGGCTTCGAGGGCGGCGGGCCGCAGGCCGAGCTGCTGCGCCGCATCGCCCACTGGCTCATGAAGGAGCCGGACCTGGAGGAGGAGGACCTGCGGGCCACGGTCGAGTCCGGCACCCTGGAGATCGTCCGCCGCTCTCTTGAAGCGGACCTGCCGGAGATCGAGGTCACCCTGCCCTCGGGCGAGCGGCTGACCGTGACCCTGGAGGAGGGCACGGCGGGGCGCGCCGTCGCGCGGCTGCCGGTCGCGGAGGCCGGCCTCTACCGCATCAGCGACGGCGAGCGCACCGCCCTGGCCGCCGCCGGCCCGCCGAACCCGCTGGAGATGGCGGACCTGCGCGCCACGACCGAGCTGCTCGAGCCGGTGATCGAGGAGAGCGGCGGCGGCGTCACCCGCGTCGCCGGCGACGCGCTGCCGAGCCTGCGCAAGGTCAAGCCCGGGCGCGACCGCCACGGCCGCGGCTGGCTCGGCGTCGAGGCCAAGGGCGGCTACGTCGTCACCGGCGTCGCCCAGGCGCCCCTGCTGCCGGCGATCCTGCTCCTGGCCCTGGCCCTCGGCACCATGGTGCTGGCCTGGTACCGCGAGGGCCGCTAGCGCGTTTTGCGATCGGACGGCACCGGCCCGCTCCCCCTCCCGGCCACCCACGGCAGTATCCTATTGGGTGGCCGGGAGGGGGAGCGGCCCGGTGCCGTGAGTCCGCGTGAGCGGAAAACGCTCTAGGCTGGCGAGTGTCGGCGCGATCCCTTTTCGAAAGGTTAAACGACGGCGGATTGATAGGAAATTTATCCTATTTACTTCGGCCGAGAATCACTTTCTTATGGACTATTGTTAGAGAGTCGCGTCGTGCCCGGCCGCGGGCGGGCCGAGTCCGGAAGCGACCATTCCCCAGCACCGGTGAAACGCGCAACGAAAGTCGGGTCATTCCGAACAGGGCGACTCCGCCACCAAGGGGTATAGATTCCTTCCATGGATATAGGAGCCCTGCCAAAAGGTAGTGTGGCGCCCCTGCGGGACCGCAAGGCACGAGAGCAGGGCCTATTCTCCGGCGCATATTCTCCCGGGTCGGCGGGGCCGGGCCGGGCCCTCTCGCTATCTGAACAGATCACTTGGGCTATACTTATATTCATAGCCTGCTTTCTCGGCGCTTTGCTGTGCGTTGGATGGACGCGCGATGCCGGGGTCGTCTCGTCCCTCTGGCCGGCCAATGCCGTCGCCCTCGCGGCGCTGCTCTATCGCACCCCCCCGGAACGCCTGGCGATCCTCGTCGTCTTCACGCTGGCGGTGACCGCGGCGAACCTGGTCCATGGGGACGGCTGGGGCCTGAGCCTTCTGCTCGCCGCCGCCAACCTCGTCGAAGTCGTCATCGCTCTCGGCTTGATCCTGCGCATCCTCGGCGAGGCGCCGAGCCTGAGGGAGCCCGGCGTGTTCTTGCGGCTCTTGGGCTTGGCGGGCGTCCTGGCGCCCGTGGTCGGCGCCTCCATGGCCGCCGCGATCATGCATGTCTCGGTCGACGCCTCCTTTGTCGCGGTCTGGAAGACCTGGTGGAGCGGCCACGCCATCGGCATCTTGGTGTTCTTCGCGATCTGGGCGCATATCCTGGCGCGGCAGTTCGACGATTCGATCCTGATCGAGCGACGCCTCGAGGCGGTCCTGACGCTGACCTTTCTCTGCGTCATCGTCTGGTTCGCCTTTCAGGGCGGACAGACCTACTCGCTGCTCGCGTTGCTCCCGGCCCTCTTGTGGGTCGCCGTTCGCTTCGCCACGGCAGGCAGCGCCGCCGCCCTGGCCTTGACCGCGATGCTGCTGACCATCCTCACGGTTCAGGGCTATGGGCCGATCGGGCTTATGCCCGGTCTCTCGGAGGCCGACAGGTTCGAGGAGCTCAATTTCGTCCTGCTGACCCTGGCGCTGCCGACGCTGATGATCGCCCTGGTTCTAGACAAGCAAAGGGGCCTCAATCGGGCGCTCCGGCACAGTGACGATCGCTATCGCCGGCTCTACGACGACTCGCCGGTGATGCTCCATTCGATCGATTCGGCGGGGCGTCTGGTCTCGGTCAGCCGGTATTGGCTCGACAAGATGGGCTACCGGCGCGAGGAGGTGCTCGGCCGGAAGAGCATCGATTTCCTCGACGAAGAGTCGCGGCGAAGAGCGCTCGACGAGGTCCAGCCGAGGCTGGTTCGAGAAGGCAGCGTCACGGACGTCGAATACCGCTTCGTGAAGAAGGACGGCGAGACCTTCGATACGCTGCTGTCCGCCATTCAGGAACGCGACGAAAGGACGGGCGACACACGGAGCCTGACCGTCATCGTCGACATCAGCGCACGCAAGGCGGCCGAGAAACGGCTCGCGGAGACGATCGACGAGCTCGCGCGCTCGAACCGCGACCTGGAGCAGTTCGCCTACCTGGCCTCCCACGACCTGCAAGAGCCGCTGCGCATGGTCTCGAGCTTCACCAACCTGCTGCAGGAGGAGTATGCCTCGAAGCTCGACGACCAGGCCAAGGAGTACATCCACTTCGCGCACGACGGCGCCGTCCGGATGAGCCAGCTCCTGCAGGACGTCCTGACTTTCTCTCGCATCACCCGGGATCCGAGCGAAACCGAACAGGTCGACCTCGGCGCGATCGTCAACATCGCCGTCGCCGAGCTTCAGACGAGCATCGAAGAGGCTTCCGCGATCGTATCGAGCGAAGAGCTTCCGACGGTACCGGGCAACCCGGTCCAGTTGACGTCGCTGTTCCGAAACCTGATCGGAAACTCGCTGAAGTACAGGAGCGAAGCGCCGGCCGTCATCTCCATATCCGCCGCCCCCCGCGAGGGCGGATGGCAGGTGACCGTCGCCGACAATGGGATCGGCATCGACCCCAAGCACTTCGAGCGAATCTTCGGGCTGTTCAAGAGGCTGCATGCCAGAGGTGACTACGACGGCACCGGGATCGGACTCGCGATCTGCAAGAAGGTCGTCGAACAGCATGAAGGCCGGATCTGGGTCGAGTCGGAGCCCGGTCGCGGCAGCCGGTTTCATTTCACCATTCCCGCCGGACCGCTTGAGGAAGATCGACATGGACCCGGGTGAGCCCAGGCCCATCGAGATCCTGCTCGTCGACGCCAATCCGGGGGATGTGGCCTTGACCAGGCGCGCACTGGATCGCTGCAAGATCAGCAACACCTTGACCGTCGTCGGCGACGGCGAAAGCGCGATCGCCCATCTACAACGCCGAGAAGGCTACGAAAGCGCCCGGACACCTCATCTCATTCTGCTCGACCTCGGCCTTCCGGGAATGGACGGCCATGAGGTGCTCGAGACCATCAAGGCCGATGAGAGCTTGAGGAGCATTCCCGTGGTGGTCATGACCAGCTCGCAGGCCGAGGAAGACATCGTCCGCAGCTACGACACCCATGCCAACTGCTACATCAAGAAACCCATCGACATGGAAGGCTTCAAGAAGGCCATCGAGGCGATCGACGTGTTCTGGTTCTCCATCGTTCGACTGCCGAGCTCATGATGCAGAGAGCGATGCGAGCGGCGGACCCGTTGGACGGGACGGTTCATGGATCGACTGAATTGACCGGACTCGAGGACAGATGAGCGGCTCGCTGCGCAAGATCCTCCTGGTAGAAGACAACCCGGGCGATGTCCGCTTGCTGCAAGACATCCTGATAGGCGCGCAGTTCAACGCCTACGCGATGGAGGACGTCGCCGAACTGGAAGCTGCTTCGACGTTGCTTTCCAATCAGACTTTCGATGTCGTGCTCCTGGACTTGGGCTTGCCGGATTCGAACGGCATCGCGACCTTGAACGAAGTCGTCGCCCTCGCGCCGAGCATCCCGGTAGTCGTGCTGACGGGCGACATGTCGGACGACCAGGCCATCGAGCTGATCAGAGCCGGCGCTCAGGACTACCTGACAAAGGGGCAGCTCACGTCCCCCTTGCTTCGGCGCGCCATCGAGTACTCGATCGAGCGCCACCGGCTGAACGCGAATCTCAGCGACGCACGACGAGAGGCAGAGCGCGAACGGGAGCTTCAGAGTCTCGAGCGCTTCTCCCTCGAGCGGCGGACGCGCGCGACCGCTGAGAGCTTCGGCGTGCGGTCGATACGCGAAACCGATCAGGGCGTCTTCGACCTGCTGGTCGAGGACTACATCTCCTTTATCGACGGTGCGTTGGAACGGCGCATGCACGGCGAAGCGCCGAGCCTGGAAAGCCGTGTCCGCGCCTTCGCCCAGCGCATGGGCTCCTTGCGCGCTTCACCTCGGGACCTGACCGAGATTTACGTCGCCGCTCATCGATTGGCCATGAAGAACGCCCATCCCGCCAAGCGCGACGCAATCGGCATGGAATCTCAGCTCCTGCTGATCGAGACGATGGGCTATCTGGCTCTCTATTACAGAGCTTTCGTCGGGCCGGCGGTCGCCTGGGGCCCGGCCAAGGAGGTTTAGAACCTTGAACCCTATCGAAGAACAAGGCCCGTCGGGCAAGACCCTTCGGCTCTACGTAACCGGACAAACGCCGCGCTCCGAACGCGCAATCAAGGTGCTTCGCACCATTTGCGAAGAGGAGCTGGGCGGAGAGTTCGAGCTCGTCGTGATCGATGTGCTCGAGAACCCGCAACTGGCCGAGGACGAGAAGATCCTCGCCACGCCGACGGTCGTGAAGGAGCTGCCGCCGCCGATCCGGCGAATCATCGGCGATCTCACCGACGTCGAGCGGGTCCTGATCGGGCTGGACCTGCTCCACTTCAAGAAGCCCGCGAAATAGCGCAAGAGGCGGAAAGTCAGCAATGGAAGTCGTCCAAAAACACCCCACCGGAATCACCGGCTTCGACCACGTCGCTCAGGGGGGCCTGCCGCGTGGTCGAACGACCCTGCTCTCGGGGACCTCGGGCAGCGCAAAGACCATCATCGCCGGCCAGTTTCTCGTCGAAGGCGTCCGCAAGTTCGGCGAAAAGGGGGTCTTCGTGACCTTCGAGGAAACGCCCGCGGAGATCAGGAAGAACCTGGCCAGCTTCGGGTGGGACGTCGCCGCCTTCGAGGCCGACAAGATGCTCGCCTTCGTCGACGCCTCACCGGTCTTCGGCGCGGAGACTCTGGTTTCGGGATCCTACGATCTCGGCGCCCTGATCGCCCGCATCGAGCATGCCGTCAACTCCGTCGGCGCGACCCGTGTCGCCATCGACTCGATCGGTCCGATCTTCGGCCAGTTGCCGGACGCCCATGTGGTGCGCTCCGAGCTGCTGCGCATCTCGCACATCCTCAAGCAGCTCGGCGTGACGACGCTGATGACCGCCGAGCGCACGGACGACTTCGGCGACATCGCCCGCTACGGCGTCGAGGAGTTCGTCTCCGACAGCGTTATCGTGCTGCGCAACACCCTGGAGGACGAGAAGCGCCGTCGGACCCTGGAGATTCTCAAGTTCCGCGGCGCCGGACACGGCAAGGGCGAGTACCCCTTCACCATCGTGCCGGAGGTCGGCGTCGAGGTCATCCCGCTCTCGGCCATCGAGCTGACGCAGTCCTCGTCCGACCAGCGCATTCCCTCCGGCGTCGAGGAGCTCGACGAGATGTGCGGCGGCGGCTTCTTCCGGGATTCCGTGATCCTGGTGTCGGGCGCCACCGGTGCCGGCAAGACCTTGATGGTGACCGAGTTCCTCGAAGGCGGCGTCCAGAACGGCGAGCGCTGCATGCTCTTCGCCTTCGAGGAGAGCCGGGGCCAGCTTTTCCGCAACGCCATCGGCTGGGGCGTCGATCTCGAAGGCATGGAGCGCGAAGGCCTGTTGCGCGTCCATGCCTGCTATCCGGAGATCATGGGCGTCGAGGACCACCTGGTGCGCATGAAGTCGGCCATGGACGAGTTCGGGCCGCAAAGGGTGGCGGTCGACTCGCTCTCGGCGCTGGAGCGCGTCGCCTCCCTGAAGGGCTACCGCGAGTTCGTCCTGGGCCTGACCGCGACCATGAAGGAGCGCGAGATCGCCGGGCTCTGCACCTCGACGACACCCTCGCTGACCGGCGGCACGACGATCACCGAGGCCCACATCTCGACCATCACGGACACCATCATCCTGATGCGTTACGTCGAGATGTTCGGCGAGATCAGGCGCGGCCTGACGGTCCTGAAGATGCGCGGCTCCTACCACGAGAAGGTGATCCGCGAGTTCACCATCGACGGCAAGGGCATGCACATCTCCAAGACCTTCCGCAACGTGGTCGGCATCCTGGCCGGTCAGCCGCAGAACATCGGCACCGACGAGCTGGAGCGGATCAACCAGATGTTCGAGGCCTCGTAGCAGGCCCCGGTTCGAACCCCGGGCCGGGCTATCGGGTCAGATCTCCTGGTGATACTGCAGCGGATCGGAGGCCAGCCGGAAGTCCTCCAGGAAGGTACTCATCACCAGGGTCCGGGCGACGCCCTTGCGCGTGGCGACATAGTAGGCGGCGCTCCAGCCAAGGACCTGCGGCAGGATCGACTTGAGCTCGCCGCTGGCGACCCAGACGTCGCCGAAGTGCTTCGGCAGGAAGCCGATGTAGGAGCCGGTGCGGATCAAGGCCGCCTTCGCGGAGACGTCGTTGACGGTGGCGTCGGCCGCCTCCGTCATGAGCCGTGCCAGCTCGGTCTGCATCCAGATGCTGCGCGACACCACCCGGTGCTGGGACAGCTCCTGCACGCTGATGGCGTCGGGCGGCTGCTGGAACAGCGGGTGCAGGCGGCCGCAATAGAGCTCCTGCCGCTCCGAGTAGATGTACTCGTAGTTCAAGCCGCTGATCTTCCGCGGGAAGCAGCCGATGACCAGGTGGAGCTGGCCTTCGAGCAGCAGCCGCTCCATGGCCTGCAGCTCGTCGACGCGCACGGTCACGCGGACGTCGTTGTCGCGCTGGTTGAAGCGATGAATGGCGTCGTGGGTCGGCGACAGCGGGTTGGTGATGCTGGAGTCGAGCAGCCCCAGGTTGAGCGCGCCGGTCAGTTGGCCGCGCACGCTGGCCATGTCGCTGCTGAAATCGTCGACGGCCGCGAAGAGGCGCTTGGCCGACTCGTAGACGAACTCGCCCTTGTCGGTGAGCTGGAAGCCGATCCGGCCGCGCTGGCAGAGCTTGGTGCCGAGGCGCTGCTCGAGGTTGGTCATGTGGCTGCTGATGGTCGAGGCGCCGATGTTGAGCTCGGCCTGGGCGGCGGTGTAGCCGCCGCAGTCGACCACCGTCATGAAGATCTTCAGCAGCCGATGGTCTTTGTCCGCGAACTGGAACATGAGGCATCCTCCAAGCGCCGAGGCCGATGGACATTAGTTTGCAGAAAGAGAATGAAAAGTCATTCACTTTGAAGTATTTGAAACTAACTATCTGAGCGGGTAGGGCCGGCCAGCCTCGGATTCGGCGGTCGAGCTGGTCTGAATACCCCCTTTCCCCGGCCTTCTTCGTCGCGAAAGGCCCGGAACCGGCGGTAGAGGGCGAACCTGCTCATATCGGCCACTATCGAACTAAATATCGCAACTCCCATATTTGTCCCGGCATCACGTGATGCCAGGATGCCGTTGGACTGCCGGGCGCAGGGCGCCAGGCAGCCGGCTGACATGGAGGAACGCAATGCAAAAGACGCGCGACAAACGCGGTCGGATATCGCGCCGGCGCTTCATCGAGGGCACGACGGCGCTCGCCGGGGTGGCGGCGGCCGGTCTCACGCTGCCCAGGAAGTCCAACGCCCAGTCGCAGGAAACGATCAACCTGCTGAGCTGGCCGGGCCACGGCGCACAGGACGTGATCGGCCCCTTCGAGGAAGCGACCGGCTACAAGGTGCAGGCCAAGGAGTACACCGGCGGCGAGGAGATGATCGCGCTGCTGCAGTCCTCGCCACCGGGCACCTTCGATGTCGTCCTCAGCGACGCCGAGTACATCCACCAGCTCCAGCAGGCCGGTCTGATCGACGAGCTCGACCCGGGCGACTACCCCTTGGACGACTACTGGCCGGAGTTCCAGAAGTTCCCGTCGCACTGGGTCGACGACAAGCTCTACTCGGTCATGGTCGACTACGGCTTTCTCGGCATGGTCTACAACACCGAGAAGCTGACGCGCGAGGAAGTCGACAGCTACGCGGTGATGTGGGAGTCCAAGGTCGAGGGCAGGGTCGGCATGTACGACTGGTACCTGCCGAACATGATGTGCCTGAGCCTCTACCAGGGCAATCGGCCGCCCCACGACATCGACGACAAGACCTTCGAAGACCTGAAGAAGATGCTCTTCTCGCTGTCCGGACAGATGTCCGGCATCGGCGTCTGGTCGTCGGTCTTCTCGCAGCTCACCAACGAGGAGTCCTGGGTCATGCCGGGCGTCGGCGCCTGGGCGGCGCTGCTGCTGGAGAACGACGGCGTGCCGATCAAGGCGGTCGTGCCCAAGGAAGGCGGCTTGCAGTGGACCGAGTCCCTGTCGATCCCCTCGAGCAGCCAGAAGAAGGACCTGGCGGTGAAGCTCATCCAGTACCTGACCTCGCCCGAGGGCCAGGTGCGCGAGGCCACCAAGTCCGCCTATTGGGCCTCGATACCCAACAAGGAGGGCTGGAAGCTGCTGAACGAGACCATGCCGGAGGCGGCCGAGCGCTTGGAGCATCGCTTCGACAAGCGCAACGTCATGGACGAGTTCAAGGAAGGCAAGATCCACATCCGCAACATTCCGGCCCAGCAGGACATCGAGGATTGGAACGAAGCCTGGACCGAGTTTAAGAACATGTAGCGCTCCTCGGCGGCACGGCCTGGTTGATTGCCGGGCCGTGCCGCGGGGTCTGGTTGTTTGCGGCGATAGCGATGGCTTTCGTTCAGGGTAGATCGTCACCTCTCGGCGCGCCGCAAGGGCGGCGGCGCCCGAGTCTCTTCGCCCTCGCGCATGGCCTGCCCATGCCGGTCTGGCAGATCCTGTTCTTCGTCGCTGCCATGGCCTTCCTCGTCGTCATGAGCTTCTGGTCGGTGAAGAGCTTCCGGCTGACCCCGGACTTCACCTTCGCCAACTGGATCAAGATGTACGGGGCCGGCTATTTCCAGGACACCTACCTGCGCACCGTGCTCTACGCGAGCCTGGCCGCCGCCGTCTCCAGCGCCATCGCCTTTCCCTGCGCCTTCGGCCTGGCCTTCCGGGTCTCGCCCAACGTCAGGCGCCTCATCGTCTTCATGCTGATGACGCCCTACTTCACCAGCTACCTGGTGCGCTCCTACTCCTGGAAGATCGTCCTCACCGAGAACGGCGTGCTCAACACCCTGTTCGGCTGGATCGGCCTCGGCCCCTTCGACATGACGAGCAACCTCTTCGCCACCATGGTCGGCTATCTGACCCTGATCCTGCCGATCGTCATCCTGCTGCAGTACTTCAGCCTGGTGAACGTCGACCGAAACCTGATCGAAGCGGCGCACAACCTGCGCTGCGGGCGCCTGCGCACGGTCTTCGTGATCATCGTGCCGGCCGCCAAGATCGGCATCATCCTGGCGGCGACCTTCGCCTTCATCCTCTCCTTCGGCGACTTCGTCAGCCCCAGCTTCCTGGGCGGCAGCAAGCCGCCGACCCTGAGCATCCTGATGGTCGATTCGGTGAAATCCGGCTCGCAGTGGCCGCGCGCCGCCGTGGTGGCGCTGACCATGGTCTTCACGCTCCTGGTCGTCGCCTTCGCCGCGCTCACCCTGGCCTACGGCAGCGGGAAGCGCGGCCGATGATCCTCGACCGGACCATAACGCTCGCGCTGCGGTTCTACGTGGCCCTGGTGCTGCTGCTGGTCTTCGCGCCGATCCTGACCAGCTTCGTCTACTCCTTCGACGCCAACCGCTACGCGGCGATCCCCTGGGGCGGCTTCAGCACCAAGTGGTACGCCGCCGCCTTCGCCGACCCGGACGTCGCCAAGGGCTTTCGCAACACCGTCATCGTCGCCCTCAGCAGCTCGACCATCGCCACGGTCATCGGCTTCGCGACGGCCTACACGGACTACCGCTACCGCTTCTTCGGCAAGAACCTCTACCTCGCCCTGGCGCTGCTGCCGCCGACCATCCCGGTCATCATCCTGGGCCTCGCCATGCTGGTGTTCCTGGCCCAGGTCGGCCTGTCCGGCGAGCTCTACACGGTCGTGTTCTGCCACGTCGTCTATTGCATCCCCTTCGCCATGGCGCTGATCAGGCTGCGCCTGTCGCAGATGGACCCCGACCTGGAGGCCGCCGCCTGGAACCTCGGCGCCGGCCAGTGGCGGACCCTGCGCGAGGTCATCCTGCCCTTCACCTTTCCGGCGATCCTCTCGGCGCTCTTCCTGACCATGGCCGTGTCCTTCGACGAGTACGCCATCGCCTGGTTCGTCTCCGGCTTCAACGAGACCCTGCCGGTGCGCATCCTGGTGCTGCTGCAACGGGAGGTCAGCCCCAAGGTCAACGCCATCGGCAGCATCGTCTTCATGATCTCCATGACCCTGGTGATGCTGGCCCAGATCGCGCTGATGGTCCGCAAGCCGCGGCGCCAGGCGGGCTAGGAGATCGGGCGTGGGCGAGCCGCTACTCATCCTCGACGGCGTCAGCAAGCTCTACGGCGACGTGCCGGCCGTGCGCGGCATCGACCTGCGCATCGACGCCGGCGAGTTCGTCGCCATCATGGGGCCGAGCGGCTGCGGCAAGACCACCACCCTGCGCATGCTGGCCGGTCTCGAGACGCCGAGCGACGGCGAGATCCGGCTGCGCGGCCGGCGCATGAACGAGGTCAAGCCCTGGGACCGCGACACGCCGATGGTCTGGCAGTCTCTGGCGCTCTTCCCCTTCATGAGCGTGCTGAAGAACGTCGAGTTCGGCCTGAAGATGCGCGGCCTGGGCGCGGCCGAGCGCGAGCGCCGGGCCATGGGCTGGCTGGAGCGCCTGCACATCGCCGCCTACCGGGACCGCCAGGTGAGCCAGCTTTCCGGCGGCGAGCGCCAGCGCGTCGCGCTCGCCCGGGCGCTGGTCACCGAGCCGGAGATCCTGCTGCTCGACGAGCCGATGAGCGCCCTCGACGCCCACCTGGTGGTGCACATGCAGTCGGAGCTCAAGCAGCTCCAGGAGCAGCTCGGCATCACCTTCTGCTACGTCACCCACAACCAGTCCGAGGCCTTCGCCATGGCCGACCGGGTGGTCATCATGAGCCAGGGCCGCGTGCAGCAGATCGGCAGCCCGCGCGAGGTCTATCGGACACCGGCGACGCGCTTCGTGGCGGAGTTCGTCGGCGCCAACAACATCCTGCCGGGCCGCGTCCGGGCGCTGAGCGACGGGCTGGTCGAGGTCGAGACCGCCTTCGGGTGCCTGCGCGCCAAGGCTCCGGCAGACGATACGCCGGAGGTCGGCCGCGACGTCTCCCTGGTGGTCAGCGCCGATCGCGTCGTCCTCGGCCGCGAGGCCGCGGCCGAGGGCAACAGCCTGCCGGGCACCTTGATCGGCGAGGAGTTCGTCGGCGCGGTGGTCACGCTCTACCTCGACATCGGCCGCGAGACGGAGCTCCGCGTCCAGACCCAGCAGCACAATCTCGACGATCTGGACTTGGCGCGCGGCACGCGCCTGGTCGCGTCATGGCGGCCCGAGCACAGCGTCATTCTGCCGGAAGGCTGACCGGGGCGCGGCACCGCGAGACAAGGGAGATCTAGATGAGCGACTCCGTTCTCATTTCCGAGATGACCTGGACCGACTACGGCAAGCGGGTGGAAGACGGCAAGACGCCCGTGCTCCTGCCGGTCGGCGCCCTCGAGCAGCACGGGCCGCACCTGCCGATGAACTGCGACACCCTGATCCCGACCGCGGTCTGCGAGCGGGTGGCGCGGGAGACCGGCGTCCTGGTCGCGCCGCCCCTAGAGTACGGCTACAAGTCGCAGCCCAAGTCCGGCGGCGGCAACCACTTCCCCGGGACCACCAGCCTCGACGGCGAGACCCTGGTCCTGATGACCCGCGACATCATCAAGGAGTTCGCCCGCCACGGCGTGCGCCAGATGGCCGTCGTGGTCGGCCATACCGAGAACCTGATGTTCACCATCGAGGCCTGCGACCTAGCGCTGCGCGAGCTGCGGGCCCAGGGCGTTCACGACCTCAGGATCATGCACATGGGCTACTGGGAGTTCTCCTCCGAGGAGACCCTGCGCAAGGTCTTCCCGGACGGCTTCCCGAGCTGGAACCTGGAGCATGCCGGGGTCATGGAGAGCTCGGTCATGCTGCACCTGCACCCGGAGCTGGTGCAGTTCGACAAGGTTCCCCTGCATCCGCCGGCGGACTTCCCGGCCTACGACGTCTATCCCGTCGAGCCCGAGCGCATCCCCGCCACGGGGGCGCTGTCGTCCGGCAAGACCGCGACGGCCGAGAAGGGCAAGTACATGCTCGATGAATACGTCGAGTCGATATCCGCCGCCCTGCGCGAGGAATTCCGCCTCTGACCTGAAGCGAGGCGACAACCCGAGACACTGGGAGGAGAGCTCATGCCAGAGAGCGTGATGATCGCCGAGATGACCTGGACCGACTACGACGACAAGGTCCGCAACCAGAAGCCGGTGGTCATCCTGCCGGTCGGCTCCTTGGAGCAGCACGGCCCCCACACGCCGCTCGCCACCGATACGCTGATCCCCACGGCCATCTCGAAGTCCGTGGCCGAGCGGATCGGCGGTCTCGTCGCGCCGCCGATCTCCTACGGCTACAAGTCCCAGCCGCGCACCGGCGGCGGCAACCACTTTCCCGGCACCACGAGCCTGGACGGCGAGACCCTGATCCGCCTGGCGCGCGACATCATCTGCGAGTTCGCCCGCCATGGCGTCCGGAAGATGATCGTCATGGACTCGCACTACGAGAACGAAATGTTCCTGATCGAGGGCATCGACCTGGCGCTGCGCGACCTCAAGGCGCAGGGCGTCGACGACATGAAGATCGTCAAGGTGCGCTACTTCGAGTTCACCTCGGACGAGACCCTGGAGGCGGTCTTCCCCGACGGCTTCCCGGGCTGGCCCCTGGAGCATGCCGGCGTGATGACCACCTCGGTCCTGCTGCACCTGCACCCCGAGCTGGTGCGCATGGATCGGGTCCCGAACCATCCGCCGATGCACTACCCGACCTATGACGTCTTCCCGAGCGACCCGGAGAGATCCTCGTCGAGCGGCGTCCTGGCCTCCGCCATGAGCGCGACCGCGGAGAAGGGGGAGTTGCTGTTCTCCGAGTACGTCGAGAAGATCTCCGACGCGATGGCCGGCGAGTTCGGCGCGGCGGCGACGCCCAAAGCCTAGCAGGCTGCGGAGGACGTGCCGGCGGCCACCCTCGCCCTTCGTCAGGCTCAGGGTGAGGGTGAGCATTTTCGCTTGTTGAACCTCATCCTGAGCCTGACGAAGGATGACCCTTGCTACTCTCGCCGGGTTTTCCCACGGCCTGCTAGGCCGCGGTCGCAAATCGATCCGGCGAGGTCGATTCCCGACGGTCTCTTCCCCGGCGGCGGCGTCTAGATCTCGGTCTGACCTGCGCAGGGGGAGCCGGGAGACTTGCGGCCGCTCGAGGGCATCCGGGTGATCGACCTCGGCCAGTACGTGGCGGGGCCCGCCGCCGCCATGATGCTGGGCGATCTCGGCGCCGAGGTGATCCGTATCGACCCGCCGGGCGGGCCGCGCTGGGACTCGCCCGCGGCCGCCATGCTGAACCGCGGCAAGGCCTGCGTCACCCTCGACCTGAAGAGCGACGCCGGCCTGGCCGAGGCGCGGCGGCTGATCGGTTCGGCCGACGTGGCGATCGAGAACTTCCGGCCCGGCGTCATGGCGCGTCTCGGCCTCGGCGCGGCGGCGCTGCGCGCGGCCGATCCCGGGCTCGTCGTCCTGTCGCTGCCCGGCTTCGCCTCGAGCGATCCCGAACGGGCCGGCCTCCAGGCCTGGGAGGCGATCATCGCCGCGGCCTGCGGCCAGTACAGCGACATGGGCCTCAACCGCGTGCTGATGGGCATCGAGCCGAGCTTCTCGCCCCTGCCCCTGGCCTCCGCCTACGGCGCGGTGCTCGGCGCCGGCGCGGTCGCCCTGGCCCTGGCGAAGCGCGCCGAGAGCGGGCGCGGCGACGCCATCGAGGTGCCGCTGGCGGCGGCGCTGATGGAGGGCCTGGCCTACAACGCCCAGCGGGTCGAGCGTTACCCCGAGCGCTACAAGTCGCAGCGCGAGAAGGAGATCGAGCGCCGGCGCGCCGCGGGCCAGGCGATGGACGTGACCTACGACGACCTGCAGCCGCTGCTCGACCCCTTCTATCGCAACTACGCCTGCGCCGACGGCCGGCAGCTCTACGTCGTCAGCGCGTCGCACACGGCCCATCCCGAGCGCGTGCTGAAAGGCCTCGGGCTGTTGGACGAGCTCATCGCCGCGGGCCTGCCGCGCCACGATCCCTACCTCGACGTCGCCGACTGGCCGGCGGGCGCCGACTGCACCCTGGCCAACTACCCGCTGTCGCGCCCCTGGGCCGACCGCGTCGCGGCCGGGATGCAAGAGGCCTTCCGCGCCAAGCCGGCCTTCGAGTGGGAGCGGCTGCTGGGCGAGGCGCGCGCGCCGGCCGCCGCCCAGCGCACGACGCGGGAGTGGCTGGCCTCCGACCATGCCCTCGAGTCCGGCCTGATCCTCCAGGTCGAAGACCCGGACCACGGCTCCATGCGCCAGCTCGGCAACCTCGCCTGGCTGCAAAGCGATGCCGAGGCCGCGCTGGTCAAGGCACCGCGGCGACGCCTGCAGGCCGGCGACGTCGCGACGGGGCCGGCCGAGCGCCCCGCGCCTAGCGGGCCGAGCGGCGGCGGCTGGCTGGACGGAGTCAAGCTGCTCGACCTGACCAACGTCATCGCCGGGCCGACCGTCGCCGCGACCCTGGCGCGCTACGGCGCCGAGGTGATCTCGATCGACCCCGTCGTGCCGAGCATGGACCCCTGGAACGCCATCGTCTTCGGCATGCAGGCCGGACGCGGCAAGCGCAGCCTGCTGATGGACCTCAAGGCCGCGCGCGGCCGCGCCGCGCTGGACCGCCTGCTGCGCTGGGCCGACGTGGTGACGGTCAACGCCATGGACTCGCAGCGGGCCGGACTCGGGCTCGACCCGATGCGTCTGCGCGACCTCAATCCCCGCCTGATCCTCTGCCAGCTCGACTGCTACGGCGGGCCGCGCCGCGGTCCCCGCAGCGACTTCCCGGGCTACGACGACCTGGCCCAGGCCTCGACCGGCGTCATGGCGCGCTTCGGCGGCGCGCTCGACACGCCCGAGGAGCACGCCCACTTCGGCACCATCGACGTGCTCGGCGGCTTCTGCGGCGTGCTGGCCATCGCCGCGGCGCTGCTGCAACGCGCGCGCACCGGCCGCGGCGACGTCGCCCGGGCCTCGCTCTGCGCGGCGGGCCAGCTCATCCAGGCGCCCTTCATGCTCGACTTCGACGGCAACCCGCCGCCCGACGAGCCCGGCGGCCGCGCGGTCAAGGGCTGGGGACCGCTCTACCGCGCCTACCAGGCGACCGACGGCTGGCTGTTCCTGGCCGCGCGCGCCGACCGGCTGGCCGATCTCGACCGGGTCGAGGGTCTGCAGGGCGTCGCCGGCCTGACCGGCGCGACGCTGGAAGCGCATCTCGAGTCCCGGATCGCGGCGCGTCCCGTGGCGGACTGGGAGCGCCGGCTCCGCGCCGCCGACATCGGCGCCCAGCGGCTGAACAAGCTGCAGGCCGTGCGCGACGCCCACCTGACCCGCGAGAGCGAGGGCCCGCCGGACCTGGCCGGCCCGACCTTCGCCTTCGTCCGCCACGACCGTCACCCGAGCGGCCGCTTCGTCGACCTGGTCGCGCCCAACGCGATCCGCCCGACCGAGGCCGCGATCGCCGTGCCCGGCCCCATGCCCAAGCCCGGTACCCACAGCCGCGAGATCCTGCGCGAGATCGGGCTCACGGCAGAGGAGATCGAGGCGATGATCGCCGACGGCCTGGTCGCCGAGCAGTGGTGCGACAAGTACCTGCCGGCGTGAGGCGGGGTTTGAGGCGGCCTCGGCGATCTGCTTTACTACAAACATAGTATAAGGAAGCCGTGGCGCGCGCGATGAAGGTCGACGCCCTCTCCAAGGCCGAGCTGCAGGTCATGGCGGCGCTCTGGCGCCTCGGCGCCGGCAGCGTCGCCGACATCCAGCGCGAGCTCGGCAAGGAGCGAAAGCTGGCCTACACGACCGTCGCCACCTACCTGACCCGCATGGCGGAGAAGGGCGCGGTAACCGCCAGGAAGGTCGGCCGGGCCTACGTCTTCGAGCCCAGCGAGTCGCTGTCGGACTACCGGAAGGCCACCTTCCGCGACCTGGTCGCGCGCTTCTTCGACGGCCGCCCGACGGCCTTGGTGTCCCACTTCATCGAGACGACGTCCTTCACCGACGACGAGCTGGCGACGCTTCGCGCGCTCCTGGACGACAAGGCAAAGAAATGAGCGCGCTCGGGCTCGTCGCCTCGATCAATCTCTGCCTGGCGGTCGCCACGGCCGCGCTCGGCGGGCTGGCCCTGGTCTCGGCACGATCGCGCAGGACCTTGAGCGGCAGCACCTGGGTCGGCCTGCTGCGTTTCGCCCTCCTCTCGTCGTTCCTGGTTCCGCTCTGCATTTGCGCCGGCAGCCGGCTGACCGGCGTCGAGCTGACCAGCGTCGCCTTGGCCGTCACCCTCGACAGAGTCGACATGGCAACGACGGCTTTCGCCGGCCTGGTCCTGGCCGGGGCCGGCTTGGCGGGCCTCGGGCTGTTCCGGGATCTCGTCCTGCTGCGGCGAACGCTCGCCCGGTCGGCCCGGGGGCGCCGTCTGGGCAAGCTGGAGATCCGCTACGCTCCCGCCGGCAGCCCGCCCTTCGCCCTGGCCACGCCGACCGGCGCGCTCGTCGTCATGCCGAGCGGAACGACGGCAGAATCGAGACGGCTGATCCTGCGCCACGAGCTGACGCACCTGCGGCACGCGGACCCGGCTTGGAATTGGGTCGCGGCGGCCGCCGCCCTGCTCTGCGCTTGGAACCCGCTGTTCCGGGTCTGGCGCCATTGGCACGCGCATGCCTGCGAGCAGGCCTGCGACCGCGCGGTGCTGTCGCGCCCCGGGGTCGATGCCGAGGCCTACCTGGCCACTTTGCTCGACCTGGCCGGCGCCGCCTCACCTGGTCCGCGCGCGTCGGCGCCGGTCGCCGCCTTCCTCGGCGGCGCCCGCCTGAGAAAGCGCAGCTTCTTCGCCCGCGTGGCGGCCATCGTCGAGCCGCCGGCGGAGAGCGCCGGCCGCTCGCTCGCGGTTTCCTGCGCGGCGGCGCTGCTCCTGCTCTCGGCATTGGCCTCGAGCGTCGAGATCGACCTGCGAAGCTGGTCGGTGCGCGCCCTGCACCAGGAGACCCTGGTCAACCTCGCGCTCAACCGGCCGGCCGACCGCGTCCGGGCCTTCGGCCTGGTCATGGCCTATTGATACTACATTTGTAGTTTGTTAGCCTCCGCCGGCGTTGCGCGCCTCGCGCTCCCGTCGAAGGAACCCTCGTGTCGGCGAGACTACGCCAGTGGAACGGCGCCTGGGCCCTGGTCCTGCCGGCCGCCGTGGTCATGGCGGTCGGCGGCTTCGCGCCCCTGATGACCGCCATCAACTACTCCTTCCAGCAGAGCTTCTCGGGGGACCGCTACTTCTGGACCGGCCTCGACTGGTACAGCGCCATCCTCCACGACGGCGCCTTCTGGCAGACCATGGGCCGGACGGCGCTGTTCTCGATCCTGACGCTGGTCCTGCAGTTCGGCCTCGGCCTCTTCATCGCCCGCAAGCTGTTCCACAAGCAGGGCCGGCCGGAGCTCTTCATCGCCATCCTCGGCCTGCCCCTGCTGGCGCCCTGGATCGTGGTCGGCTTCCTCTGGCGGCACATGATGGACGCCGAGGTCGGCTTGCTCGGCGGCCTGCTCTCGGTCTTCCAGGTGACGGTCGACCTGAACAGCGTGCTCTGGGCCTGGGTCACCATCCTCGCCATGGACCTCTGGCACTGGACCAGCCTGGTGGTGGTGCTCTGCTACGCCGGCTACCTGTCGATCCCGCCGGCCTACTTCCACGCCGCCAAGATCGACGGCGCCAGCGGCTGGGCCGTGTTCCGCCACATCGAGCTGCCGAAGCTGCGCAACGTCCTGCTGGTCGCCGGGCTGCTGCGGCTGGCCGACAGCCTGATGATCTACATCGAGCCCTTCATGATCACCCGGGGCGGCCCGCATGTCGCCACCACCTTCATCTCCCAGGAGCTGATCAAGACCGCGACCCAGGAGTTCAACCTCGGCGAGGCGGGCGCGATCTCGGTCGTCTACCTGCTGCTGATCGTGCCGATCGCCTGGCTGCTCTTCAAAGCCATGAGGGCGGGTCATGGCGGCTAGCCAGAACAGCGCTTCGCGTCCCAGGGTGTCGAAGAGCGTTCTGCTCTACAGCGCCTTCCTCCTGGTGCCGCTCTACTGGCTGGTGGTCCTGAGCCTACAGCCGAACAAGGCCAGCAAGAGCGCTCTCTCGCTTCTGCCCTCGCCCTTATCGCTGGAGAACTTCGCCTTCGTGTTCGGCAGCCCGGACTGGGTCGCGGGCTACGTCAACGCGGTGACCTATGTCGCGCTCAACGTGGTCATCACCTTGCTGGTCGCCTTGCCGGCGGCCTACGCCTTCGCCCGCTTTCGCTTCCTGGGCAGCGAGCAGGCCCTGTTCTTCTCGCTGCTGTTCCGACTCATGCCGCCGGCCATCATCATGATCCCGGTCGTCCAGATGTTCTCCGCCGCCGGCCTGATCGACACCCACCTGGCCGTGGCCCTGGCCCACTGCCTCTTCACGGTGCCGGTCTCCATCTGGATCCTGGAGGGCTTCGTCTCGGCGGTGCCCATCGAGCTGGAGGAGACGGCCGCCATCGACGGCCACTCGCCGGCGGCGATCTTCTTCCGGATCCTGCTGCCGCAGATCCGCCCGGGCCTCTTCGTCACCGCCTTCTTCTGCTTCATCTTCTCCTGGGTCGAGCTGATCCTGGCCAATGCCCTGACCACCGTCGACGCGAAACCGATCGGCGTGATCATGAAGGTGGTCGCCTCGCCCGTGGGCAGCGTGCACATCGGCATCGCGTCCGCCGTCAGCGTGCTGATGCTGATCCCGGGCGCGGCCTTGGCCTGGGCCTTGCGGCGTCATCTGGCGCGCGGCTTCTCCATGGGGCGCGTCACCTGAGCCGAGGCTCAGCCGGCGGCCATCGCGTAGATCCGCTCGACCATCCGCAGGCCCTCGACGTTCGCCAGAGCCTCGGTCTCGAAAGCCGTGCCAGCCGACAGGGCGGCCGTGAAATGGCCGATGGCGCCCTCGAAGGCGCTGGCGTAGAGCGCCTCCGGAGTCCACTCGTTGCTTCGCCGCTGCGACGCTTCCAGGGACAGGCTGGTGTCGTCCAAGACGATGCGCCCCTCCTGGCCGGTCAGGACCAGATGGTCGCAGAGCCGCTCCGGCGCGCCGGGGCGCGACAGGTCGCCTTCCAGAAGCACGTCCGGGCCGCCCGGCGCCGAGAAGCGGATCGCGGCCTTGTCCTCGCCCCTGACGGCATCGCAGCTATGGGACAGCTCGGCCGCCCGCAGCGCTAGCGGACCGAGCAGCCAGCTCAGCACGTCGATGTGGTGGATCAGCACCTCGAAGACCAGCAGCCGCGGCATGTCGGCGAGAAAGGCCTGACGCTCGAGGGCCGGCAGGCTGCCGTCGGCCCGCGGCAGGAGTCCCGACGAGGTCATCGTCAGGCGCGCCGCGGTGACGGCGCCGATCTCGCCGTCGTCGAGCCAGGCCTTGATCTGGCGATAGCCCTGCCGGAAGCGCCAGTTCTCGTGGACCATGAAGCGGACCCGGTCGTCGACGGCGTCGAGGATCTCGACGGCCTCGGCGTAGCTGCCGGCGAGGGGCTTCTGGCAGAGGATGTGCAGGCCCCGGTCGGCGGCCAATCGGCAGAGATCGCCGTGCCGCTCGACCGGCGCGGCGATGTCGAGCGCATCCGGCCGAGCCTCGGCGATCAGAGCCTCCGCGCTGTCGTGCACCGCCGCGATACCGAAGGCCTCGGCCCGCTCCCGGGCGCGTTCGAGGTCGGGATCGGCAATCGCCACCACCTCGGCGCCGCGGGTCTCGGCCCAAGCCGAGAGGTGGTGGCCGCTGACCATCCCGGCGCCGATCAGCCCGACCCTGAGACGCTTTTGCCGGCCACTCATGGGGCCGCGTCGAAGCCGAAGAGTTGCCGCGGCGTCTCCCAGAGGACCTTGCGGCGGTCCTCGGCCTCGCCGACCCAGCGCGCCAGGTCGGCGAGGCAGGGAGCGTAGTCGACGCGCCGCGCCATGCGCACGTAAGGCCAGTCCGAGCCCCAGACGCAGCGCTCGGGCCCGAGCCGCTCGAGCAGGGCCGCGGCGAAGGGATCGGCATCCCGATAGGGATAGCCGGAGGTCGAGAAGCGGAAGGGACCGGAGAGCTTCGCGTAGAGCTCCGTTCGCTCGGCGAGCCGCAGCAGGTCGGCGAAGCCCGGCTGATCGAGACCGGCGTCGGGATCCGGCCGGCCCATGTGGTCGACGACCATACGGCCGGCCTCGCGGCTCAAGAGTGTCGCCAGCGACTCGTCGATCAGCGCCCCCTCGGTCTGGATATCGAGGACCAGATCGCGGTCTCGCAGGACCGACAGCAGCCGCCGGCCCGCCCCGGTCACCAGGTCCGGGCCGTGGGTGATCAGATCGAAGCGCAGGCCGACGACGCCCGCGGCCGCGAGCCGGTCGATCTCGCCTTCGGAGACCGTGGGCTCGACGACCGCGATCGCCTTCAGCCGATCCGGATAGGCGGCCACGGCCGCCTCGGCGGCCCGGTTATCGGGGGCGTAGCCGGCGGTCGGCGTCACCAGCAGGGCATGCGACAGGCCGTGGCTGTCGAGCAGCGCGATGAGCTGCCCGGCCGTCGCGGTCTCGTGCGGTCCGGGGATGTAGGCGGCATCCTGGCGGTAGGGAAAGCGCGCCGGGTCGAAGACATGGACGTGGCAGTCCGCCACCGGTTCCGCCGTCACGGCAGGTGCACCCGGTTAGCCAGCTCGCCGGTCGCGAAGAAACGTCGGAAGTTGTCGAAGATCGCCTGCATCTTCTGTGCCATCGCATCGCTGGTGCCGGCCGAGATATGCGGCGAAAGCACCACGTTCGGCAAGGCCAAGAGAGGATTGTCGGCGGCCGGCGGCTCGCGCTCGAAGACGTCGATCCCGGCGGCCAGGACGCGGCCCTCGCACAGGGCCTCGGCCAGCGCCGTCTCGTCGACGATGCCGCCGCGCGCGGTGTTGACCAGGATCGCGCCGGGCTTGAGCCGGCACAGGGCCTCGCGGCCGATCAGGCCGCGCGTGGTCTCGGTCAGGGGCACGTGAATCGTCAGGACGTCCGCGGCGGCCAGGACCTCGTCGAAGGTGCCGGCGCGCAGGCCGAGCGGGCTCGCGACCTCGGGCGACAGCACCACGTCGGGATCGACATAGAGACCGCTACAGCCGAAGGCCTTCAGGCGCTCGGCCACGGCCTGGGCGATGCGGCCCATGCCGATGTAGCCGACGGTCTTGCCGAAGAGCTCGCGGGAGACGCCGCGCAGGGCGTTGACGTGCCAGGCGCCGCGCCGCAGCTCGGCGTCGGCGAAAGTCAGCCGCTTCGCCGCCGCCAGCATGAGCAGGATCGTGTGCTCGGCGACGCCGTTGGTGGTGCCGTCCGGCGTCAGCGCCAGGGGCAGGCCGCGCGCCTTGATCGCCTGCCAGTCCGTGGTGTCCTGCCAGCCGACGCCCTGGTGATGGACCACCCGCAGGCCGGGCGCGGCCTCCAGATGGTGCGCGCGCAGCGGCGTCGCCGCGCAGATCACGGCCGCGCAGCCGGCGATCTTGCGGCAGCGCTCGGCATCGTCGTCGGCCTCCAGGAACAGCACCTCGAAGTCCTCGCCCGCCGCCTCGCGAATCAGCGCGTAGAGATCCTCTTCAGCATGGCTGAGATAGAGCACCCTGACCCGCCGCTGCACCATCTCGCCGCCCCGTCCTACTCCAGAAAACGGGTGCGGTCCGAGGCGAGGATCTCCTCCAGCCAGGCGGGCGACCGCGCGCCGCCGGCGATGGCCTGCTCCATGGCCGCCTCCTTCCGCGCGATCCCGTCCAGGGCCCCGGCCACCGCCGCCAGCTCGCCGCGCGGCACGACCACCACCCCGTCGGCGTCGCCGACCACCAGGTCGCCGGGCTGCACCAGCAGACCGCCGAGCGAGATCGGCAAGCCGACCGAGCCCGGGCCGTCCTTGAAGGGCGAATTGGGGGTCAGGCCGCGCGCGAAGGTCGGGATGCCCAGGGCGTCGATGCCCTCGACGTCGCGCACCAGGCCGTCGGTCACCGCGGCGACGATCCCGGCGTTCCTCGCCATGCCGATCAGCAGGTCGCCGAGCACCGCCGCCGTCTCGCAGTCGTCGGTCGCGACCAGCAGGACGTCGCCCGGCTTGGCGAACGCGAGGGCGGCGTAAGGCGCCAGGTTGTCGACGGGCCGGGACTGCACGGTGAGCGCGCTGCCGAGGAAGCGCGCGTTCCCGGTGATCGGCCGGATGCGATGGTCGATCGCGCCGCGCCGCCCGCAGGCGTCGGCGACCCAGCCCGTCGGCTTGTCGCGGAAGGCCTCGATCTCCGCCGGCGACGGCCGCGGGAACTCCCGGCGGATGGTCAGCTTGGCCTGCTCGCTCATCGCCTCTCCCCCTTCCCTCTCCTACCGGGGCCTCAACACGTCGCCCTCGGCACCGAAGACGTGCGCGGCCGCCAGGTCGAACTGCAGCCGGCAGCTCTCGCCGACCCTGAAGCCGGCGTCGCCGGCGACGCGCGCCATGACCTTGGCCGCCCGATCCTCCCGCAAGGCCGCCAGGACGATGGTCTCGGCGCCAAGGGCCTCGGTCTGCAGCACCTCCGCCGCGAGCGAGGCGCCTGCCTCGGCCCCGTCGCGGCGCAGGGTGACGTGCTCCGGCCGGATGCCGAAGGTCAGCGCCGTCTCGGGCCCGAGGGCCGGCATGCGCGCGGGCGGTAGCACCAGGCTCTCGCCGGCGACGGCCAGGCGACGGCCGCCGTCGCCCTCGGCGACCCGGGCCGGGATCAGGTTCATCGGCGGGTTGCCGAGGAAGCCGGCGACGAAGGTGTTGACCGGCGCGTGGTAGACCTCCAGGGGCGCGCCGACCTGCATCACCCGGCCGCCGCTCATGATGCAGATCCGCGTGCCCAGGGTCATGGCTTCGACCTGGTCGTGGGTGACGTAGATCATCGTCGCGCCGAGCCGGCGATGCAGGGCCGCGATCTCGCCGCGCGTCGAGACCCGCAGGGCAGCGTCGAGGTTCGACAGCGGCTCGTCGAACAGAAACACCTTGGGATCGCGCACGATGGCGCGGCCGAGCGCGACGCGCTGGCGCTGCCCGCCGGAGAGCGCATGGGGACGGCGGCCGAGCAGCGGCGAGAGCTCAAGGGTCTCGGCGATCTCCTTGACCCGCCGCTCGATCTCGGCGCGCGGCACGGCGCGCCGCCTCAACCCGAAGGCCAGGTTGTCCTTGACCGTCATGTGCGGGTAGAGCGCGTAGGACTGGAACACCATGGCGATGTCGCGGTCCTTCGCCGGCACCTGGTTCATCACCTGCTCGTCGATCGACAGGCTGCCCGAGGTGATCGACTCCAGGCCGGCGATCATGCGCAAGGTCGTGGTCTTGCCGCAGCCCGAGGGGCCGAGCAGCACCATGAGCTCCTCGTCGCCGATATCCAGCGAGACCCGGTCGGCGGCCGGCGGCGCGCTGCGGTCATAGACCTTGGTCAGGTCCTGCAGGGTCACGGTCGCCATGGGCTGTCCGCCGTCGTCATTTGACCGCGCCCGCGGTCATGCCCTGGATCAGCTTCTCGGAGAAGAAGGCGTAGACCACGATGACCGGGATGATCGCGATCATCAGGCCGGTCGCGATCATGCCGATGTCCTCCTGGGTGTCGCCGATGAAGCGCTGGATCCCGAGCGGCAGCGTGCGGTTCACCTCGTCGGTGATCAGCACCACCGCGAAGAGGAACTCGTTCCAGAGCAGGATGAAGTTGAGGATCACCGTGGTCGCCACCGCCGGCACGGCGATCGGCAGGGAGACCTTCCAGAAGATCTGCCAGTCGGAATAGCCGTCCATGCGCGCGGCATCGAAGAGGTCGGAGGGGATGCGCGCGAAGAAGCTCTCCAGGATGTAGACGGTCAGCGGCAGCTGGATCGCCACGTAGACCAGGGTCAGGCCGAGCTTCGAGTTGTAGAGGCCGTACTGCACGAGGATCTGGAACAGGGAGATGATGGTGATCTGCGGCGGGAAGATGATGGTCGAGAAGAGCACGAAATAGACCAGGCGGTTGAGCTTGAACCTGTAGCGTGCCAGGCAGTGCGCGGCCATGGCGCCGATCAGGGTGACGATGATCACCGCCGCGAGCACGACCTGCGTCGAGTTGGTGAAGTAGATCGCGTAGTTCGAGTTGAACCAGGCTTCCGGGTACTTCTCCCAGTGGATCGGGTCGGGGAAGCCGAAGTGGTCGTAGTGGATCTCGGTCGTGGTGCGCAGCGACATCATGGCCGCCCAGACGAAGGGCCCGGCGGCGAAGAGCGTGTAGCCGCTCAGCAGCAGCAGCAGGATGGATTTCTTCAAGACGTCCATGCCGCGCCCGTCAGTACTCGAGCTTGTCGCGCAAGCGGAACAGGTGGGTCAGGCCGAGCACGGCGGCCAGCACGATGACGAACCAGACCGCGGCGATGGTCGAGGGATAGCCGAGGTCGAAGGTCGTCCACTCGAAGGCGCGCTTGTAGACGTAGGTCGAGACCGTCTCGGTCGACCAGAGCGGGTTGCCCTTCGTGGTGATCCAGACCAGGTCGAAGATCTTCATCTTGCCGATGAAGGAGAGCACCACGAGGTTGAGCAGCGTGGCGCGCACCATCGGCAGGATGATGAAGACCAGCTTCTGGCCCCAGCCGCAGTTGTCGAGCTCGGCGGCCTCGATCACCTCCCGCGGCAGCGAGTGCAGGGCGGCGAGCATCACCACCATGTTGAAGCCGACCCACATCCAGCTCGTCACGAAGATCAGCGCCGGCAGCGCCGTGTCCGGCTGGCCGAGCCAGGGCTGCGCCCAATCGCCGAGACCGACGGCCCGCAAGGCGACGTTGATCGGGCCCCAGTCGTAGTTGTAGATCCAGGCCCAGAGAATGCCGACGACGATGTAGGACATCAGCACCGGCGTGAACCAGGCGATGCGGAAGAAGCGCGCGCCCGGCACCTTGGCGTAGAGCGCCAGGGCGAGCAGCGTCGCGACCGCCACCTCGATCAGCGGCGAGGCGCAGGCCCAGATGAAGGTGTTGCGCACCGCCTTCCAGAAGATCTCGTCCTGGATCAGCTCGGCGTAGTTGGCCAGGCCGATGAAGGTCTCGCGGCGCGGCAGGACCTCGTGAAAGCTGTTCCACAGCGTGCGGAAGGCCGGGTAGGCGGTCAGCGCCGCATAGACCAGGAGCGCCGGCAGGAGGAAGGCGGTGATCGCGCCCCAGGGCCGCCTCAGTCCCTCGTCGTGCGGCCGCGCCGCGCCGCCAGCAGCCATGACAGACAAACCGCTTTCCGAGCTTCAACCGGAGAAGAATAGGGCGGCGGCGGGTCGGGAGGAAGGTCCGCCGCCGCCAGTCTTGCAGGCTTCGGTCAATAGGCCGCGTCGAGCTGCTTCACCGCGTCCTCGACGCTGATGTTGCCGGCCGGCAGGGCGTTGTTGATCACCTGGGTGAAGACCTCTTTCGGCTTGCCGCTCATGACCTGGATCGGGATGCCGAAGAAGTACTTCGAGCCCTCGTTGGTCGCGGCGATCATGCTGAAATAGTCGGCCGCGCGGGCGTCGGTCATCTTCGAAGGATCGGCCTTGATGCCGGTCTGCACCTTGACGTTGTCGAGCCAGCGGTTGCCGACCTCCGGGTTGAGAAAGGCGTCGAAGAACTTCAAGACCGCCTCCGGATGCTCGCTGTCGGCATTGGCCACGTAGCTGCCGCCGACGGCGATGGTGCGGCATTCGTTGCAGACCGCGCCCGGCACCGCCGGGAACTGCATGATGCCGAGCGGGAAGCCGTCCGGCTGGCCGCCCTTGTCCGGCTCGTTGAAGGCACGCGAGGTGTACCAGCTACCGTTGATGAACATGAGGGCGCCGGGCTTGGTGTGGAAGTAGATGTGCGCTTCGGTCAGCTTCATGGTGGTGAAGGTCTTCGGCAGCAGGCCGGCGTCGGCCAGGCTGCGGACCCAGGTCAGGGTCTCGACCACGCGCGGGTCGCTCCAGGGGATCTCGCCCTGGAGCAGCTTGCCGTAGTCCGCCACGCCGAGCTTCTTGAGCAGCGCTTCGTGGGACAGGTGGGCGCCCGGGAAGGGCCGGTCGCCGACGCCGAGCGACATCGGCGTCACGCCCGCGGCCTTGGACGTCTCGATCAGCGCGAGGAAGCCCTCGGGCGAGAGCTGCAGGTTGGCCGGCAGCTTGACGCCGAGGTCGGCCAGCTTGTCCTTGTTGTAGTAGAGCTCGACCGTCCAGGCCTCCAGCGGCAGGCCGTAGGGCTTGCCCTGGTAGGTCCAGGCCTCTTTGGCCCAGGGCTCGACGGCCGCCCAGTTGAGCGGCGAGAGGTCGAGCAGGAAGCCGTTGTCCATGTATTCGACCTGGTCGGGCTCGGCGTAGAAGATGTCCGGCGCCTGGCCCGCGCGCAGCGCGGTCTTGAGGGCCGCGTAGAGCGCGTTCTTCTCGTACCAGGTCGGCTTGATCTTGATGGTCGGGTTGGCCGCCTCGAAGTCGGCGATGGCCGCCTCGACGAAGGAGCGCTTCGGCACCTCGGCCGACCAGTGGCTCCAGAGCGTCAGCTCGATGTCCTGCGCGGCGGCCGGGCCGGCGAAGCCCGCCAGGCCGACGACGCCGGCCAGAAAGCCGGAGAGCAACGTGCGTTTCATGGGGTCCTCCCTTGCGATTCCTCTTGTCGCCACCGCGATGGCCGCCGCCAGCGCGGCGGCGGTCGACGGCGTCGTGGCCTGTTGGATCGGCCTTGACGGCAGGCTAGGAGGGGTCGGCTCAACGGTCAATAAGATTATTGATAATCTAATCGAGGATTGTAGCATGGCCTGAGGCTATGGCAGAGATGAGCCCTGCGCAGCGCCGGCGGGAGGCCATGGACAGCAGCGTCAAGGTGCCGGAGCAGGCGGCGGAGACGGCCCAGGACACGGCCGAGATCACGGCCGAGGAGCTGACCCGCAGCTTGGAGTTCGACATCCTCTTCGGCCGGCTCCGGCCGCGCGAGCGCCTGGTCGAGGACTCCCTGATGGAGCGCTTTCGCGCCAAGCGGCACGCGGTGCGCCAGGCCCTGACCGATCTGGAGCGCATGGGCATCGTCGTGCGGGTGCCCAACCGCGGCGCCACGGTCCGCGACTTCAGCGCCCGCGAGGTCGAGGAGATCGCCGAGATCCGCGAGACCCTGCAGCGCCAGGCCGCCGAGCGCATGCCGCTACCGCTCGAGGAGACGCGCCTGGCCGCCCTGGAGGCGACCCAGCGCCGCCACGACGAGGCGGTGGCGCGGCGCGACCCCCGCGCCATCGACGACGCCAACGAGGCCTTCCACGCGCTCTTCTTCGCGGCCTGCGGCAACCGCCATCTGTCCGACGCCATCGCCCACTACGCCTACCTGTCCCGCGCCATGCGGCTCTACCCGATGGTCGACCCGCCGCTGCTCGAGACTCTGCGCGGCGAGCACTGGGCGATGATCGAGGCCGCCCGCGACGGCGACCGCCAGACCCTGAAGGACCTCGTGGTCGGCCACATCCAGCACTCGAAGCGGATCTACCTGGAGGTGCGCCGCGCCCTCGACGGCGGCTGACCGGCACCGACAGCCCGGCGCCGGCTGGCCGCTTCCGCTCCTCCGAGCGGCCCTGGCCACGCCATTGACCGGCCGACGAGGGCTCCCAACAATACGGCCTGGACCCTGCAGGGTGCGGACCGGCACATGCTGATCGAGACCAAGCTCCACCCACCCGTGCTCAAGCCGGGCCTGATCGAGAGGCCGGGCCTGCTGCGGGAGCTCAATGCCGCGGGTGGCGCGCGGATCGCCGTGGTCTCGACGCCCGCGGGCTACGGCAAGACCACCCTGCTCGGCCAATGGGCCGCGTCGCTGCGCGACCAGGGCTCGGCGGTCGGCTGGCTGTCGCTCGACCAGCAGGACGACAACATCGGCCGCTTCCTCGAGTACGTCGTCGCCGCCGTCACCCGGGCCGCCCCCGACGTGGGCGACGGCCTCAACGCGCTGCTGCGCTCGAGTCCGCTGCCGCAGGTCAGCTCCACCCTGACGGCCCTGGTCAATGATCTCAGCCGGCGGACGCAGCCGCTCTGGCTGATGCTGGACGACTGCCACCACCTCTCGTCGCCGGAGGTCGCCGACTTCCTGGATGCGCTCCTGGTCTATGCCCCGCCGTCCATTCGGCTGGTCCTGGCCACCCGGGGGAGCGTGCCGCTGAAGGTGGCCAACCTGAGGGTCAAGGGCCAGTTGCTGTGGCTGGACGAAGCGAGCCTGCGCTTCTCGCTCGACGAGTCCGAGCGCTTCCTGAACGGCGCCCAGGGTCTCGCCCTCGAGCCCAGCGATCTCGCGGTCCTGCAGAGCCGCACCGAGGGCTGGATCGCCGGCCTGCAGCTCGCCTCGGTGTCGCTGCGCAACCGGCAGGAGCGCCACGATTTCATCCGCCGCTTCTCCGGCAGCGATCGCGACGTCGCCGGCTTCCTGCTGCACGACGTCCTGGAGAGCCAGTCGCCGGGCCTGATCGACTTCCTGCTCAAGAGCGCCGTGCTCGAGAGGCTGTCCGTGCCGCTCGCCGAGGCGGTCACCGGCAGCGACGACGCGGCCGAGCTTCTGGCCGAGATCGAGGCCAAGAACCTCTTTCTCGTGCCGCTCGATGAAGGCCGAACCTGGTTCCGCTACCACCATCTCTTCGCCGACCTCCTGCGCTCGCGGCTCGAGCAGCAGGCACCCGAGGCGGTCGCCGACCTGCACGGCCGCGCCGCGGCCTGGCTGGCCGACAACGGCCATGCCAGCGACGCCGTGCAGCACGCGCTCGCCATGGGCGACTCGGACCTCGCCGCCGAGCTGGTCGAGCGCTGCTCGATGCCGCTGATCCACCGCGGCGACGTGACCATGGTCCGGCAGTGGCTGAACCGGCTGCCGCCCGAGGCCGTCGCGGCGCGGCCGCGCCTGCAGCTCGCGCAGGTCTGGATCATGCTGCACATCAGCCACCCGCGGCCGGCCGCCGACATCCTGAGGTCGGCGCGCAACGCGATCGCCGCGCTGGACCGCGAAGGCCGCCTCTCGGCGGAAGAGCGCGAGTCGCTGCAGGTCCAGCTCTTCACGCTGACGGCCGGCATCGCCAGCGCCGTCGACCGCTCGGCGACGGCGGCCCGGCTCGCCCGGCGCTGGCTGGAGCGCATCCCCGACAGCCACGCCTTCGCCAAGGGCACGCTCTGCAACGTGCTCGGCTACAGCAGCCTGGCGCTTGGCAAGCTGGAAGAGACCCGCCTCGCCTGCATCAGGGCCCGCGACTGCCATGAGCGGGCGGGCTCGGTCCTGGGGATCGTCTATGCCGATCTCATCACCGGGCTCGCGGAGGTCGCCGCCGGCAACCTGGCCGCGGCCCACGACCACTTCACGCAAGCGACGCGGCGGACGCAGAGCGAGCTCGGCGCCGGCTCCTATGTCGAGTCGGCGGTCAGCCTCTTCGAGGCCGAGCTCTACTACGAGTGGAACGACATCGAGACCGCCGAGCGCATCCTGGAAGCACACGCGCCCGTGGTCGAGGAATGCGGCCTGGTGGTGCACGACCTTTCGAGCAAGCTCCACCTGGCCCGCATCCTGGCCTTCCGCGGCCGCCTGGGCGAAGCGCTGGCCATGCTCGAGCGCACGGAGCGGGAGGGCCTGCGGACCCGCTACCGCCGGCTCTTCGCCTGCGCCCTGCACGAGCGGGTCAGGCTGCTGCTGTCGCGCGGCGACGTGCCGGCGGCCCGGCTGGCGTTGCAGGCGCGCGACATCGACGAAGAGCGGATCGCCGCCGCCGACAAGCTGGGGCCGGCGAACGAGCCCGAGCTGATGGCGCTGGCCCGGCTGCTGCTGGCCGAAGGCCGGCCCGAAGCCGCGCTGCGTCTCCTGGATCGGCTGGTCGGCCCCTTGCGCGAAGACGGGCGCTGGCGGCGCTACGCCGAAGTGCGGGCGCTCACCGCCATCTGCGCCTATCAGGCCGGCGACGCGCTGACGGCGCTGGCGGCCATCGTCGAGACCGTCTCGCTGACCGCGCCGCAGAAGGCGCTGCGCTGCCTCCTGGACGAGGGCCGCCCGCTGCTCGAGGTCGTCAGCTTCGGCCGCAGCCGCATCCCCTCCTGGAAGACCGACGGCGAGACCGCCGGCTTCGTCGCCCAGCTCCTCGACGGCATGGACACGGCCGAGCTGGTCGAGCCGCCGTCCCGCCGAACCACCGGCCTGCCCCAGTTCAGCCCGCGCGAGGCCGAGGTGGCGCGGCTGCTCTGCGGCGGACTGAGCAACCGCGACGTCGCCAAGTCGCTCTCCATGGCGCCCGACACCGTCAAGTGGCACCTGAAGAACATCTTCGGCAAGCTCGGCGTCTCCAACCGCACGCAGGCCGTGCTCCGCCTGCAAGAGATTGGCCTGACAGGATAATTCCCCCGGCACAGTGAAGGCCGAGCGGCTCGGCCACCCGAAAGGGTGGACCGAATTTCCGGCCGTTACCCGAAGGGGGCGGGACAAGCGCCGCGCCCTCCCCGATCATGGCCCCAACAACAAGTCCGATAGGACTGATGGCTTCAAGGCTTCGGGGAGACCACCATGCGCCTCGTCTCGGTCGCGGTCACACAGATGGCCTGTTCCTGGGATCGCGACAAGAACATCGCGCGGGCCAAAGAGCTCGTCGAGGAGGCCGTCGCGAAGCGGGCCCAGGTCGTGCTCCTGCAGGAGCTCTTCGAGACCCCCTACTTCTGCATCGAGACCGACGAGACCTACTTCAAGGAAGCCACCAGCGTCGCGAAGAACCCGGCCATCGCGGCCATGCGGAAGCTGGCGGCGAAGCACGAGGTGGTGCTGCCGGTCTCCTTCTACGAGCTGGCCGACGACGGCCGCCGCTTCAACTCGCTGGCGGTGATCGATGCCGGCGGCGAGCTGCTCGGCGTCTACCGCAAGAGCCACATCCCGGATTTCCCGGCCTACGAGGAAGCCTTCTACTTCTCGCCCGGCGACACCGGCTTCAGGATCTGGGACACCCGGTTCCTTCGCCTCGGCTGCGGCGTCTGCTGGGACCAGTGGTTCCCGGAGGCCGCCCGGATCATGTCCCTCATGGGCGCCGAGCTGCTGCTCTATCCCACCGCCATCGGCCGCCCGACCGAGGACTCGCCCTACGAGGTCCCGAACTCGAAGCCGCATTGGCAGCAGACCATGCAGGGCCACGCCGCGGCCAACCAGGTGATGCTGGCGGCGTCGAACCGCATCGGCCTGGAGTCCGGCGGGGCCTTCCACATCCAGTTCTACGGCAGCTCGTTCATCGCCGACGAGACCGGGACCAAGGCGGTCGAGCTCGGCGAAGAGGAGTCGCAGGTCGGCGTCTGCGAGTTCGATCTCGATCGGATCGCCGACTTCCGCAAGGCCTGGGGCGTCTTCCGCACCCGCCGCACCGACCTCTACGAGCCGCTCCGCAGCCAACGCGCGCCCGAATACCTGATGTCGCGCTGAGGGCTTGCAGGCCAAGGCGCGGACGACACAAGGGGGAAGAGAGCCAAAGGTGTCGACCGGTTTCGTCTTTCACGAGCTCTATCTCTGGCACAACACCTGGAACTGGGCCCAGGTATTCCCGCCGGGCCTGACCATCCAGCCCGGCGAGCATGCCGAGAACCCCGAGACCAAGCGGCGCTTCCGCAACCTCCTCGAGGTGTCCGGGCTGCTCGAGCGGCTCGTCTCCATCAAGGCGCGGCCGGCCAGCGAAGAGGAGATCTGCCGCTTCCATGACCCCGACTACGTGGCCCGCATCAAGCGGCTGAGCGACGAGAACGGCGGCGACGCCAGCACGCTGACCCCCTTCGGCCGAGGCAGCTTCGAGATCGCCCAGCTCGCCGCCGGCGGCGCCATGGCGGCCATGGACGCGGTGATCGAGGGCAGCGTCAAGAACGCCTACGCCCTGATCCGGCCGCCGGGGCATCATGCCGTCGCCGATCTCGGCATGGGCTTCTGCCTCTTCTGCAACGCGGCGCTCGCCATCATGCATGCCCGCCACAAGCACGGCCTGGGGCGGGTCGCCACGGTCGACTGGGACGTCCATCACGGCAACGGCACCCAGGCGGCCTTCTACGCCGACCCCGCGACGCTGACGATCTCGCTGCATCAGGACAACCTCTTCCCGCCCGACTCCGGCAGCCTCGCCGAGACCGGCGAGGGGCCCGGGCGCGGCTACAACATCAACCTGCCGCTACCGCCCGGTTGCGGCGACGGCGCCTACGTCGCGGCCTTCCAACGCGTGGTCCTGCCGGCGCTGCGCGCCTTCAAGCCGGACCTCATCGTCGTGCCCTCGGGTTTCGATGCCTCGGGCGTCGATCCGCTGGGGCGCATGATGGTCAGCTCGGAAGGCTATCGCGCCATGACCCGCCTGCTCATGGAAGCCGCCGAGGCGCTCTGCGCCGGGCGCATCGTGATGACCCACGAGGGCGGCTACTCGGCCATGTACGTGCCCTACTGCGGCCTGGCGGTGATCGAGGAGATGACCGGCATCCGCACCGGCGTCGAGGATCCCTGGGCGCCGCTCATGGCCGACTGGGGGCAGCAGGACCTGCAGCCGCATCAGGACGCGGCCATCGCCCGGGCCGAAGAGCTCTTGGCGGGCCTCCGATGAGGGCCCCGACCGTCTTTCTCGCCCGTTGAGACCACCATACAAGGGAGGCAGAACATGGACAGGACGCTTGCAAAACCCAACGTCATCACGGGCCGGCGTAACTTCCTCAAGGGCGCGGCGGCGCTCGGCGGCAGCGCGGCGGTGCTCGCCGCGGTCAACGACGGCGCCCGGGCCGCGGGCGACCCGATCCCGGTCGGCCAGGCGGCGCCCCTCACCGATTTCGCCGCCGCCGACGGCGTCGAGTTCCGCAACGGGCTGACCCTCGCCTGCGAGGAGATCAATGCCCTGGGCGGCATCCTGGGCCGGCCGCTGGAGCCCCACTTCGAAGACACCAAGCAGATGGGCGACGCGACCAACGTCCAGGCGGTGCAGCGGCTGATCGACCGCCACTCGGTGCATGCCGTGATCAACGGCTACAACATCGGCTCGGGGGCCGCGATCCAGGACGTCATCGCCGACTCCGGCATCATCTACGTGCACTACGACACCACCATCGGCCACAACAACCTGATCAAGGCCGATCCGAAGCGCTACTACGGCTCCTTCCAGGGCGACCCGGCGGAGGTCTGGTACGGCGAAGGGCTGCTGAAGTTCCTGAAGGACCAGGAAGCGGCCGGCAGCTTCAAGCGCGAGAACAACAAGATCGCGGTGATTCTCTCGGCCGGCGTCTACGCCACCAACATCGCCAACGCCATCAAGGACACGGCGGCGGACTACGGCTGGGAGATCAGCCTGTTCGAGACGGTCAACGTGCCGATCTCCGAGTGGGGCCCGACGCTCGCCAAGATCAGGCAGGACCCGCCGGCGGTGATCGCCGTCACCCACTTCCTGCCGGCCGACCTCGCGCAGTTCATGGTGCAGTTCGTCACCAACCCGACGCAAAGCCTGATCTACATGCAGTACGGCCCCTCGATCCCGGCCTTCCGCGACATCGGCAAGGAGGCGACCAACGGCGTGCTCTACGCCACGGTCGTCGGCGCCCTGCAGGACGAGATCGGCACCGCCTTCGAGACGCGCTACAAGGACAAGTACGGCGCCAACGCCGGACACAATAGCGGCGCCCAGCCCTATGACGGCTGCTACGTCTGGGCGACCGCCGCCGCGCTGGCCGGCGGCAGCGGCGAGCCGGGCGACGACGAGCAGAACCGGATAGTGGCGAGCCGCATGCGCTCGCTGATCTGGCGCGGCGTCACCGGGACCACGCGCTTCATCGCCGACGAGAACACGGCCTACAGCTATCCCACCCAGACGCGCGACAGCTCGCTTGGCATGCCGCACCAGTTCCTGCAGATTCAGGATCACAACAAGGGCGGCCTGCTCGTCGCGCCGGAGCCCTACAGCACCTCGAGCTTCATGACTCCGCCCTGGATGAAGGGCTGACAAGTCCCCGCTATAGCCATGGCTGCCGCCGCTCGCCCCCTGCTGTCTTGCCACGACGTCAGCAAGCACTTCGGCGCGCTGGCGGCAGTCAAGGACCTCAGCTTCGAGGTCTTTCCCGGCGACATACTGGGCATCAGCGGCCCCAACGGGGCCGGCAAGACGACGCTCTTCGAGGCGATCTCGGGCCTCAACCCTGCGACCGCCGGCAGTATCGTCTTCGACGGCGAGGAGATCACCGCTTTGCCGCCGGAGGCGATCTGCCATGCCGGGATCGCGCGCATCTTCCAGCTCAACGCCGCCTTCGAGTCGCTCAGCGTGCGCGAGAACGTCCGCGTCGCCGCCTACTTCGGCCGCGACAACCGCAAGATCCCGGGGCTGCGCATCGGCCCCGAGGTCGACCGGACGGTGCAGGACGCCCTGGCCTCGGTCGGCTTGACCGACAAGGACGACATGATCGCCGGCGAGCTGCCGGTGCTCGACCGCAAGCTGCTCATGCTGGCCGGAGCCCTGGCGACGCAGCCGAAGCTGCTGCTGATGGACGAGCCCGTCGGCGGTCTCAGCCCGCAGGAGATCGACCACATGATCGAGGTCGTGCGCCGCATCGCGGCGGGCGGCATCACGATCGTCCTGATCGAGCACGTCATGCGCTTCCTGGTCCAGCTCTCCAACCGGATCCTGGTCATGCACCACGGCGAGCGCATCTACGAGGGCTCGCCGGACGGCCTGGTGAAGGACGAGGCCGTGGTCGACGTCTATCTCGGCAAGGGCGCGTCGGAGCGGCTCGCCGCCCTCATGGCCGCGGCCGGCCCGTGACGCCGCTGCTCGACATCGCCGGCCTCTCGTCGGGCTATGGCCACCAGGTGGTCATTCGCGAGCTCTCCTTGCAGGTCGAGGAAGGCCGGCTGGTCGCGCTGATCGGCCCCAACGGCCACGGCAAGTCGACCCTGCTGCGCACCCTCTCGGGCCTGGTTCGCTGTCGCGGCGGCTCGATCGGCTTCGCCGGACAGCCCATCGACCGGCTGCGGCCCGACGAGATCGTCAAGGCGGGGGTCGTCCATATCCCGCAAGGCGACCTCCTGTTCCCGGAGATGACGGTGCTCGAGAACCTGCGCATGGGCGCCTACCTGCTGCGGGACGGCGGCGAGGAGGCGAAGCGCCTGGCGGAGGTCTTCGGCCTGCTGCCGAAGCTGGAGGAGCGCTACGACCAGACGGCCAGCACGCTCTCCGGCGGCGAGCGGCGCATGGTCGGCATCGGCCGCGGCCTGATGGCCGGCGGCCGGCTGATGATGTTCGACGAGCCCTCGCTCGGCCTCGCGCCCATCGTCATCGACCAGATCTACGCGGTTCTCGAAAAGCTGAGGCAGGCGGGCCGGACGATCCTCGTGGTCGAGGAGAACGCCATGCGGATCGCCGAGATGGCCGACGAGATGCACCTGCTCGACAACGGCGAATTCGCCTGGTCGGGCAGCGGCGAGGCCTTTCTGAGCCACCCGGAAATCATGGCGACCTACCTGGGGGGCTGAGGCTTGGACGTCGCGGTTCAGATCATCGCTTCCGGCCTGACGCTCGGCGCCATGTACGCGGTCTCGACGGTCGGCCTGGCCCTGGTCTACGGCGCCTTGAACATGCTCAACATGTCCCACGGCGCGCTGCTGGCGCTCGGCGGCTATGTCTGCTTCTACGCCATGACCACCCTGGGCCTGCCGGCCGTCCTGGGCATGGCCTTGGCGATGGCGGTCTGCGCCGCGGCCGGGGCCCTGATCTACCACCTGGCGGCCAGGCCGATGCTGCGCGCCGGCAACTTCGAGACGCGGATCTTCATCGCCACCATCGGCATCGCCGTGGTGATCGAGAACGCCATCCTGCGGCTCTTCGGGCCGCAGCCGGTGGCCCAGCCCCTCAAGCTGCCCGGCGCCGCGATCCTCGACGGCGTTCACGTCCCCTACCAGAACATGTTCATCCTCGCCGTCGCGGTGGTCATGATGGGCGGCGTCGCCTTCCTGCTGAACCGGACCAAGACCGGCCGCGCCATCCGCGCGACCGCGCAGAACCGCGATGCCGCGCAGCTCATGGGCATCCGCGTCGGCCGCGTCTACGCCCAGGTCCTGGCGATCTCCGGCGCCCTCGCCGCGGTGGCGGGCATTCTGGTCAGCTCGCTCTCCGGGCTGCTGCCGAACATGGGCGGCGATCCCATGCTCAAGGCTTTCGTCATCTGCGTCGTCGCCGGTCTCGGCAACGTCTACGGCGCCGTCGCCGCCGCCGTCGCGCTGGGGATTCTCGAGTCCGTGATTCAGTACCTGCTGGGCGTGCAGTACAGCTTCGCCATCCTCCTGTTGATCGTCATCGCCGTTCTGATCTGGAAGCCCTCCGGCCTGTTCGGCAAGCAACAGGTGGTCCGCCTGTGAGCCCGGCCAAGCGCGACATCCTGATCTGCCTGCTGCTCGCCGCGGTCATGGCGGTGATCCCGCAGGTCGTCGGCATGCGCTACATCGTCACCCAGACCACGCTGTTCTTCATCTGGGCCACGGTGGTGACGCAGTGGAACCTCGTGCTCGGCGTCGCCGGCATCTTCTCCCTGGCCCAGATGGCGCTCTTCGCCGTCGGCGCCTACGCGACGGCCATGCTCGGCTACTACTTCTCGCTGCCGATGGTCCTGGCCATGCCGGCGGCGGCGCTGATCACGGTCGTCGCCAGCATCGTCATCGGCCTCGCCTGCCTGCGCCTCAAAGGCCCCTACGTCGCCCTGCTGACGCTGGCCATCGCCCAGGTCATCTACCTGGTGGTGGTCAACGACACGGCCTGCTTCACCAACCCGCCCTCCGGCTGCCTGCCCTTCTTCGGCGGCGTGCGCGGCTTCTCGCGCTTCGGCGACCTCGGCTTCCGCGACCTCCTGGGCTCCAAGTGGTACCTGGCCCACTACTACGTCGGCCTCGCCCTGCTGGTCCTGGCCATGCTGTTCGTCATCGTCGTGGTCCGCGGCCCGCTGGGCCTGGCCTTCAAGGCCCTGCGCGACAACCCCGGCTACGCCGTGTCCCGCGGCATCAACCGCTTCAAGTACCAGCTCTGGGTCTTCGGGCTCTCGGCCTTCTTCACCGGCCTGGCCGGCTCCTTCTACGCCGTCCAGTTCGGCGTCGTCGGCCCCATCGTCTTCTCGCTGGCGGCCTTGCTGTTCCTGCTGTCGATGATCGTCGTCGGCGGCATGGGCACGGTCTGGGGACCGCTGCTCGGCGCCGCGGTGCTCATGCTGGCGGACGAGGGAATGCGCGAAGTCGGCGACTGGCGCGACATAGGCCTCGGCCTGATCCTGGCAGGCTTCGTCGTCCTGCTGCCCAGCGGCCTCGCCGGACTCAGGCTGACAAGGGCCCGCAAGTAGCGGCCGGCACGGCCGAGGCGGCGCCTTCCTGCGGCCAGTACCGCGGGCGGTCCTATCTTCAAGAACGAGGGGGAGGAATGGTGGGCGCGGCTGGGATTGAACCAGCGACCCCTACGATGTCAACGTAGTGCTCTCCCGCTGAGCTACGCGCCCGCCTCGCAGAGGAGGGGCGAGAT
>JANQLT010000187.1 GCA_028280455.1 Kiloniellales bacterium
CGGCCTCGGCCTCGTCGAGCGCGGCGACGGCGCGGGCGGCCGAATCCACGAGATCGATCTGCGCCGGGAAGGCGTCGCGGAAGAAGCCGGAGACGCGCAGGGTGACGTCGGTGCGCGGCCGGCCGAGCACCGAGAGCGGCAGGACCTCGAAGCCGGTGACGCGGCGCGACTGGGTCTCCCAGGTCGGCCGGACGCCCATCAGCGCCAGCGCCTGGGCAATGTCGTCGCCGCCGGTGCGCATGTTGGCGGTGCCCCAGGCCGAGAGCGCGATGCGCCGCGGCCAGGCGCCCTCCTCCTGGCGGTGCCGCTCGATCAGCAGGCTGGCCGACTTCCAGCCGAGCTGCCAGGCCGCCGGCGTCGGCACCGTCCGGGTGTCGACCGAGTAGAAGTTGCGACCGGTGGGCAGCACGTCGAGCCGGCCGCGGGTCGGCGCGCCGGCCGGGCCGGGCGCCAGGAAGCGGCCGTCGAGGGCAGTCAGCACGCCGGCCAGCTCGGCCGGGCCGCTGTCGACGACAGTCGGACGCAGGTGGCTCTCGATGCGCTCGAGGACATCGCGGGTGCGCTGCCAGGAGTCGTTCGGGGAGCGGCGGCCGGCGACCAGGTCCTGGGCCAGCAGCTCGAGGCGCTCGACAGTGTCGCCGGTGCTGCGCCAGGGCTGGTGCCAAAGGGAATCGTCTGATGGCCCCCTCAGCCTCCCGGTGCCTGACGGCCCCGGGCCCCTCCCTCTCCCCCCAGGGGAGAGAGGCTCGGCGGCGGCAGTCGCGCCTCCCTCTCCCCTGGGGGGAGAGGGTTGGGGTGAGGGGGCAACAGTGTCGGCGGCCGGCGCTGTCAGAGCCTCCGGCCGCGGTCCCTGCCAGGGATCGCCGAGGGTGCAGTCCAGTGGGTCGAAGGCGCCGAGCTCGAGGTCGGCCGCCAGAGCGCGCAGGATCGAGGCGTCGGGCCCCTGCCCCTCCCCGCGCGGCAGCCGGGTCAGGGCGACCAGCAGGTCGGTGAGCCGGTCGCCATCGGGCGCCAGGCCGAAGACATGCAGGCCGTCGCGGATCTGCAGCTCCTTCAACTCGCAGAGGGTGTTGTCGATCTTGGCCAGCGCCGTGTCCTCGTCGTCGCGCGCGGCGACGCCGCAGTCCTTGTCGAGGCCGCTGCTCGCCGCCAGCTCGAGGATCTGGCCGCGCAGCAGCGCCAGGCGGCGCGGGTCGACGCCGGCCGCCTCGTAGTACTCGTCGACCAGGCGCTCCAGCTCGGCCAGGGGCCCGTAGCTCTCGGCGCGGGTCAGCGGCGGCGTCAGGTGGTCGACGATGACGGCCTGGGCCCGGCGCTTGGCCTGGGTGCCCTCGCCCGGGTCGTTGACGATGAAGGGATAGAGGTGCGGCAGGGGCCCGAGCGCGGCCTCGGGGAAGCAGTCTTCGGAGAGCGCCAGGGCCTTGCCGGGAAGCCATTCGAGGTTGCCGTGCTTGCCCATGTGGAGGATGGCGTCGATCCCCTCGGCCTCGCGCAGCCAGGCGTAGAAGGCGAGGTAGCCGTGCGGCGGCACCAGGTCCGGGTCGTGGTAGCTCTCGGCCGGATCGATGTTGTAGCCGCGCGCCGGCTGCAGGCCGACGATGACGCCGCCGCAGCGGAAGGCGGGGATCGCGAAGGCGCCGCCGTCGAGATCGCCCGGCAGGAAGAAGGGATCGGTCTCCGGCGCGCCCCAGCGCTCGGTGATGAGCGCTTGCAGCCCATCGGGCAGCGCGGTGAAGAAACGCTCGTAGTCCGGCCGCGCCAGGCGCTCGACCACCGCGCGGCCGGCGGTCGCGGCGTTGGTCGGCCCGGCCTGCAGTCGGCGGACCAGCGCGTCGCCGTCCGCGGGGATGTCGGCGACCGCGTAGCCGGCGGCCTGCAGCGCGCGCAGGACCTCGATCGTGCCGGCCGGCGTGTCGAGCCCGACGCCGTTGCCGAGGCGGCCGTCGCGGTTCGGGTAGTTGGCCAGCACGATGGCGACCCGGCGCTCGGCCGGCGCCTTGCGGCGCAGGCGCAGCCAAGAGGCCGCCAGGTCGGCGACGAAGGCGACGCGGTCGGGCACCGGCTTGTAGGTCACCACCTGGCACTGGGTCGCCGGGTCGAAGCGGGCCTCGGCCTTGAAGGAAACGGCGCGGCTCAGCAGACGGCCGTCGACCTCCGGCAAGGCGACGTTCATGGCGATGTCGCGCGCCGAGAGGCCGCGCGTGCCCTCGCGCCAGGCCGCCTCGTTGCCGCCGGAGAAGACGACCTGCAGGACCGGACAGTCGGCCTCGTCGAAGGGCGTCTCGCGGCGCTCGGCGCCGGGGCTGGAGACGGCGAAGCCGGTGGCGTTGAGCACGATGCCGGGCGCCGCCTCGGCGAACAGCCGGCGCAGGGTCTCGGCCGAGACCGGCTCCTTGAGGCTGGCGCAGAAGACCGGCAGCGGGTTGATGCCGCGCTCGGCCAGGGCGGCGACCAGGGCATCGACCGGCGCCAGGCTGCCGGCCTGTACCAGGGCCCGGTAGAACACGATGGCCGCGACCGGCGCGCCTTCGCTCCAGTGGGCGCGCAGGGCGTCGAGGTCGGGCGTCTGCAGCCCCGGCCAGTGCAGCCCGGCGCGCAGCAGCGGCGCCGGCTCGCTCCAGTCGCTGTCGTGCCCGAGCAGGCTGGCGGCATAGCGGAGGAAGCCCGCCGCATTCGCCGGGCCGCCCTGCACCAGGTACTGCCAGAGACGGTGGCAGGCCTCGGCCGGCAGGCTGCTGAGCCGGGCCAGCTCCGGGTCGGGCTGGTCGTCGCCCGGCAACAGGGCCAGCGGGATCTGCCGCGCCTGGCAGGTCGCGACGAGCTGCTCGACGCCGTAGGGCCAGTAGCCGACGCCGCCGAGCAGCCGCACGACCACCAGCTTGGCGCCGGCGATCACCTGCTCGGCATAGAGATCGACCGAGAGGTTGTGGCCGAGCTGCATGAGGTTCGCCAGGCGCAGGCTCGGCCGGCCCTCGCCGCCGCCGCCCTGCGCCGCCGCCAGGCTGGAGAGCTCGGTGTCGGCCGCCGAGAGCACGACGATGTCGCCCGGGCTCTGACCGAGGTCGACCGCCTCGGAGCCATCGCTGATCCCGCCCGCCTGCGCCTGGAGGAGATGCATCGCCTCGCTCCTTCGGCCTCAGGCCATCGCCGCCCGGAGCGCGGCCAGCCAGTCGGGATCCTGGTCGGTGCCGTTCACTTGATCGAGCGAAGCGCCGGCGGCGGCCAGCAGGGCGACGACCTGCGGCTGGCGGCCGTGGCGGCTTCGGAGGTTGCCCTCGGACCAGCCGTAGCGGGCCCACTGGGCCGGCGTGCCGTCGTTGTCGGAGTCCCGCAGCTCGATCTCGGCGCCGGCCTCGATCAGGGCGGCGGCCAGGCCGTCGAGGCCGCAGAAGGCGGTCCAGTGCAGCGCCGTGGCGTCGAACAGGCCGCGGGCGCGGACGTCGGCGCCGGCCTCGATCAGCCGCTTGCCGACCGCCTCGGCGTAGAGGCTGGCGGCGGCGATCAGCGGGGTGTCGCCGTGGCGCTCGTGGGGCGCGTCGATGGTCGCGCCGGCCTCGAGCAGGACCTCGACCAGCGGCAGCGCCCGCTCCGGTGCGAGAGCGCCTTCGAACTGCATGTCGCAGACGTAGTGCAGGGGCACGGAGCCGTTCTTGCCGTCCTCGCCCCAGCGGATGGTGGCATCGGCCAGCGCCGGCTGCTCGGCGAGCAGGGCCCGCAGCGCGTCGGCGTCACCGGCTTCGATCGCCGCCTGCAGGCGCTCGATCAAGAGGGCCCGCCGCCGATCGCCCGCTGGATGTCGGCGCGCACAGCCGACTCATCGAGGTCGTGATCGCCGATCACCACCAGGCGGGTGCCGCGCGTCTCGTCGGGCCGCCAGTCGCGGTCGTAGTAGTGCTGCAGGCGGTCGCCGACGCCCTGCACCACCAGGCGCATGTCGCGGCCCGCGACCGCGGCGAAGCCCTTGATGCGCAGGATGTCGTGGCCGGCGATGACCGACGCCAGCGCGCCGTCGAGCCGCTTGGGGTCGTCGATCTCGCCGAAGTCGAGGATGAAGGAGGCGAAGTCGTCGTGGTCGTGGTCGTCGTCGGCGCCGTCGTGGTGCGAGGGCCGGCTGTCGAGATCGTCCTCGGCGGCCGACTCCAGGCCGAGCAGCACGGGCGCGTCGATGGCGCCGTGCTCGGCCTCGACGACCTTGACGCCCGGGCGCAGGCGCGCGGCCAGCTCGGCCTTCAGCGCCGTCAGAGCCTCGGGCGCCAAGAGGTCGGTCTTGTTGAGAATAACCAGGTCGGCGCAGGCGAGCTGGTCCTCGAAGAGCTCGGCCAGGGGCGAGTCGTGGTCGAGGTTGGGATCGGCCTGGCGCGCGGCCTCCAGCGCCTCGGGGTCCTCGGCGAACTGGCCGGCCGCCATGGCCGGCGCGTCGACCAGGACGATGACGCCGTCGACCGTCACCCGGGTGCGGATCTCCGGCCAGTTGAAGGCTTTGACCAGGGGCTTGGGCAGGGCCAGGCCGGAGGTCTCGATCAGGATGTGCTCGGGCGGGTCGTCGCGCTCGATCAGAGCCTGCATGGTCGGCAGGAACTCGTCGGCCACGGTGCAGCAGATGCAGCCGTTGGCCAGCTCCAGGACGCTCTCGTCCTCGCAGCCCTCGATGCCGCAGCCCTTGACGATCTCGCCGTCGATGCCGAGGTCGCCGAACTCGTTGATCACCAGGGCCAGCCGGCGGCCGCCGCTGGTCTGCAGCAGGTGGCGGATCGTGCTGGTCTTGCCGGCCCCCAGGAAACCGGTCAGGACGGTCGCGGGAATCTTGCCGTTAGGCTGCATTCTCAGATCCTTGTTGCTCGTTCTTCAGATGGGTCGGCAGGCCGGCGACCAGGTAGACAACGCGCTGCGCCGCGGCCGCCACCTCCTGATTGAGGCGCCCCGCCTCGTCGACGAAGCGGCGCGCCAGGGCGTTGGCGGGATGGATGCCCAGGCCGACCTCGTTGGAGACGAAGACCACCGGCCCGGCCAGGGCCGGCAGGCTGTCGATCAGCTTGGCGCGCTCGGCGGCGACGTCGCGCTCGGCGCCCAGGAGGTTGGACAGCCAGAGGGTCAGGCAGTCGACCAGCACGGCCGCGCCCGGCCTGGCCAGCCCCGCCAGCGCGCCGCAGAGGTCGAGGGGCTCCTCGAGCGTCTGCCAGCGCGGGCCGCGGCGGGCCTGGTGGTGGCGGATCCGCTCGGCCATCTCGGCGTCGCCGGCCTCGGCGGTGGCCAGGTAGAGGCAGGGCCCCGGCTGCGACTCGACCAGCGACTCGGCATGGCGCGACTTGCCCGAGCGGGCGCCGCCCAGGACCAGGGTGACGGGGACAAGAGTCATGGCGCGACGCCGGGCGGCAGCGGGCCGTCGGGCAGCAGGCCGCCGGCGAGGGTCTCGCCCGGCACGGCGACGGTCTCGGCCGGCAGGTAGAGCTGCCAGCCCTGCACGATGGGCACGATGCGGTGCAGGTAGTCCTTGCCGGCGGTGCGCGCGCCGAGGACCCGAGCGCCGGCATGGCGGCGCAGCAGGGCGGCGAGGATCTCGGCGCTGCTCGCCGTCTCCGGGCCGACCAGCAGGGTCAACGCCGTCACCTCCGCCCGCCAGGACCGCTCCGGGATGTCGAGCGGCTGCGGCGCCTCGCCTTGCAGCCGCAGGGCCGCGGGCACGGCGCCGGTGAAGTGGCCGGCGACCCGCAGCATGCGGCCCAGGTCGCCGCCGCGGTGGCGGCGCAGGTCGAGCAGCAGGCGGCCGTCCCATCGGGTTTCGGCCAGGCCCTCGAGCCCGGCCCGCAGCTCGCGGCCGGCCTTGCGGCCGAAGCGCTCGAGGCGGATCAGGCCGCGGCCGTCGCCGAGCAGGGCGACCTCGGCCACCGAGGGCAGGCTGCGGGCCCAGCGGATCCGGTCCGTGTCCGGCGGTGGGGTCTGTGCCAGGCGCGCCCGCGCGTCGCCGGCCACGATGGAGCGGGCGGCGCAGAGCGCATCCCGGTCGCAGTCCTGGCGGAGTCCCTCGGCGCTCAGGCCGAAGGCGCCGAGCCGCTCGGGCCCGACGGCGGCGATGACGCGCAGCACCGGGTCGGCCGCGCCCGCAGCGAGCGCGGCCGACCCGAGAGCCATTGCCATCAGCAGGTTAGTGGCAATAGTTGAGGGCGCCAGCCATCGTGACACCCCAAGGCTCTTCGCCGACATCGTCGATGGTCTTGACCAAGGTCCGGGTCTTGAGATCGACCACGGCCACCTGGTCGCTGCCGCTGAGGGCGACGTAGAGCTTGCGGCCGTCGGGCGTGGTGACGCCGGTCTCCGGCGTGCCCGGCAGGGCGATCTCGCCGGCCGGCGCCATCTCGATCAGGTCGATCAGCACCAGCTTGTCCTCGCCCCGGCTGACCACCGCGGCGACGGTCTCGAACCAGCCGGTGTTGACGCCGGTCATGTCCTCGGCGCCCGGCAGGGTCGCGACCACCTCGAGGCGGCTGGTCGAGATCACCGAGACGGTCTCGTCGCCGTTGTTGGGCACCAGCATGTAGCGGCCGTCGGCCGTGCTGAAGGCCCGCCAGGGCAGCTCGCCGAGGTCGATGTTCTTGACCTTCCCGAAGCTGCGCAGGTCGACCACGGCCAGGCTGTTGCCCTCGCCATGGGCGGCGAAGCCGAAGCGGCCGTCCGGGGTCCGGGTCACGTTGATGATGCCCTGGTACTCCTCCTCGGCGCCCTCGCCGGCGGCGGCGACGGGCGTCGAGCCGACGACGGGGATCTCGCTGATCAGCGCGGCCTCCGCCACGTCGATCACCGAGATGTGGTCGGCGCCGAGGTTGGCGACGTAGAGCAGGCTGCCGTCGGGCGAGAAGGTCAGGTTGTGCGGCTCGAAGAGGCCGTCGATCCGCGCGATCTCGCGGTCCGTGTGCAGCGACAGCAGGGAGACCGTGCCGGCGCCGATGTTGCCGACCGCCAAGGTGATGCCGTCGGGGCCCAGCTCCATGTGCTCCGGCTCGACGTCGAGCATCAGCGTCTTGGCGCGCTCGGGCGCCGCCAGGTCGACGATCGAGACCGTGTTGTCGTCGGTGTTGCTGGCGACCATCTTGCCGACCCGGTCGGCGATGACGACCTGGTGCGGCACGTTGCCCACTTGGATCCGGGTCACCAGGCTGTCCGTGCGGCTGTCGATGACCGCCACGTCCGCCGATGCGCGGTTCGGCACGAAAATGTAGCGCCCCGAGTCTTCGAATGAGGCGGCACCCGCTGCGCCGGCAGAAAGAGCGATCGCGCCGGCCAAGGCGACGGGCGAGATCACACGGGTGGACCGGAATAGGGTCGGGAGATCGAACATTTGGAGACGTCCTCCGCTCGCGGTTGACTGCAAAGCCTAGCCACCGCGAACGGAGAGATTTTCGGCCGAGCCGGCCCCCCAAATCCCCCGGTTCCACCACACCGCCCGTGTGGCGGGCTCGCACTGGCTGCGACGACGGCCGGTCTCCTGGCTCGCGGGTCTCTGGACTGGCCCGGCCTTCCCGGTTTCCCAGTGGCCACCTGCTGGGCCCGCCCTTCCCGCTTACAGTTGCGGGGGCAGCCGGGGCCTCTCACCCCGTTCCCATTTCATCCCCGGACTCCCGGGGAACCGTCGCAAAGGTGACCCTACGCCAGTGTCCCGGGGTCGGACAAGGGCGCTGCGCGCAGGGGGGTGACGAGCGTCACACCTGCGTTCGGGGCGCATTGATCGAACCTTCACGAGCCTCATGTATCCATAAGCTCGTTAAGGGCAATGGGTTACGAGGGGCGCAGCGGGGGCTCGGAAGCCGCCGCGCTTGCCTAGGGGAAAGGGCTCTATGGCTCGGTTTTCGGCAGTTATCGGCCTCGGCACGGCCATTGCCCTGGCGTTCTCGGGGGCGCCGGCGGCCGCCGCGGCCACCCCGCACGGGCCGAGCCTGGTGGTCGATGCCGAGAGCGGTGCCGTGCTGCAGGCCGATCAGCCCGACCAGCCCTGGTTCCCGGCCTCTCTCGCCAAGGTGATGACCGCCTACCTGGTCTTCGAGACCATGGCCAAGGGCCACCTGGCCGGCGATACCCGGCTGCCGGTCTCCAAGGCGGCAGCGGGCCAGGCGCCGGTCCGGGTCGGCCTGCGGGCCGGCCGTAAGATCGCCCTGAGCAGCGCCCTGAACGCCGCGGTCGTCGCCTCGGCCAACGACGCCGCCGTGGTCCTGGCAGAGGCCGTGGCCGGCAGCGAGACCAGCTTCGCCCTGCTGATGACCGCCAAGGCCCGCCAGCTCGGCATGGACCGGACGGTCTTCGCCAACGCCACCGGCCTGCCGCATCCCGACAGCCGGACCACGGCCCGCGACATGGCCCTGCTGGCCCGGGCGCTGCTCCGCGACTTCCCCGAGCAGGCCGCGCTTTTCGGCCAGCCCCGGGCGCGTTTCGGCCAGCGCCAGGTGCGCAGCACCAACGGCTGGCTGACGGCCTTCGAAGGCGCGCGCGGCTTGAAGACCGGCTTTACCTGCGACTCCGGCTACAACCTGATCGGCATGGCCGAGCGCAACGGGCGCCTGCTGCTCGGCATCGTGCTCGGCGAGCCGACCTCCGGACGCCGCAACGCCCGCATGAGCAAGCTCCTCGCCCAGGCCTTCAAGACCACCGCCGAGGGCAAGCCGCTGCTCAACGACTTGGCGCCGGAGCCGGCACAGATCGCCCTGGTGCAGCCGCCGCGCGTGCTGGGGCCGGGCACCTGCGCCAAGAGCAGCCGCAGCGCGACCCTGGGCAACGGCCGCCTGCCCGGCTGGGGCGTGATCCTCGGTGCCTACCACAGCCGCGCCGAGGCCAAGGCCGTGATCGCCCGGCAGCGCAAGGCCGGCGGCGGCGCCTTGAAGAAGGGCCGGCCGGCCGTGGTGACCCGCGCGCAGGACGGCTCGCGGCGCTTCAATGCTCTGCTGGTGGGTCTGAAGCAGGCCGATGCCGGCCAGGCCTGCAAGGCGCTCTGGGCGCGCGGCGCCTATTGCCTGGCGCTCCCCCCGGATCAGCTCAACAACCCGAAGGCGATCTGGCGCTAGAGACCGCCCAGTCCGGACGGTCCAAGCGCCACGCGGCCTCTCATCTCAGCTCGGTATCAGGTCAGCTCGGTATCAGGCGGCCGGGTCGACCTCGAGCACGCCGGTGGCCCCCTCCGAGGACTCGGCGGGCCTGGACTCGGTGATTCGCGCGATGGCCGAAGCGGCGGTCGCCGGCGCCGAGGCCTCGATCGCCTCGATCTTCTCCAGGCCGCGGCGCATCTCGCCCATGACGAACTCGGCCTTGCGCACCATGGAGCTCTCGGCGGGGATGCTGCCGAAGCGCTCGTCCCAGGCGTCGATCTTGACCGACAGGCCGCAGAGCACGCCGCCGACCGTCGCGTGATGCTCGGTGATCATGCGCCGGACGTCGCGGTAGGACTCGGCCGAGATATTGTTCCACATATCCTTGCTGTGCTGGTCGAAGCTCTCGAAGCGGCCGGTGATCGAGGTGATGACGCCGTTGAGCTTCCTGTCGATCAGATCGCAGGTCGGCACGAAGCCGTGGGTGTTCTGGAGCTGATAGTTCTTCTGGAGGATCGGCAGATTCTCCAGGAACTCCATGACCTTGGGCACGATGTCGTCGAGACACTGCTTGAAGTAGGCCAGGGACAGGAAGGTGTCGCCGTAGTCCTCCAGGAAGCGCGGCACCTCGACCAGATCGGTCTGCAGCTTGTCGGCCAGCATCTTGAGGTTCTTCAGCGCCTCGTCCTTGTTCGGCGAGCGGAACATGGAGATGAGCTGGTCGAAGTCCTTCACTTCGGTGTTGTCCGCGCCGAAGACCTGCTGGATCAGCGGCATGGTGAAGGTCTTCATGTAGCCGGCCAGCTCCCGGCTCTTCTGCTCCGAGAGGCGGAGCTGGGAGTAGTCGTTGACCGGGATGTTGAGCCGCCGAAGCTCGATGCGCAGGCTGTAGACGTCGAAGCTATTGAGCCGCGCCAAGGCGAGGATCTTGCTCAGATCCGGGTGTACCTCGTCGCTCGGCCAGCCGAGGAACTCGGGGATCTCCGCCGGCATGACCTGGCCGCTGCCGGTGTTGTGGTCGCGGAAGAACTCGACGACGCTCTCGAGAAAGACGTTCTTGATCAGGCAGGCCGAGCGCAGGTGCGCCGTCTCCAAGGGCACCAGGGAGAGCGGCAGGATTCTCAGCGAATCCCTGCCGACGACTTGGCCCGGCGCGCCTTCGCCGTCCGGCCCCGGGCTGTTGTCGGCAGCGCTCTGATCGGCCATGTGACGCCCCTTGTGACAAATTTCGAACCGCGGCCGCTCCCGGAATCCGAGGCCCACCGCGCCTTTGCCGCCCCCACGGGCACGCTGTTGGGGGTTAAGGCTATAGCAACCGAATTAATTCAAGCTTACCTGAGCGAACCTTTGGCCTAGCGGCACTGTCAGGGAGGCGGTGTCAGGAATGGGGTGGCGGCCGTGCGGGTGATCCCGAGCCACCGCATTTCCACCGATCGGACATGGTATGCTGGGGCCGTCGCGAAACAGCCGAATGGGAGCGCCATGAGCAACGTCGATAGTTACGAAAATCCAGACGACGAACGCCGACAGCACGCCAGGATGAGCGTCCACTGGCAGGGCAACCTGATCGGCGCCGACGAACAAGAAGACTGCTTCGTGCTCGATATCTCGCCCCAGGGCGCCCGCGTGCAATGTGCCAACCCGTTTCCGAATCAGGACTGCCTGACCCTGCATCTCAAGCAGGGCGAAAGGCATAGTGCGAAGGTCGTTTGGCGGCAGGGCAGCTTCATGGGCCTGGCCTTCGCCAACGGCGACGAGCCCAAGCTCGCGGCTTGACGGCGCGCAGCCCCCGGACCCCACATCCGACTCCAGAAGCGACCAGGCCGGCGCCGATCAGAAAGACAGTCGCGCGCCGAGCAGGAAGCCGTGGTCCTTCGAGCCCTCGCCGAAGCGCCCGGCATAGCCGAGCGAGGTCGCCCAGCCGTCTCGCGACACCAGGTCGGCGGACAGGCTGACGGCGGCGCTGTGCCGCGGCTGTTCCAGCGAGCTGACATCCCAGCTCGTGGTCGAGCCCACGAAGCTCGCCCGGTAGCTGCTGTCGCGGTCCGCCAGCTCGGTCACCCAGAGCGCCTCGGCCCGCGGCTCGACCGACAAGCCGTCGCCGACCGCGATCTCGGTCGACAGGCCGACGCCGACCCGCGGCTGCACGACCAGGGTCGTCTCCTCCGCGAAGGCCAGGTTGGCGCCGGGCGCCCCCTGCTCCTTCCAGGCCTGCTCGCGCAGCCAGGAGACGTTCAGGGCGGCGAGCGGCGAGACGGTGAAGACGCCCAGCGGCAGCTCGTAGCGGACCGAGAGCGAGCCCAGGGCCTCGTAACCGCTCCGGTCGCCCGTGGCGGTGCCCTGGAAGGTCCCGAAGCCGAGCGTCCGCTCGCTCTCGAAACGGTGGTAGGCGAAGCCGAGAGCGCCGTCGACCTGCCAGTAGCCGTCCGGCTCCCAATTGGCGTGACCGGCCACCATGTAGGACCGGCTGTCGGTATGGGCCAGGCCGTCCTCGGTCCGGCTGTGGCCGGCATAGCCCGAGACGGCGACACCGAGACTGAGTCCCTCGGCGACGACGCCACGGACCCCGGCAAGGGCCCCGCCGTAGTGGTGATCCAGGCCCTTGGCCGCGCCCTCGCCGTCGCGCGAGCCCAAGCCCCCGAAGGCCTGGACCCAGACGCGGCCCGCCTCAGCATCGCCGGGCCTGCTGCCGCCCTCGGCGGAGAAGACGGCCATGTCGGAGCCGGCGAGCAGGCCGGTGGCGCTGCTCCCGGCCAGGGCGAACTGCGTCAGGCCGGCGCCGGCCGCGCCGCCCGATCCCCCCGCCGCGCCCGCGCCGCCACCGCCGGTGAGAATGCCCAGAGCGCCGCTGCCGCCGCTCTGCGCCGTCTGCGCCGCGCCGCTCACGCCGCTGCCGCTGAGCTGCCGGACCGCCTCGCCGAATCCCGCGTTGTCCAGCGGGATCAGCGTTTGCAGCAGCGCCGGGCTACCGGCGGTCGGGCTGGTCTCCAGCACGTCGAGCGCCGCCGCCGGGCCGGTCAGCTCCGGCATCACGGGGCGCGCCGCGAAGTCCGACGCGGTCCGGGTCAACGTCACCACCACGTCCTTGCCCGGGTAGCTGAGCGACAGGGCGAAGAGGTCGAGGGCCTGGCCGGTCGCGTAGCCGACGCCGTCGAAGGTCCCGTTGATGCCGTCGGTGGTCTGCAGGACCGTGTACTGCGCGCCGTCGACGTATTGGCCCGGCGCCGGCGTCACCTCCACCGTGCCGCCGTTGATGTCCGCGAGGCCCTTGACGTCCAGCAGGTCGGTGCCGCCGGCGGCGTCGATCTCGACCGCGAGCACGCTGCCGCTGTTGAAGATGACCGGGGCGGTCGTCAGCGTGCCGATGGAGCTGCCCGGCGCGACCCGGCCGTTGACGGTGAGCTGTCCCACCGAGCCGCTGCCGCCCAGGGTCCCGTTGGCCCCGACGGTGACCATGCCCACGACCGAGCCGTCGACCAGCAAGCTGCCGGCGCTCACGGTCGTGGTGCCGGCGAAATTGCCGTTGGTGCCGGAGATGGTCAGGCTGCCGGCGCCGGCCTTGGTGAGGCCGCCGCTGCCGGCGATGGCGTCGTTGCCGGCCAGGGTCCGGCTGCCGCTGGTGATGTCGTAGGTAAAGCTCCCGCCGGCGTTCAGGTAGAACATCCGGCCCCGCGCGGCGCCCGCGGTGGCCCCGCCGGTGGCCGCGCCCGCCGCGCCGGCCGTCACGCCGTAGGTGCCGGCAAAGGCGCCGTCGGTGATCGTCAGGCTGCCGCCCTGGCGCACAAAGACCGCGCCGCCCAGCGCCGAGCCGCCGCCGCCGGGCGCGGCGTTTCCGGACCCGCCTTGGCCAGCGCCGCCGAAGAAGCCCGCGTCACCGCCGGTTTTCGCGCCGCCCCCGCCCGCGCCGAAACCGCCGGCACCGCCGGTATCGATCAGTACCCCCGCGCCGCCGCCGCCGCCGCCAAAACCGCCGGCACCGCCGATAGCAAGGAGAAAGAGAAAGTCATCGCCAACGGCACCGCCGCCGCCGCCGAAATCACCGCCGGCACCGCCGTTGGCTCTGCTACCGCCACCGCCACCACCGCCAACGCCGCCGACGCCGCCGATGCCGCCGAAGCCCGCACCGCCGCCGCCACCGCCCGAGAAGCCACCGCCACCGCCGTCCCCGCCGCTGGCGCCGCCGCCGCCGCCGCCCAAGCTGCCCCCGTTCGCTCCGTCACGCTGGCCGGCCGGGGTGCTTCCTCCGTTGCCGCCTTCCGAACCGCCGCCAAGGCCGCCCGTCCCGGTGGCGGACGAGGCACCATCGGCCGTCGCCCCGCCGCCGCCGCCGCCCGAGCGGTTTCCGGTCGTCAGGCCGCCAGTGGCGCCGTTGCCTTCCCGGCCGCCGCCGCCGCCGCCGGCAAAGGATGCCGGGCCACCACCGCCGAACTCGCCGCCGCCGCCGCCGCTGCCCGAGGCTCCACTGGCCTGAACCGAGCCGCCGGTGCCCTCGTAACCGCCGCCGCCGCCGCCGCCAACCCGGGAATTCGCGGCGTTGCCGCCATCCCCGCCAAGTCCGCCGCCGCCACCGCCGCCAGATACGCTGTTGCCCGCTTTCGAGCCAACACCGCCCGTCCCGCCAGTCGCCGAGGCGTTGCCGACGGTCACGCCGGACAGCGTCGCGCTGGCGCCCGCGTTGACGAAGACCGCGGCCCCGGCCCCCAAGCCACCGCCGCCGCCGCCGCCGCCGGCGCCGGCGGTTCCCTCACCGTCGCCGCCGTTGCCGCCCTGGGCCACGGCATTGTCGATGGTGATGTTGGCGATGCTCACCGTGCCGCCCTGGATGAAGAAGGCCCGGCCGGCGTTATTGGCATCGAGCCTGTTGCCGCCGCCGACGACCTCCAGGTCGCCCGTGATCATCGGCAGGGACTGGGTCAACGTGACGTTGCCGGTGAAGATGATCCGGTCGGCGCCGGCCATGTCGTTGGCGTCGAAAATGGCACTGCGGAGCTGCGCCTCATTGGCCACGTTGAAATCGGCCGCGTCGGCCGGCTGGCCCGATGCTGCAAGCAGCGCGCCCGCGCTCAGCAGAGCAAGGAGGCTGCACGACGCTGTCCGCAACGTCACCCTTGGCGACAGTGGATTTGCCTTCGAGACCACAACGCGAATCTCCGTTGTGCCTTTCCTGGCGATGGCCGATCTCACCGCTCCTCGGTGAGACGATCGATCCCAAAGCGCCCGCGAGACCCCTTCGCTGGACAGACGGCCGCTGCGCGACGTGAGGTAGTCGCGAACCCTTACACAGCCTGATTATCTGTACAATGCAATTGTCGTAGACTCATAACACTAGGTGACTCGAGCAGGGCGGTGCGGCGGCGCAAGGGGTCGCAGGCCATTGCCGGCGGGGCTTCCTAGCGCCGCCGCCCGGCCGCCTTGCCAGGCGGAACGACACCCGCAAGTCGCTGGGCGTTAAGCCTTTTTTCTCTATTCGGAGCTAGATTTAGACGAGTGTTTCTCGCGTCGAAGGCGATCCGCCGCCGAAGCGCGGCGGCGCCGCTCGGCTAAGCAATCGGACAGGCGTCGCGAGCCGCGTGTCGGTCGACTCCGGAGCGAGCGGCCGAGGGCGAGACCCTGATGAGCTGGGAGTGGCAGATGCAGGGGGAACCCGGGCGAATAGGCAGGGTCGTTTCGGTCGCCGGCTCCGAGGTCGTGTTCCTGCACGACGCGCCGCCCGTCAGGAACGGCAACGGCACCGATCACGCCGACGGCCAGGCGGGCGCTCTCCAGATCGGCACGCTGGTCAAGATGCGCACGCCCAACTCGGTCGTCTTCGGCATGGTCAGCGGCCTCTCGATCCCGGTGCCCTGCGGCCAGGGCAGCGAAGCCGAGATGCGCATCGTCGAGCTGGAGCTGCTCGGCGAGAGCCACGTCAACGGCAGCGCCGGCCATCCCTTCCAGCGCGGCGTCTCGATCTTCCCGTCCCTCGGCGACGAGGTCTTCGAGACCGACCAGAGCGACTTGACCCTGGTCTACTCGCGGCCGGAGCTCTCGACGGTGCGGATCGGCACGATCCACCAGGACGAGAGCCTGCCCGCCTATGTCCTGACCGACGACCTGCTCGGCCGGCACTTCGCGGTCCTCGGCACGACCGGCACCGGCAAGTCCTGCGCCGTCGCCCTGATCCTCAGGGCCCTGCTGGACAAGCATGACAACGCCCATGTCGTCCTGCTCGATCCGCACAACGAGTACGCCCGAGCCTTCGGCGAGCGCGCCGAGGTCCTGAGCCCCGAGAACCTCCAGCTTCCCTACTGGCTCCTGACCTTCGAGGAGATGGTCGAGGTGGTACTCGGCCACGAGAAGCAGGACGTGGCCGCGGCGACGGCGATCCTGCACGAGGCGATCCCGGCGGCGAAGAAGCAGTTCCTCAAGAACAGCGAGGACGACCTGATCGTCACGATCGACACGCCGGTGCCCTACCGGCTGACCGATCTGCTGCAGAACATCGAAGACGAGATGGGCAAGCTGGACAAGCCCGAGGACACCGCGCCCTACCTGCGTCTCAAGAACCGCGTCAACACGCTGCGCTCGGACAAGCGCTTCGCCTTCATGTTCGGCGGGCTCAGCGTGCGCGACAACATGGCCGACATCCTGTCGCGGATCCTGCGCATCCCGGTCGACGACAAGCCGGTCACGATCATGGACCTCTCGGGCGTCCCCTCGGAGATCCTCAACGTGGTGGTCTCCGTGCTCTGCCGCGTGACCTTCGACTTCGGCCTGTGGAGCGACAGCGCCGTGCCGATCCTGCTGGTCTGCGAGGAAGCGCACCGCTACGCGCCGCAGAACAGCGAAGCGGGCTTCGAGCCGACCAAGCGGGCCCTCTCGCGCATCGCCAAGGAGGGCCGGAAGTACGGCGTCTCGCTCTGCGTCATCAGCCAGCGGCCGTCCGAGCTGGCCACCGGCATCCTGTCGCAATGCAACACCATCTTCGCCATGCGCATGAGCAACGAGAACGACCAGGCCTTCGTGCGCGCGGCCATGTCCGAGAACGCCCTCGGCATCCTCGACTTCCTGCCGTCGCTGCACAACGCCGAGGCCATCGTCGTCGGCGAGGGCATCCCGGTGCCGGTGCGGCTCTGCTTCGAGCACCTGTCGGAAGGGGACCGGCCGAAGAGCGGCACCGCTTCCTTCTCCTCCGCCTGGCAGAACGAGAGCCGGGACAAGGACTTCCTCAAGGAGGTCGTCGACCGCTGGCGGCGGCAGCGGCGATAGGACCGGGGCCTTGCGGCAGGCGGCGTCACTCCTTTACCGGCGCGACGGCAGCGAGCGGGTGATGCCGTCATGATCCAAGCGGAACCGCGCAAGGAGCGCCGTCAGTCGCTGCTCCGGCGCTACAACAACCGGCTCAACCGCATCATCCACCAGAACCGCTCCGAGCTCGCGGTAGTCCAGGGCGCGCGCCTCGAGCGTGCCGATACGCTGATGCGCAGCGTCGTCGAGAACAGCTTCGACGGCATCCTGACCATCCGCAGCGACGGCGGCATCGAGATGGCCAACGACGCGGCGCTGCGCTCTTTCGGCTACAGCCGGGACGAGCTGATCGACCAGCCCTTCCAGGTGCTCTTCCCGGAGCAGGATTCGGAGAACGGCTCGCTCGGCGACCTCTTCCAGCTCGGCCACGGCCACCGCGAGGCGGTCGGGCGCAAGCGCAACGGCGACAGCTTCCCGATCGAGCTGGCCATCAGCGACATGCGGCTCGGCGAGTCCCGCATGTTCATCGCGATCATCCGCGACATCACCGAGCGCCGCGCCCAGCAGAAGCAGCTCGAGTATCAGGCGCTGCACGACGCGCTGACCGGCCTGCCCAACCGCGTGCTGCTGATGGACCGCCTGAACCACGCCCTGGCGCTGGCGCGGCGCGAAGGCGAGCCTCTGGGCCTGCTCCTGCTCGACCTGGACCGCTTCAAGGAGATCAACGACACCCTGGGCCACCAGGTCGGCGACATCCTGCTGCGCGACGTGGCGCAGCGCCTGATCACGCCGCTGCGGCGCTCCGACACGATCGCCCGGCTCGGCGGCGACGAGTTCGCCGTGCTGCTGCCGGCGGTCACCGACCTGCAGCGTGCCCGCGGCGTCTCCGAGCGCATCCTGACCCTGCTCGAGGAGCCCTTCCAGGTCGGCAACCTCTCGCTCGAGGTCCAGGTCAGCATCGGCATCGCCATGTTCCCGGACCACGCGGACGACGACAGCCGCCTGCTGCAGTGCGCCGACGTCGCCATGTACTCGGCCAAGGGCAACCGCAGCGGCATCGAGCTCTACGATTCGGACCGGGATCACAACACGGTCCGGCACCTGACGGTCTCCGGCGAGCTGCGCCAGGCCATCGAGCAGGGCCAGCTCTCCTTCCACTACCAGCCCAAGCTGCACCTGCCGACCGGCGAGGTCGTGCAGGTGGAGGCGCTGGCGCGCTGGAAGCACCCGCGGCACGGCTACATTCCGCCGGAAGAGTTCATCGTCCACGCCGAGCGCACCGGCCTGATCGAGCCGCTGTTCCTCTGGGAGTTCGACACGGCGCTGGGTCAGCTCGCCGATTGGCATGCCCAGGGCTTCAAGGTCGGCATGGCGATCAATCTCTCGCCCGGCAACCTGCACAAGAAGAGCCCCGTGGACAAACTCTCCGAGCTGCTGTCCCGCTGGCAGATCGACCCGCGCTACCTGACCCTGGAGATCACCGAGAGCGCCATCATGGTCGATCCCGCGGCGGCACACGAGGTGCTCAACCGGCTCGACAACATCGGCCTGCGGCTCTCGATCGACGACTTCGGCACCGGCTACTCCTCGCTCGCCGGGCTGCGCCAGCTCCCGGTCGACGAGCTGAAGATCGACAAGTCCTTCGTCATGGACATGACCGACAACGAGAACGACGCGGTGATCGTGCGCTCGACCATCGACCTGGCACACAATCTCGGGCTCCAGGTCGTCGCCGAGGGCGTCGAGCGCGAGGAGCACGTCGCGCTCTTGACCGGCCTGGGCTGCGACATCGGCCAGGGCTTCTTCATCAGCAAGCCGCTGTCGGCCGACGAGATCGCCAACTGGTTCGAGACCACGCCCTACCCGATCGGCAGCGAGCACGGCCTGGAGAAGAGCAGGACCTGTGCGCCTGCGCCGGTGCCCGACGCGCGGCCGGCGCCCAAGCCCTTCGACCCGATGTCCCGGGTCCGGATGGCGCGCGGCGGCCGGCTGTCCTAGGGCGGGGCGGGCTCAGTCGCCGAGCAGGCCCTTCAGCGCCTCGACGCCTTCCTTCACCGCCTCGCCGACCTCGGACTCGGCCTCCTCCTGAGCGGCCTCGGCCGCCGGCTGC
>JANQLT010000059.1 GCA_028280455.1 Kiloniellales bacterium
CTGCCCCCTCACCCAGCTCCGGCTAGGCTCGGCTGCGCCTCACCAAGCCTGCGCGTCCCTCTCCCCCGACGGGGGAGAGGGCTGAGCAGGCTTAGCGAAGCCGAAGGCTGAGCTTAGCCGGAGCCGGGTGAGGGGGCGGTTCGTTTCGAGGTCGAAGGCAGCCGCGACCAGCGGCGATCGCTGGAGCCTCACCGGACAAGCGGACCCCTAGCGATGCCACTCAAGCAGAGAACCCCGGAACTCAGGACTGGTCCTGTTCGGCCAGGACCCGGCGGGCGATGCGGAAGCACTCGACGCCGGTCGGCATGCCGCAGTAGATGGCGATCTGCATCAGCGCGGCCTTGATCTCGTCGCGGGTCACACCATTTCGGATCGCACCGCGCAGATGCAGCTCCCATTCCTCCATGCGGTTGAGAGCGGCGATCATGCCGAGGTTGAGCAGGCTGCGCTGCTGCCGGCTCAGGGTCTCGTCGCCCCAGCAACTGCCCCAGCAGAACTCTGTCAGGACCTCCTGGAAGTCGCGGTTGAAGTCGTCGGCCTGGGCCAGCGACCGCTCGACGTAGGCCTCCCCCAGCACGGCCTTGCGCGCGGCCAGGCCGGCCTCGAATCGCTCCTTGTCCAAGATCTCTCCTCCCGGTGTGAAAGCGGACCGCCGGGACATACACGGCCCGGCGCCCGGACTCCAGGACCGGCTGCGCTTTATGCGGCCGGCGCCAAGCGATAGACTGTGACGATGACCGACCGGACGCCAGAGCAGGCGGGACGCGGCGATACCTTGCCGCGCAATGCCCTGATCGCCTTCGCGGCGGTCTGCCTCGCGGGGGTTCTGCTCGTCGCCACGGTGCCGGCGGTCCGCGCCGGTATGCTGGTCGCCTACGAGCAGATGTACCAGGCCATGGTCACCATGGCCGTGATGTGCGGCTTCGTGCCCGGCCCGGGCTAGAGAAGGCGCTCGACGGCGGCGGCCATCTGGTCGGGCGTCGCGTCGTGGCGCAGCACGGCGCGCAGTTTCCAGTCGCCGTCCATCACGTAGGTGAAGGTCGAGTGGTCGACGGGATAGTCGAGCGGGTCGATGTCCTTGCGGATCGTGTAGATGACGCCGAAGGCGCGGGTCAGCGCGTCGATCGCCTCCTTGGCGCCGGTCAGGCCGGTCAGGCGCTCGTGGAAGTGCGGCACGTAGTCCGCCAGGTGCGCCGGCGTGTCGCGCTCCGGATCGACCGAGACGAAGAGGCCGCCGACCGCCTCGCGCTTCGGCCCCAAGGCCTCCAGCGCCAGCGCCATGGTCTGCAGAGTGGTCGGGCAGAAGTCGGGACAGTGGCTGTAGCCGAAAGTGACCAAGGTGACCTGGCCGGCGTAGCGCGCCTGGGTCACCGCCGTGCCTCTGTGGTCGGTCAGCGCGAAGGGGCCGCTGCGGTCGGCGGCGCTGGCGACCAGGCCGGGGCCGGAGAGGGTCTTCTCCCGGCTCAGCGCGCCGCCGAGGATCCAGAGGGTCGCCGCCAGGGCGAGGACGGCGACCGCGGCACCGGCACGCAGGACCAGGCGGTCCCAGTTCATCGGGCTTCGCTCCCGCTGTGCGATCGCCCTCTATGTAAGCGCCGGGCCGTCCGCGATCCAGCGGCGCCTGGCGTCCGGCAGGCTGCTGACAGCGTGCGAGCGGCCACCCTCACCCTTCGTCAGGCTCAGGGTAAGGGTAAGCGTTTTCAGTAATTTAACCTCACCCTGAGCCTGACGAAGGGTGACTTTTCCAACCTAAACCAGTCCTCTTCGGTAGCCCTCTAGAGCTGGTCCTGCAGGACCACCACGATGTCGTCGTTGGAGACGCTGTCGCTCGCGGGCCGGGCGAGGATGCGGGCGACGGCGCGGCCGGGCTCGACGCCGTTGGCGACCAGGAAGTTGCGCACCACCATCGAGCGGAGCAGGGACCAGCGCCGGCGCTGGGCGGCATCGCTGGCGCCGCGGTCGGCGTAGCCGTAGATGCCCACCGCGAGGTCGCGGTTGACGGCCATGAGCTGCGCCACCGCCGTCAGCTCCGCCCGGGCCTGGTCGGTGAGCTGGTCCGAGCCGTCCCGGAAGGAGATCAGCGAGGTCGTGACCTCGCCCTGGGAGATCTCACCTTCGTCGCCCTGCACGGTGCGGGAGGCCTGCTGGACCGTCGCGCCGGCGGCCGGCTCCAAGCTGCCGGGGGCCGTGCCGACCAGCTCGACCGGCGAGGCCGGCGGCTCGGCGCGCAGCGGCGTCACCTCCGGCGGCGGGATGTTCACCGTCGGCTGCACCGACGCGCGCTCGGAGATCAGCGGATGCTTCTCGACCGCGACGCGCGGCACGGCCTGCAGGGCGCCGGGCGTCTCGAGCTCGGCCTGCAAGGCCAGGTCCTCGCTGGCATCGAAGGAGCCCTGATCGGTTTCGGCCCGATCCGACTCGGCAAGCCCGCGCTGGGCCCTCGCCTCGGCGGCGGCGAAAGAGCCGGGACGCGGCGTCGCCGCGGTCCCCCGCTCAGCCCGCGCCTCGGCCGCGGCGAAGGAGCCGGGCCGAGACGCCGCCGTCCGCGAGCGCTCACCGGGCAGGCCGGCGGCCGGCCTGGCCGCCACCTTTGTCACTTTCGGCGTGGTCACCGAGGCGGTCGCGCGCTGGGGCTCGACCATGCGCGCCTCGACCGTTGTCGGCGTCATCGCGGCGATGGGCGGACCGTCCGCCGGCTGCGGCAGCGGCGCCTTGCGGCTCGGCCCGGCCGCCGGCTCCAGGGCCTGCGCCATCTGGGCGACGTCCGGCTGCGGTGCGGCCGGCGCCGAGGCCAGCGCGGCGGAGCGGGTGCCGAGCCGGATGACGCCCCGCTGGCCGGCAGAGCGCCAGCCCAGGTGCGAGACCCGGGAGCCCAGGGCCCGACCGGCCCCGTTCGCGGCCGGCAGCGACGCGGTCACGGCCATCGCGCGCTCGTCGCTCGTCTCGGCATCGTCGGCGTCGGCGCCGTCTTCCTTGCGGGCCAAGCGGGCGCGGCTCTCGGCCTGACGCCGTGCCTCCTCTTCCGCCGCCAGCTTGGCGGCGGCCTGTTCCGCGGCCAGCTTGGCGGCGACCTGGCGCTTGGCTTCCTCTTCGGCGGCCAGCTTGGCCGCAGCCTCGAGCCGGGCGCGCTCCTCGGCCTCGGCCTTGGCGGTCGCGGCGAGGCGGGCCTGCTCCTCGGCCGCCGCCTTGGCGAGCGCTTCGCGCCGGGCCTCCTCCGCCGCTGCCATGGCGGCGGCGGCCTGGCGCTTGGCTTCCTCTTCGGCGGCCAGCTTGGCGGCGGCCTCGCGCCGGGCCTGCGCCTCGGCCTCGGCCTTGGCCACCGCGGCGAGGCGGGCTTGCTCCTCGGCCGCCGCCTTGGCGAGCGCTTCGCGCCGGGCCTCCTCCGCCGCTGCCATGGCGGCGGCGGCCTGGCGCTTGGCCTCCTCTTCCGCGGCGAGCTTGGCGGCGGCCTCGAGCCGGGCCCTTTCCTCGGCCTCGGCCTTGGCCAGGGCTTCGCGCCGGGCCGCTTCCTCCGCCGCCATGGCGGCGGCGGCCTGGCGCTTGGCTTCCTCTTCGGCGGCCAGCTTGGCCGCGGCCTCGAGCCGGGCGCGCTCCTCGGCCTCGGCCTTGGCGGCCGCGGCGAGGCGGGCTTGCTCCTCGGCCGCCGCCTTGGCCGCGGCAGCGAGACGCGCCTGTTCCTCGGCCTCGGCCTTCGCCGCGGCGATGCGGCGCGCCTCGGCTTCCGCCTCGGCCTTGGCTTCGGCGGCCAGGCGGGCCTGTTCCTCGGCGACCAATCGGGCCTCGGCCTCCTGGCGGGCGCGGGCCTCGGCTTCGGCGCGCTCCTGCGCGGCCAGCGCGGCCTGGGCTTCGATCTCGGCACGGGCCTCGGCTTCGAGCCGGGCCCGCTGCTCGGCCTCGGCGCGCGCCGCCGCCTCGCGTTCGACCCGGGCCTCGATCTCGGCGCGCCGCTCGGCTTCGTGCCGGGCCTCGGCCTCGGCCGCCGCCCGGGCCTGCGCCTCGGCTTCGGCGCGGGCTTCGAGGGCCGCGCGGGCCTCGGCTTCCTCGCGGACACGGGCTTCGGCCGCCACGCGCGCGGCGGCCTCCTGCTCGGCCCGGGCCTCGAGGGCGGCCCGGGTCTCGGCCTCCTGGCGGGCGCGGGCCTCGGCCTCGGCGCGGGCGGCCGCCTCGCGCTCGGCGCGTTGCTCGGCCTCGGCGCGGGCTTCGGCTTCCCGCGCCGCGCGCGCCTCGATCTCCGAGCGGGCCGCAGCGGCCTGCTGCATGCGCGCTTCGGTCGCCGATCTGGCTTCGGTCTCGCGGCGGATGCGCGCCTCCGTCTCGGCCCGCGCTTCGGCGGCCAGGCGGGCCCGCTCCTCGGCTTCGGCGCGCGCCTCGGCCTCGCGCCGGATCCGCGCTTCCGTCTCGGCCCGGGCCTCGGCCTCGAGCCGGGCGCGCTTCTCGGCTTCCGCCCTGGCGCTCGCTTCGCGCGCCGCCCGCTCCTCGGCTTCCTTGCGCGCGACGGCCTCGCGCCGGGCGCGCTGCTCGATCTCGGCGCGGATGGCCGCTTCCTGCCGGGCCCGCTGCTCGGCTTCCTGGCGGGCCGCCGACTCGCGATGGGCGCGCTTCTCGATCTCGCTACGCGCCGCCGCTTCGCGCTTGGCCAGTTCCTCCGCGGCGATGCGCGCCGCGGCCTCGCGCTTGGCGCGCTCCTCGATCGCCGCCCGCGAGCCGGCCTCCTGCCGCGCCTTCGCTTCGGCCGCCGCCCTGGCTTCCGACTCGCGGCGCATCAGCGCCTCGGCTTCGGCACGGGCCGCCGCCTCGCGCTCGATCCGGGCCTCGACCTCGGCCCGCGCCGCGGCGGCCTGCCGCGCCCGCGCCTCGGCTTCGAGACGCGCCTGCTCTTCCATATCGGCCCGCGCCGCCGCCTCGCGACGCGCCAGAGCTTCGGCTTCGGCCCGGGCTTGCGCCTCGCGGATCATACGCGCCTCGGCCTCGATGCGAGCGGCCGCCTCGCGCTGGATCCGCGCTTCGACCGCGGCCCGGGCCTCGGCGGCCCGCTGCGCCCGCTGCTCGGCTTCGAGACGCGCCTGCGCCTCCGCCTCGGCGCGCGCCGCCGCTTCCCGACGGGCCTCGGCTTCGGCCTCGGCCCGTGCCGCGGCGGCCTGCCGCGCCCGCTCTTCGGCTTCGATGCGCGCCCTGGTCTCCTGCTCGACCTGCTCGATCGTCTCCGCCGGCACGGCCAACGACGGAGCCGCCGCCGGCTGCAGGCTCTCGGCCGCCGCGGCAGCACGCGCCTGCGCCGCCTGTGACGCGGCATGGGCCTGCGCAGCCTGCCGCGCCTTCGTCGCCCGCTCGATGGCCTGCGACAGGCGGCCGGAGATGTGCGAGGTCGAGGGCATCTTCATGCGGTTGCGGCGGATCTGCTCCGACACCGGCAAGGGCCCCTCATCGGTCTCCGTCGCGGCCTCGGCCGGCGCCGGGCTCGGGGCCGGCGTCTCGGCGGCTTGCTCGGTCGGCGTCTCGGTTTCGCGAGCCGCCGGCGTCTCGTCCTGCGGCACGGGAATGCGCGGCGTCTTGTCCGCCTTCTTCTCCGTCGCGGCGCTCTCGCCGGCCGGCTTGGCGAAGCGGTCCTCGTAGGCGTTGGCGGCCGCGCGCCGCAGGGCGGCGGCGAAGGGCGACTCGTCCGTGCCGTTGCCGCGCATCTGGCGCGTCACGGCCGAGCGCGACGTGGCGTCGGGTAGGGGCGCGTCGTCGGTCTCGCCGGGGCCGGCGGCCGGCGCCATCGAGGCCTCGACGTTGCCGCCGCCGCTCGGATCGCCGGCGCCCGTCACCAGGGGCGGATCGAGCATGAAGGCCTGCCACGCGCTCTCGGCGGCCTCCGAGGACTCGGCAAGCTGACCGGCCCGCAGGTCGGCCATGACCAGCCTGTCGAGCTCGTCGAGGGAGAGGTCTTCGTCGCCGAGCGCCGCTTCGGCGTCGGCACGCAGGGGCCCCGCGCTCGGCTCGACCTGAGCCTCGACGCCGCTCGGCGTCGTCTGCTGCTCCGGCTGCTCCGGCAGGGAGGCCGCTTGACCCGGCGTGGTCACCGGCGGCGGTCCGGAGACCAGCTGGCAAGCAGAGCCCGAGGTCAGGGCCAGGGTCGCCATGACGGCGAGGCCGGCCTTCATGCGGGCTCTCCGGGTGACGGTAATCTTCGTGAACGAGGGGCGCTGCGGGGCGATCATGCGCGGGTCTTCCTTTGAGCTTGCTGCCTTTCAGGCTCGGCCGGGGCTCTGTCTCGGGGCCCGACGGGCGGCGGGCGGAACCTTCGGACCCGAAAGCGCGAATCACCTGTCACGCCCTGGGAGTACGCCCGCCGCCCGCGATCTAGGGCCGGTAACACTCTGCATTCATCATGGTTAACCGATGCTTAAGCCGCCGCGGGGCCCGGAGGGGCGTTCCGCGGGCTCAAGCCGGCGTCAGCGCCGAGGCAAAAGGCCTTCGAGCTGGCGGCGCAAGTCGCCGTAATCCGAGGCGATCCAGTCGGGCGCCGGGCTCGCCCGCGCCGCTTCCTCGCCCGTCGAGACGCCGGTCAGGATCAGCGCCGAGCGCAGGCCGGCGCGCAGGCCGGCGGCGACGTCGGTGGCGAGATTGTCGCCCAGCACGACGCAGCGCTCGCGCGGGCAGGAAAGGCGCGCAAGCGCGGCCTCGATGATCTGCGGCTCCGGCTTGCCGACGATCTCCGCACGGCGGCCGCTGGCGGCCTCGAGCGCCGCCAGGTTCGCCCCGGTCTCCGGCGCCAAGCCGTCTTCGAGGGCGATCACCGGATCCGGGTTGGTCGCGACGAAGCGGGCGCCGGCCACGATGAAGCGCAACGCCTGGGTCAGCCGGTCATAGGTGAGCGCGCGGTCGTAACCGACGACGACCGCGTCGGGCGCGGTCTCGGTGACGCTGACGCCTTCTTCGGCGAAGGCCTCGGCGAGGCCCGTCTCGCCGAGATAGAAGACGCTTTGGCCCCGGAGCAGGGCCGCCGTCGCCTGTGCCGAGGTCAGCACCCGGTCGCTCCCGCAGGCGATGCCCATCGCCTGAAGCTGCGCCGCCACCGCTTGCGGCGGCCGGTTGCCGCGGTTGGTGACGAAGAGATAGTCGACGCCGCGCCGCTCCAGATCGGCGATGAAGCCGCTCGCCCCCGGCACGGCATCGCTGCCGCGATAGACCGTGCCGTCGAGGTCGATCAGCATCGCCTCGATTGAAGGATTCGACATTCGCCAACTCCGGATGGCCGAGGTGTCGCGGCTATAGAGACCATCGCCTGTGGAAGATCCGCGCAGCCTCAGCCCGGCAGCACCATGTCACCGAACAGCAAGACAGCGATTGGGACAGGCGCGACGGCGAGAGCAATGCAGACGAGAAACGCCAGAGTCGAATAGAGCCTGCTGAGGCCGGCAATCAAGGCAATTCCACCGCCGCCGCCGATCAGGACATTGCCCGGCACGTTCAGGACCAGGGCCAAGGCGATGTAGCGGTGGCGCAAGAGAAACGGAACGAACCTGTTCGGAGCCTTGTTCAGCAGGAAGGCCAAACGCTGCTCCCTGTTCATGGGTTCGATCGTCTTGAGCAGCGCGCTTGCCCGTACGAGGTTCAGATCCTCGAAGAGCCTGGCCAAGCCCGACAAGGGAATCAGGCGGCCCACGAGATAGCTCATGGTCAAGCCCAGGAGTGTGCAGAGGTACACGAGCAGAACGATTGGCGGCCCGAGGAGACCAATCAAGGCCAGGCCGATTTCCATGCCCGGCACGAAAGGGATCGCCAGCAACAATGCGTAAAGCCCGGCCGCGAGCATGATCATGCGATGGACGAGGTCTTCGTTGCTCGGCCGGATCTCGATTCGCAAGGCGTCGGCCAGCCAAGCCGACGCATGGTTGGCGAAGACGATGAGCAGTATCAGCCCTGCAAGCTTGAGCAGTAGCGGCCAAGGGACCTTGGAGGCCGTGACGAACAAGGGTCGCCCGTCAGTTGCTCGCAACCGGAGAGCTGGCGTTTTGCAGGATGCCTGAGAAGGAGAACTCCTTCTCGATGGTCCAATACCAGCGCGACATGGTCCAGGTTGCCACACCCTCGATCGAGTCCCCCACGACCGTGCCGCGCCAGACGATCTTGGCGTCCTTGTAGGGACATTCCGTTTCGCTGATGAACTCGATGGCGCCGCCCGTCTCGCGCACGAAGTAGGGTCGCGCAGGGTATTGACAGCGCAGCTCGCATTCGACCGAGACGAAGGTGCCATCGGCGAAGACAAACGTGTCTTCGACGTCAGCCGGCTTGCCGCGCGGACCAACGCCACCTTTGAAGGTCTTGCCGTCCAGCATGCCGACGTCGGCCGCTTTCTCGGCATTTAGGCCCTCGGCATGGGCCTGCCGCAAGGAGTCGGGCCACAGCGACCAGACCGCGACGAGCAATGCCGAGACAACGGCGAAAGACAGGGTGATTCTGAATTTGCGCGTCATTGCCATGCCCCCGGCGGACCCGCTTCGAAGAGACGGATTATAGCTCAATGACAGCTTGTTTTCCTAGGTCGAACTCCTGTCGTAGCGGCATAGGCGAACCGTCTCGGCCCTGCGCGCCAACCGCGGAGACTCCACCCGTCATCCAAGCGCGCCGCTGCCGGCCGCGCCGTCGATCGGCGTGTGGTCGAAGTTGCGCCGCGCATAGATCGCATCCAAGCCGCCGAGCGCCTCGATGCGCGCCGCCTGCTCCGCGAAAGCCCGTTCGCTGATCGCCTCGGGATCGCCGAGAACCGTGCGGAGACGCGCGTGCAGGCGCGTGCGCAACTCTGCATGTCGGTCTTCGAGGCCGAGATCCCGGCGCTCCTCGGGGTCTTCTTGCAGATCGAAGAGCTGCGGGGCGAAGCCCGCGTAGGCGATGTACTTCCAGCGCCCCTCGCGCAGCATGGTGATGCCGGTGATCGCGCCGCCGTCGTGGTACTCGCTGACCACGCCGCGCCCGGGCTCAGCGCCGTCGGCGAGTGCATAGAGCGACCGGCCGGGCAACGCGGCGTCCGCGTCGGAGAGGCCGAGGCCGGCGGCCTCCAGGGCCGTCTGGTGCACGTCCAACAGGGAGGCCGGGGTCCGGCAGAGCCCGCGCGGCGCGCCGGCGCCGGCGAGGATCAGCGGGATGCCGACGGCCTCCTCGTACATCACCATCTTGGTCCAGAGACCGTGGTGACCGTTCATCTCGCCGTGATCGGCGGTCAGCACGACGGCCGTGTCCTCGGCCCGGCCGCTCGCCTCCAGCGCACCGAGGACGTCGCCGACCAGGGAGTCGACGAAGCTGCAGAGCCCGAAGTAGGAAGCGCGCGCCACCTGCCGCGCATCGTCGTCGGGGAACTGGTCGTCGTAGTCGAAGTACTGCCGCAGGGCCTTGAGCACGGGATGGCGGTACTCCCGGCGCGCGCCGTCGAAGCGCCGCGGCGGCAGGCGCCGCGGGTCGTAGAGCCCGTAGAACGCGGCCGGGCAGGTCAGGGGATAGTGCGGCCGCACGAAGGACACGAAAAGCGCCCAAGGACGGTCCCGCGCCGCCGCGCTCTCCCGCCCGAGCCAGGCGACGGCGGCGTCGCGCACCCGGCGGTCGTAGTCGCTATAGGGGTCCTCGCCGGGGCCGATGGCCGCCGCGAAGCCGGCGCAGTCGAACGCGCTGTGGTCCTGCCGGCGCAGCAGCCCGTGGACCCAGCCCTCGCCGCCGGCGACATGCAGCGGCAGGATCTCCTGCGCGTAGCCGTTGTCGTCCTCGCTCGCCCGGTAGTGCAGCTTGCCGACCGAGACGGTCCGCCAGCCCTCGGCGGTCATCCGGTGGGCCCAGCCCGCGGGCTCGCCGCGATAGGGCTGGGCGTTCGACCAGCAGCCGGTCTGCGAGATGCCGCGCCCGGACTGGAAGGCGGCGCGCGCCGGCACGCAGATCGGCGAGGGCGTATAGGCCTGCTCGAAGCGGGTGCCCTGCGCGGCGAGCCCGTCCATGTGCGGCGTCAAGGCGAGGCCGCCGTAGCAGCCGACGCCCTCGCGCGACAGCTCGTCCATCATGACGATCAGGAGATTGCGGGCGGCCATGGCTCTTCAGCGGCTCTCGGAGGGCCGGCGAGTTTGCGCCGCCGGCGCCGGGTGCGTCCAGCCTTGCCGAGCCCGCCGTTCAAGTTCCCGCGAGGCGAGAAGGCCCCCTGTGGCAAGCCCGCGGCCCTCACGCGGCTTTGAACCTTATGGCTTGCGTTGCACCCTTATCGCCCTAGCCTTGGGCCCCATTTACGTCCTCATGGGTCACGGGAACGCCAGATCATGGAACGGGGTAGGGAGAAGGGAAGCGAGCGCTTCCCGCGGCGCGGGCTGCGCGCATGGGGGCCGGTCGGCGCGCTCGTCTTGGGGCTCGCGGCCATGCTGACGGCTCAGCTCGCCACGCCGGCCGGGGCCACCGGCAGCTTCGAGACAGGGGTCACCGCCAAGACCCTGCCCTCCTCGCTGCGCCGCGACGGCTGGCGCATCTTCGAGGTGCCGGGCAAGGCGACGGCCGAGTTCACCCAGAACCAGCCCAACCTGATCGAGATCCGGGCCGACAAGGCCGTGGCCTTCCTCTACCGGGCCGTGGACGGCGGCGCGGCGGCGAAGGACCGGCTGACCTGGCGCTGGCGGCTCGACGAGGCGGTGCCGCCGACCGACCTGTCGCAGGCGCCGGGCGACGACCGCTCGCTCGCCGTGCACCTGGTCTTCCCCATGGACATCTCCGGCTTCTCCTTCTGGTCGCGGGTCGGCATGGCCATGACCCGGATGGTGGCGCCGCCGATGGCCGGCAAGGTGCTGACCTACGTCTGGGGCGGCGAGCAACCGACCGGCAGCATGCTGGCCAATCCCTTCTTCGAGTCGCGCGGCAAGATCATCGTGCTGCGCAACGGCACCGCGCCCCTCGGCGAGTGGCTGAACGAGGAGATCGATTTCGCGGCGGACTATCGCAAGGCCTTCGGCGAGGACCCGCCGACGCCGACCTACATCGCCATCTCCGCGGACAGCGACGACACCGGCAGCCGAAGCGCCGGCGCCATCGCCGATCTCGCCTTCGAGAACTGACGGCGTCGGTGCGCCATGTCCCGGACCCAGCGTCACAGGACAGGCCGGCGCGGCTGCGCCGGCTCGCCGAGCATGCCCGCCGCGCCCAGTGGCGCGCCGACGAGGCGATAGACTGGCGGCAATCGCCGAAGCTGCCGCTCTGGATCAGCCGGCGCCAGGCGCGCCAATCGATCAGCCAGCTCTACCACGGCGAGCTCGCCACCCGGCGGCTCTGCGGCGAGCTGCTCGACAGCGTGACCTCGGGACCGGCGCGCGACTGCCTGGCGATCCAGAGGCGCGACGAGCGGCGCCACGCCACAGCCTACGCCCGCTACCTCGAGCCCCTGGGCGGCCTCGAGCCGATCCACCCGATCCTGGCCGATGCCCTGGAAAGCGCGCGCCGCAGCCCCTTCGGCCCGCTGGGCGCGATCCTCGCCTACCACGTGGTGCTGGAGAGCGAGGTGCTGCGGGTCCACGGCGCCCTCGCGCAGCTCCTGCCCTGCCCGCTGCTGGCGCAGATCAACCGGCTGGTCGCCCGCGACGAGGCGCGCCACGTCGCCTTCGGCCGGCACTATCTGCGGGACGCGGTCGCGGCGATGCCGCAAGAGACCCGCCGCCAGCTCTACGACTGGATCCAGGGCCTTTGGCGCCGCAGCAGCGACCGGGCCCTCGAGCGCTACGAGAGCAGCGGGCTGGCGTGCGGCGTGCTGCGGCCCTGGCTGCAGGGCGGCTGGCGGCACCACGACAACGCCCTGCGGCAGGTCGGCCTGTCGGCGGCGGTCGGTGAAGGAGTCGCGCCGTGATCTCTGTCGTCATCCCGACCCGCAACGAGGCCGACTCCCTGCCCGGCCTGCTGGCGGCGCTAGGGCGCAACGCCGAGCCCCACGAGGTCATCGTGGTCGATGCCGGCAGCGACGACGGCACGGCCGGGCTGGCGCGCCAGGCCGGGGCCCGGGTGCTCGCCGCGCCGCCCGGCCGCGGGGCCCAGCTCGCCCGCGGCGCCGCGGCAGCCCGGGGTGACGTGCTGCTGTTCCTGCACGCCGACACGCGCTTCCTGGCGGACGGGCTGGCCCGCCTGCGGCAGGCCTTGGCGCGCGATCCGGATTGCCCCGGCGGCAACTTCCGCCTGCTGTTCGAGGGCGAGAGGCCCTTCTGCCGCTGGCTCGAAGGCTTCTACGCCCGGATCCGCGCGCAGGGTGTCTACTACGGCGATTCCGGGATCTTCGTGCGCCGCCAGGTCTACGAGCGCATCGGCGGCTTCCGCCCGATCGCGCTGATGGAGGACTACGACTTCACCCGCCGCCTGGAGCGGGCCGGCACGACCTGCTGCATCGAAGAGCCGCCGCTGGTGACCTCGGCGCGGCGTTTCGAGGGCCGCTGGCCGCCGGCCATCGTCTGGGGCTGGCTGGAGATCCACGCCCTCTACCACCTCGGCCTGCCGCCGGCGCTGCTGGCCAAGCGCTACGATTCGCGCCGGCGCCGGGGCCGACAGGGCGAGTCATCTCTCAAAGGAGCCACCGGATGAAGCCGATCCCGCGACGCGGCCTGTTGCGCTTGCTGCCGCCGCTCACCGTGGCCGCCGCCAGCCTGCCCCTGGCCGGCATCTCCTCCTTCGAAGCGCTCTTCGCGCCCAGCGCCGAGCTCTGGCCGCGCTGGCAGCGGCACAACCCCAATGCCACCGCGACGATCGATCACGCGGCCTGGAGCGACCTGCTGAGCCGCTATCTCCGCCGCGACGGTGAGGGCCTCAACCGCTTCGACTACGCCGGGGTCAGCGCGGCGGATCGCGCCGCCCTGGACGGCTACATCGCGGCCCTCGCCGCCGTGCCGATCGACGATCACAACCGCGCCGAACAGTTCGCCTACTGGGTCAATCTCTACAACGCGCTGACCGTCCAGGTCGTGCTCGACCACATGCCGGTCGAGTCGATCCTCGATATCGACATCTCGCCCGGGCTCTTCGCCAACGGCCCCTGGGACAAGGAGCTGGTCCAGGTCGCCGGCGAACCGCTGACGCTCAACGACATCGAGCACCGCATCCTGCGGCCGATCTGGCGCGACCCGCGCATCCACTATGCGGTCAACTGCGCCTCGGTCGGCTGCCCGAACCTGCAGACCAGCGCCTTCACCGGCGCCGGCCTCGAGGCCATGCTGGAGAGCGCCGCGCGCGACTACGTCAACTCGCCGCGCGGCCTGGACTCGACCGGCGACGGCCTGGTGGTCTCGAGCATCTACATCTGGTTCCAGGAGGACTTCGGCGACGACGCGGCGCTCATCGCGCACCTGAGGCGCTACGCCGACGAGCAGACGCGCGCCAAGATCGAGGCGGCGCCCGAGCTGGTCGACCACCGCTACGACTGGTCGCTGAACGGCCTGGCCGGCTCCGGCGCCTAGCTCTCGAGGCCGACGGGCTCGGCGTGTCAGCAACTCGCCGGGCGGCGCTTAGGGCGTCGGCAAGGGCATGGTCGGCTATCGATGGGTTTTGCCGGTTGCCACCGCCGAGATAGGTTTGATCCCACTCATCAATGGGGGATAGCCAATCTCGCAGGCGGTTTTTGCCCCGTCGGCGGGCCTTTCGGGCTGCGCCCGCCTCGGTGAGTCCCTAGAATTTTTGGTTAACGGACGCTCGAACCGATCTGGAGTCGTTTGCCGGATGGCTTCCGCAATCCCCGATCCGCTGGACCTGGCCGAATACATCGCGCATTTCCGCCAGCGCCTGCGGCAGATGGGGATCGAGATCACGCTGTCGCGAGATTTCGCGGCCTACGACCAGGCTTGCGCCACGGTGTCTCGCGAGCCCTCGCCCTACTTCAGCTTGCGCTACTTCGACCTGGTGCCGTCCGAGGCCTTCTGGCTGGCCGGGAGACTCGAGACGGGCGAGACGGTGCACCTGCAGGCCATGCGCGTCGACCGGCTGCAGGGCATGACCCTGGCGGCGCTGTGGCAGCGCTGGTTCGAGCGCTTGTGGCTGAAGCACCACCAGGGCTCGGGCTGGGATGGCACGACCACGCCGATCGCCGAGGAGATCACCGGCACCGTGGTCTACCACGGCGACGTCTGGGTCGACCGCGAGCGGCTGGAGAAGAAGGGCCTGTCCGGGCCGCTGGCGCACCTGGCACAGGGGCTGGCGCTGGCCAACTGGAACCCCGACTTCGTCTACGGCTTCGTCGATGCCGCCCTAGCCGAGACAGGCTTCTCGATCCGCGAGGGCTACGCCAACGCCTCGCCCTTCGCGGTGGGCTGGGTCTCGGCACCGGTCGGCATCGATCCCAACGAGGCGATCGTCTACAACGCGCACCGGGATCTGATGCACCTCACCCGCAACTGGCTGGCGCGAAACCCAGGGCCTCGGGACGCCAAAGCGTCGCAACATTGAACACCGGCCGCCCGGTGCGCAGGCGCGAGGGCAGGATCAGCCGGCGATAGGGCAGGTGGACCCGTTCGCCGTCCGGTCGGCGGATGGTCGTGGAGATGTCGTCCAGGCGCGGCGTGCCACTCTCCAACACCACCCGATAGTCGCCGATGACCGCCGCTTCCAGCCGCTCGTCGGGGATCGAGGCCGCCGCCGTGGCTTGGGTCAGGGCCCAGTGCCGGCCGAACATCTGGGCCGTGGTGCTGCGCTCGCCGACCCAGAAGAAGCGCTGCTGATCGCCGTGCTCGCCGGGGATCGAGATCTGCATGTGCGGCAGCAAGCGCGCGAAGCCCTCGGCCTGGTCGGAGATCTCGCCGCCGTTGTCCTCCCAGAGGCGCCAGGCGGCCCGCAGCAAGGGGTGTAGCCTGAGGGCTTGCGAAGGGTCGGCGTAGCGCTTGCGTGAGATCGGCAGGACCGGGGTCTCGCGCCGCGTCCAGAGCGCCTCCAGCCAATCGGCGCCGTCGCGGCCGGCGGCCACGCCCTGGGCCGCCCAGGCTCCCTGGTGGCGGTAGACGACTTGGGCCGGACCGGCATGTCCCTCGAGACGCTGCAGGCAGCCGTCGAAGTGGTCGGGATCGACGCGCTGCAGATCGAAGGTGCAGCGCAGCAGGCCGGACTCGCGACGGACGGCGGCCCGGCCTCGGTCAATGGCGTCGGAGGTGCGGGTGGCAATCAGGGCGCCGACGAGCCCGCCGGATATCACGTCCATCGTCGGCTCGGCGCCCATCGCTCAGCGCCGGCGCGTCGTCCGTGCCTTCGCGCCTTCGGCGAGATCGGCGAGGGTGCGGATGTGCAGCAGCACCTCGTAGAGCTGTTCATCGTCGAGGTCGGCGAGGTCGGCGCTGCCATAGCGCGATCTCAGGTAATTGCCGACCAGGGTCTCGAGCTTCAGGACCGTCACGAACTCGCGGATGGTCTCCACCTGCGACGGCCGGGGTATGCGCTGTAGGTCGGCGAGAACCGAGACCAGCTGCTCGCGGATAGCTGTGGCGTCTCTCATGGACACTGCCCTGACTACTACTTGTCGTGGTAGAGCCTAGGCCGAGGGTGGAGCACTGTCACCCGCTATCTGAGCGCGCAAGTGCTTTGGCCATAAGGTTGAAGATCTCGTCGTCGAGCGGCACCCGTGTCGTGCGGTGGTACTCGTAGAGCAGGCTCAAGGCCTTGGCCCGATTCTCGGCGACGGCCTCGAGTCCGAGCCGCTCCAGGGCTTTCTCGAAGCCCTCGGCGCAGCTGCGCAGCAGCCGGGAATCCAGGGTTTCCGACCGCGGGTCCCGGCTCAGGCTCTCGGCTTCCACCCTGGCTTGCCGGTCGTAGGCGGCCGGGTCCTGCCAATAGCGGTGGTCGAGCCGCTTCTTCTCGACGCCGAGCGCCTTGGCGATCTCCTCGGCGACCTCCAGCGGCAAGGTGGCCGGCACGCCCTTCTTCAAGAAATCGCGCACGTAGGTGTCGCCCCGGCCGATCTCGATCGAGAGCGACTTCATGTTGAAGCCGCTGCCGGCAAGTCGGTCGTCGATCTCGCGGCGCACCGGATCGTCGAGGCTATCGGTCATAACCATAGTGTGACCGCTGGGTTCGGGCCGACATAATGGGTTTTTACCCCTTCTTATTTGGATAATGGGTTTTTGCCCAATTTCCGCCCATTGGGCGGAAGGCGGCGTCCCCGCGCCGAGGTCCCCTGGCTAGCGGGCCGTCAGCCCCGCTCTCAACTGCCCAGCCCGCACGGCAGCGCCGACGAAATTGCAGATCAGGCGCTCGGCGTAGATCAGGGTGAGCTTGCGGACGTCGTAGGAGGGGGCGATCTCGACCAGGTCCAGGCCCAGGACCCGGCCTTTGCGGACCAGGCCGTGCAGCAGCGTGCGGGTCTGCGGCCAGTCGAGGCCGCCGGGCGTCGGCGAGATGACCCCCGGCATGATCGTCGGGTCCAGGCCGTCGGCATCGACGGTGAGGTAGTAGGGGCCGCCGTCCGGTATCCGCTCGAGCACGGCCGCCATGCCGATCTCCTGCAGCTCGTAGGCGGTGACGATGTTGGCGCCGTAGGCCCGGGCATCGGCGACCTCCCGCTCGCGGGCGCTGCCGATGCCGCGCAGGCCGATCTGCACGATCGGCCCGACCCAGGGCATCTCCGAGGCGCGCCGGATCGGGCTCGAATAGCCCTCCCGCTCGCCGTTGATATCGTCGCGCCAGTCGAGATGTGCGTCGACATGGACCAGCGTGACCTCCCGCTGGAAGACCTCCAGCGCCCGCATGATCGGGATCGGGATGCCGTGGTCGCCGCCGAGGGTGATCAAGGTCGCGCCGGCCGCGAAGATCTTCCGCGCCGCCGCTTCCGCGCGCCGATAGTGCGCGCGGTGGTCGGCGCTGTCGGCGGTGACGTTGCCGCAGTCGACGAGCGTCACCTCGCGCCCGTCGAACAGCGGCCCGCCGAGATCCCAGTCGAAGTGCTCGCGCGTGTAGCCCGGGTCCTCGGCGGCCTGCCGCAGGGCGTCCGGCGCCTTGCTCTGATCGTTGGCCATGGTAGCCGGGCTATAGGGCATGCCGAAAGGCACGCCGAGCACGGCGAAGTCCGCCTGCAGCGCGTCCAGGTCGCCCGCGAAGGGAAAATCCAGAAAGGTCCTGACCGGACCGGCCGGCGGCTCGGTTAGCGGCATCGACAAGAGACTCTCCCCAACCCGTCGTTTGTTCATGAGGCCTTGGCGCGATCGCCAAGGCCAGCCCGATTCATCCTAGTCGCCGGCCCTCGGAGGTTCTATGACGTCGAGCGAACGGGGAAAGCTCGCGCCCGGACGATCGCACCGCAGAGCCCCCCTCGGAACCGACGGCATGACCGACTCCCGCCGCGCCCCCTTCAAGCGGATCGCCTGGCCCCTGGCCGTCGCCCAGACTCTGCTCTGGGCCGGGCTCTACTATCTCTTTCCCGCCCTGCTCGGAGCCTGGGAGCGGGAGCTCGGCTGGTCGAAGGCCGAGCTGACCGGGGCGCTGACCGGGGCCCTGCTGCTGGCCGCGCTGCTGGCGCCGCTGGCCGGCCGGCAGATCGACGAGGGGCGCGGCCGGGGCCTCTTCATCGGCGCGACCCTGGGCGGCGCGCTGCTGCTCGCGTTGCTGTCGCAGGTCACCAGCCTCTGGCAGTTCTACGCGGTCTGGCTGGGGCTCGGCGTGGTCATGGCCGGCGCGCTCTACGAGCCCTGCTTCGCCATCCTGATGCGCCACCTGGGCGGCCGCGCCCGGCAGGCCATCACCCTGGTCACCCTGATCGCCGGCTTCGCCGGCACCGTCGCCTTCCCGACCGCCCACGCGCTGCTCGAAGCCATCGGCTGGCGCGGCGTGGCCCTGGTCTTCGCCGCCCTGCTCGCGCTGATCGCCCTGCCGCTCAACCTCTACGCCCTGTCCCAGGTGCGCGCCGCGCCGGTCGACCCGGCGCCGCCGGAAGCGCCGGCCGCCTTCACCGGCGACCCGGTCGACGTCACCCACCTCAAGGCCTTCTGGCTGCTCGGCCTGGCCTTCGCGATGATGGCGATCGGCCACGGCGCCCTGATCCCCCACCTCCTGCCGCTGCTCGAAGCGCGCTCGATCCACGGCGAGATGGCGGTGCTGGCGGCGGCCATGATCGGCCCCATGCAGGTCATGGGCCGGCTCGCCATGATGGCCGTCGAGAAGCACGTCGCGGCGACGACCATCACCGCCGGCAGCTTCCTGCTGATGGCCCTCGCCGCGCTGGCGCTCTACGGCACCGCCGCGACGCCGACCCTGGTCGTCCTCTTCGTGCTCTGCCAGGGCGCCGGCTACGGCGTCACCAATATCCTGCGGCCGGTGCTGGTCGCCCAGCTCCTGGGCCGCCGGAAGTTCGGCGTTGTCGCCGGCATGCTGGCGGTGCCGCACCTGGCGCTCTTCGCCCTGGCGCCGATCCTCGCCGGCCTGGTCTGGGGCTTCGGCGGCTACGACCTGGTGATCGCCATGGCCCTCGTCGCGCCCCTGCTCGGCCTGGCGGCGCTGCTGCTGGCCGCCCGGGCGGCGCCGGCCATCGATCCCACGGACTGACGTCCCCCACGCACGGCAACGACGTCGTGGCGCGGCCGGCCGCGCCTCGCTGGCGGCTACCCAGAAGCCGCTTGACAGCGCCGCGACGGCGCAGCTATACCATATATCAACACAAATGTTTCGATATATGAAACAACGAATCGAACAGGAGGCATCGATGACAGGATCCCTGAAGTCTCTGGTCGCGGCTCTGGCTTGCGCGCTGGCCCTGCCGGGCGCCGCCGCGGCAGCGGAGAGCGCCACAGTCAAGACGATCAAGGACCGCGGCACCATGCTTTGCAGCGGCCACAACGGCAGCTACTTCGGCTTCGTCGAGGTCAACGACAAGAACGAATGGAAGGGCCTGGACATCGACCTGTGCCGGGCCATGACCACGGCGATTCTCGGCGACCCCGGCAAGGCACAGATCGTGCCGCTCAGTTGGGCCCAGCGCTTCCCCGCGCTGCAGTCCGGCGACGTCGACATCATCATCAAGGTGACGGGTTGGACCATGGGCCGCGACACCGAGCTCGGCTTGCAGTTCAGCCTGCCCTATTTCTTCGGCGGCACCCAGATCATGGCGCATGCCGATCTCGGCGTCACCCAGGCGAGCCAGCTGGGCGGCGGCACGGTCTGCGTCGAGGCCGGCACCACGATCGAGCGCATCGTCGCCGACTACCTCAAGACCCTGGGCGTCGAGCACACCATGGTGTCCTACGAAAAGGCCGCCGAGCTGCGGACCGCC
>JANQLT010000063.1 GCA_028280455.1 Kiloniellales bacterium
GAAACGAACCGCCCCCTCACCCAGCTCCGGCTAGGCTCGGCTGCGCCTCACCAAGCCTGCGCAGCCCTCTCCCCCGACGGGGGAGAGGGATGTGTAGGCTTAGCGAGGCCGAAGGCTGAGCTTAGCCGGAGCTGGGTGAGGGGGCAGGTCGTTTCGATGTCGACGGCTACAGCCACGAGCGGCGATCGCCAGAGCGTTGCCGGATTGTCGGACCGGTGACGATTCCGCGCAAGCAAGGAACACTCTAGACCAGGCTCTCCCGCTCAGATGCCATCGCAGCGCGATTCCATCTCAGCGGGGTCTGATCTCGCTGCGCCGGCGTAAACCATTGAAACGGAATCCCTGCGGTCCTGTTACCCGCAGGACATGAGCGGCCGCCACATCCGTTCGACAGCCATCCCTCGCTCGGAACAGGGGAGCTTGTCGAGCCATGTGGAGCCTGCGATTCGCCGCGCTCGGCGCGGCCGCGATGGCGCTTTGCGGCGCCGCCTCGGCGGAACTCGCCCCGCACCACCAGAACGCCCCCAACGACCCGGCCGCCGGCATCGAGGCGCTGAGCGACGCCGACTTCCTCGACGAGGGCGCGCCCTCGCCCGCCAAGGTCGCGCTCGGCCAGTTGCTGTTCTTCGACAAGATCCTGAGCGGCAACCGCAACATCTCCTGCGCGACCTGCCACCACCCGACCCTCGGCAGCTCCGACGGCCTGGCCCTGCCCCTGGGCGAAGGCGCCGTGGGCCTCGGGCCGGAGCGCCGGGCGACGGCCGAGGCGCCCCTGCTCGGCCGCGTGCCGCGCAACTCCCAGGCGCTCTACTTCCTCGGCGCCAAGGAGTACCGCAGCTTCTTCCACGACGGCCGCGTCGAGGTCGACCGGCACAAGAACTGGCCGAGCGGCTTCTGGACACCGGCCCGCGAGCAGCTTCCGGTCGGCCTCGACAGCCTGCTGGCGGCCCAGGCCATGTTCCCGGTGACCTCGCCGGAGGAGATGGCCGGCCACAAGGGCGAGAACCCGGTGGCCACCGCCGCCGCGCAGGACCGCCTGGGCGGCACCGAGGGCGTCTGGGACCTGCTGGCCCGCCGGCTGCGCGCGATCCCGGAATACGTCGCCCGCTTCCGCCTGGCCTTCCCCGACGTCGAGGCGGCCGAGGACATCACCTTCGTGCACGCGGCCAACGCCATCGCCGCTTTCGAGGCGACGGCCTTCCGCGCCGACGGCAGTCCCTTCGACCGCTACCTCGAAAGCCGCGACCCGACGGCGCTCGGCGCGGCGGCGCGACGCGGCATGGCGCTGTTCTACGGCGCGGCCGGCTGCAGCGGCTGCCACAGCGGCGCGCTGCAGAGCGACCACCGCTTCCACGCCATCGCCATGCCGCAGATCGGCCCGGGCAAGAACGACGGCTGGGACCGCTCCTACTGGCGGGCGACCGGCTTCGCCGACCGCCTCGAAGACCAGGGACGCCAGCGCGTCACCGCCGATCCCGCCGACCGCTACGCCTTCCGCACGCCGAGCCTGCGCAACGTCGAGCTGACCGGCCCCTGGGGCCATGCCGGCAGCTACGACTCGCTCGAAGCCGTGGTCCGCCACCATCTCGAGCCGCTGCAGGCCCTGGCCCGCTACCGCATCGCGAGCGCGACCCTGCCGCCCCTGCCCCACGTGATCGAGACCAGGGCGGTCGGCTCGCAGCTTGTCTTTCGGCCGGTCAACCCGGCCAAGCTCGAGGACTACCGGCGACGCGACGGCTGGGTGCAGCAGAGCGAAACGCTGCGCCAGGCCATCGCCGAGGCCAACGTCCTCGAGCCGGGAAGCCTCGGCCAAGAGGACATCGACGATCTCGTCGCCTTCCTGAAGGCGCTTACCGACCCGCGCAGCCGCGACCAAAGCGAGCTGGTGCCCGCCCGGGTGCCGAGCGGCCTGCCGGTCAAGGACTGACAGCCAGACAGAGGTGAAGAAGCATGCAAGCGAAACAGCAGATCCTGGCGGGGGCCTTCGCCACCGCCATCGCCGCCGCCGCCGGCACCGTCGCCCTCGGGGGCAGCGCCCTCGCCGTCGGCACCTACGACCAGCCGGTCGAGCTCGACCTGACCTTCAAGCTGCACATCGACGACAACATCCCGGAGCAGGACGTCTTCATCGAGCGCGAGAAGGGCTCGGGCCTGGTGTTCCGCCCGACCAAGGGCGAGCGCGACCTCGGCAAGCAGCTTTACGCGCCGCTCAGCCCGGTCAAGCACGCGCCCTTCGACGCCGAGGCCATCGGCCCTTGGGTGCGCGGCAAGCCCCTGGGCATGACGCTCGGCCAGTGGCTAGCCGCCGAGGGCAGCGCGCGCTATAGCTGCGTCGACGGCCACGGCCGGCTCGAGGCCCGGTTCACGAACCTGGTGCCGAACGGCGTCTACACGCTCTGGCACTACTTCATGGCCTGGCCGGCGACCGATCCCTTCATCGACAGCTACGACATCCCGGTCGGCGCCCGCGACGGCTCGGAGTCCGTCTTCACCGCCGAGGCCGACGGCTCGGCGACCCTGGTGCGGAACTTCAAGCCCTGCCTGCAGCTCACCGGCGAGCAAATGGCCTCGGGCATCGCCATCGCCTGGCACAGCGACCGCAAGACCTACGGCGCCCTGCCCGGCCAGTTCTCGACCAAGTCCCACGTCCATCTCTACGTCGACCTGCCGAAGCGCAGCGGCATCTGAGAAGAACGTAGTAGCGACAAGGTAGCCGCCCCGGTGTGACGGCCGGGGCGGTTTTCTTTTCGGGGCTGCAGTGGAACGACTGCCCCCTCACCCAGCTCCGGCTAAGCTCGGCTTCGCCTCACTAAGCCTGCGCAACCCTCTCCCTCGTCGGGGGAGACGGGGAAAAAGAAACCGGGCATCCGATCAAGATTTCCCTCTCCCCCGACGAGGGAGAGGGATGTGGAGACTTGGCGAGACCTTCGGTCGAGCCTTAGTCGGAGCTGGGTGAGGGGGCGGTCGTTCCCGCCGATGAACCCCGAAACGGTCCCGCTAGCGCACCTCGATGTAGAAGACAGACCAGGGCCAGCGGGCTTCGTCGTCGTGGGTCGGGGCGGCGCCGTCTTTGCGGCGGTAGACCAGCCAGGCCGGGCCGCGCTGGCCGAGGCCGAGGTAGGCGCCGGCGCGTTTGACCGCGAGCAGCCAGTCGGCGTCACCGAGCTCGTCGCGGGCGATCTCGACCGCGTAGCCGTCGAGCGCCACCAGCGTGACGGTCTCGCCCGCGGCCTGGACCGCGTCCAGCAGGTCGGCGAGCCAGGGGCCCTCGAAGCGGAAGGCGCGCGGCCACTCGGGCCCCTGCACGGTCAGGCTCTGCAGGCCGAGGTCTTCGAGCATCGCCAGGTCGAAGGCCGCGGCCTTCTCGAACTGCTTTTCGTGATAGCCGAGGAAGCCGTCCTCGAAGGCGTCGAAAGCCGGCCGGTTGGTCTTGCCGATCGCCCCGGCGACGGTCAGCACCACCGGGCCGCTCGGCGCCGGCAAGGCCTCAGCCCTCGCCGGCAAGGGCGTGACGAGCAGCAACGCCAGCGCCGCAAGCGCCGCGACGGGCTTCCAGAAGGGGGCCACCAGGGCTACTCGGCCGCGTCCGGCTTGGCGTCGGCGGGCTCGGCCCAGCGCGCGGCGGCCGCGTCGTCGCTGGCCCGGGCCTCGACCCAATGGCTGCCCTCGGGGCCCTCCTCGAGCTTCCAGAAGGGCGCCTGGGTCTTCAGCCAGTCGATCAGGAACTGGCAGCTCTCCAGCGCCGCCTGGCGGTGGGCGCTGGCGGTGATCACCAGGACGATGCGCTCGCCCGGCTCGAGCCGGCCGTAGCGGTGCACGATCAGGCAGTCCTCGAGCGGCCAGCGGGCGCGCGCCTCGGCCTCGATCTTGGCGAGCTGCTTCTCGGTCATGCCCGGGTAGTGCTCCAGGGTCATGGCCGCGACCGCCTCGCCCTCGGCCAGGTCGCGGACCAGGCCGACGAAGCTCGCGACGCCGCCGATCCTGTGGTTGCCGGCGCTCAGGGCCTCGAGCTCGGCGCCGACGTCGAAGTCCTCCAGTTGTACGCGTATGGCCACCGTCAGCCTCCGGTCACGGGCGGGAACAGGGCGATCTCGTCGCCCGGGCGCACCGGGTCGCCGGGCCTGGCGTACTCCTGATTGACCGCGACCTTGACCACCGAGAGGTCGGCCAGCGCCTCGGCATGGCCGGGGCCCTGGCCCTTCAGCCAGTCGAGCAGCGCCGCCACGGTGGTCACCTCCGCGGGCGGCGAGACCTCTTGTTCGCTGACGCCCGTCTTGGCCTTGAGCCAGGCGAAATAGAGCACCTTCATGTCGCCATCTCGCTGAACGGCAGGAAGTCCACCATAGCGCCGGCGCGCAGCTCGGTCATCTCCTCGGGCAGCTCGATCAGGCCGTCGGACTCGACCATGGAGGACAGGATGCCGGCGCCGTCGCGGCCGAACTTGACGGCGACCAGGGCGCCCGCGCCGTCGTCCTCGAGGCGCGCCCGCAGCCACTCGCGGCGGTCCTTCTTCTTGCGGTGGTCGAAGCCGGCGCGGACCTTGAAGTGGTGCGGCGCGGTGACCTGGCCGCCCATCAGGCGCAGCAGCATCGGCCGGACGATGTTGAGGAAGGTGACCATGACCGCCACCGGGTTGCCGGGCAGGCCGACGAAGGGCACGCGGCCGACCTGGCCGAGGGCGATCGGCCGGCCCGGCTTGATCGCCAGGCGCCAGAGGTGGAGCCGGCCCAGCGCTTCGACCGCCTGCTTGACGTGATCCTCCTCGCCGACCGAGACGCCGCCGGAGGTGACCAGCAGGTCGTGGCCAGCCGCCGCCTCGGTCATCGCATCGCGCACCACCTCGAAACGGTCCGGCAGGATGCCCAGGTCGCTGACGTCGCAGCCCAGGCCGCGCAGCAGGCCGGCGATGGTGAAGCGGTTGGAATCGTAGATGCAGCCCGCTTCCAAAGGCGTGCCGGGCTCGCGCAGCTCGTCGCCGGTCGAGAACAGCGCGGCGCGCAGCGGCCGCGAGACTCGCAGGCTCTGCCGGCCGATGGCCGCCGCCTGCCCGAGATCTTGCGGCCGCAGCCTCTGGCCGGCCGGCAGGACCTGGCTGCCGGCGGTGACGTCCTCGGCGCGCTTGCGCCGGTTGGCGCCGCGCTTGATGCCGGGGCGGATGACGACCTGGTCGCCCTCCAGGCGGCAATCCTCCTGCATCATCACCGTGTCCGGCCCCGCGGGCATCTCGGCGCCGGTGAAGATGCGGATCGCCTCACCGCGCCCGGCCGCGCGCCCCAGCGGGTGCCCCGCCGCGGCCCGGCCGGTCACCGGCAGGACGGTCTCGGCCTCCGGGTCGAGGTCCTCGAAGTGCACGGCATAGCCGTCGACCGCCGAATTGTCGTGCGCCGGCACGTCGATCGGCGCGATCAGCTCCTCGGCCAGGATCCGCCCCAGGGCCGCGCTGAGCGGCACGGTCTCCGCCTCGCAGACCCTGCCGACCGCCGCGCCGATCATCGCGTGCGCCTCGGCGACGGTCATCAAGGGCCCGCCCTGGGCGAAGCAGTCGTCGGTGAGCTGCGCCATCGTCAGGCGGCCCCGCTGCGCGGCTTGGCGGCGGCCAAGCCGACATGGCCGACGATGAAGTCGGCGATCGCTTCGGTGTCGTTGAGGTCGAGGCGCGGCACGGCGAGGTCGGGAATGGCTTCGTCGCTGGCGACGGCGACGATGCGCGGATCGTCTGCGCAGAGCAGCGGCTTGCCGACGGCCGGGCGGTGGACCTCGAGCTTGTCGTGCTCCTCGCGCTTGAAGCCCTCGATCAGCAGCAGGTCGACCGGGGTCATGCGGGCGATCATCTCGGCCATGCTCGGCTCGGGCCTGGAGCGCAGCTCGTGCAGCAGGGCCCAGCGCTTGGCCGAGGTGACCAGCACCTCGGTCGCCCCGGCCATGCGGTGCTCGTAGGAGTCCTTGCCCTCGCGGTCCATCTCGAAGGTGTGGTGGGCGTGCTTCATGGTCGAGACGCTGTAGCCGCGCCCGGTCAGGGCCGGCAGCAGGCGGACCATCAGGCTGGTCTTGCCGCTGCCGCTCCAGCCCGCCAGGCCGAATACCTTTGTGTCGCCGTATTGCGCCGTCATGCGGCTAACAAGGGGCCGGCCCCGGGGATTGTCAACTGCCGCCGGCGCCTTCCCGGCTGGAGGTCCCGGACGGCAGGTCCGGTCTCAGCATGTGGCGCAGGCCGCGCTGCAGGTAGTCGTAGCCGGTGACCAGGGTCAGCAGGCCGGCGATCCAGAGCCCGGCGACGCCGATCTCCTGCACCGGGATCGCAGCGGGCCCCGCCTCGCCGACGATCAGGAAGCCCAGCGCGACCATCTGGATCGCGGTCTTCCACTTGGCCATCTTGCTGACCGGCATGGGCACGCGGATCTCGGCCAGGTACTCGCGCAGGCCCGAGACCAGGATCTCGCGGCAGAGGATTATCAGCGCCGGCAGCAGCGAGAGGTCGCGGATCGCGTCGATCGCCACCAGCATGAGCAGCACCGCGGCGACCAGCAGCTTGTCGGCGATCGGGTCGAGGAAGCGGCCCAGGGCCGAGACCTCGGCGCGCTCCCGCGCCAGCTTGCCGTCGAAGTAGTCGGTGACCGCGGCGGCGACGAAGAGGCCGCAGGCCAGCCAACGGGTCAGCGATGTGTCCCAATAGATCAGCACGGCCAGGATCGGCACGGCGCCGATACGCGACAGGGTCAGCAGGTTCGGCAGGCTGGTCAACATGGCGGGGGTCCTTGCCGAGACGGGACGCGGGCGCCAAGCGGCACCCTGGGTCCCGCTCTCTTCTAGCACAGCCGGGCGGGCTCAGCTTCAACTTAGCCGCAACTCAGCCATCCGTATGGAAGTGGTCGTAGACCTTGCGGGCAACGGTCGTGCTGATGCCCTCGACCGCCTCCAGGTCGGGCAGGCCGGCCCGCGCCACCGCGCCGGCCGAGCCGAAGTGATTGAGCAGGCTGCGCTTGCGCTTGGCACCGATGCCGGGGATCTCGTCCAGCACCGAGCGCAGCCGGGCCTTGCTGCGGCCCTGGCGGTGGCTGCCGATGGCGAAGCGGGGGGCCTCGTCGCGCAGGCGCTGCAGGAAGTAGAGCAGCGGGTCGCTGGGCGGCAGCAGGATCGGCGCCTTGTCCGGCAGGAAGATCCGCTCGCGCCCGGCGTTGCGCTCCGGGCCCTTGGCGATGGCGACGATCGGCAGGTCTTCCAGGCCGAGCTCGGCGAGCACTTCCTGGGCGACGTTGAGCTGGCCCCGGCCGCCATCGATCAGGATCAGGTCCGGCCAGGTGGCGCCCTCGCGCTCCGGGTTCTCCTTGAGGGCCCGCGACAGGCGCCGGGTCAGCACCTCGCGCATCATGCCGTAGTCGTCGCCGGCCGCCAGCTCGCCCTTGATCTTGAACTTCCGATAGCTGGTCTTCACGAAGCCCTCGGGACCGGCGACGATCATCGCGCCGTAGGGCTGGGCGCCCTGGATGTGGCTGTTGTCGTAGACCTCGACGCGCTCCGGCGCGGCGTCCAGGCCGAAGGCCTCGGCCAGCAGCTCCAGGCGCTTGCGCTGGCTGCTGCTCTCGGTCAGGCGGCGGCTGAGGGCCTCGCGGGCATTGGCGATGGCCTGCTCGACCAGCTTGCGCTTGGCGCCGCGCTGCGGCCGCAGCAGGCTCACCTTGCGCTCGGCCTTGTGGCTCAGCGCCTCGGCGATCAGCGCCTGCTCCTCGGGCCCGTGGCTCAGGATGATCAGCGGCGGCGGCGGCTTGTTGTCGTAGAACTGGGCGACGAAGGCCGAGAGCACCTGCTCGATGCTGAGCTGCTTGTCGTGCGAGGGGAAGTAGGCCCGGTTGCCGTAGTTGCGGCCGGCCCGGAAGAAGAACACCTGGACGCAGGTCTGGCCGCCTTCCTGATGGGCGGCGATGACGTCGGCGTCGTCGATGTTCTCGACGTTGATGTCCTGGTGCGACTGGATATGCGCCAGCGCCCGCAGGCGGTCGCGGCAGACCGCGGCGGCCTCGAAGTCGAGGCGGTCGGAGGCCGCCTGCATCTCGGCGGCCAGCTCCGCCTGGATGTCGTGGGACTGGCCGGTCAGGAACTCGCCGGCCTGGCGCACCAGGGCGGCATAGTCCGCCTCGGAGATCCGGCCGACGCAGGGCGCCGCGCAGCGCTTGATCTGGTACATCAGGCAGGGCCGGGTCCGCGCGGCGAAAACGGCATCGGAACAGGAACGCAGCAGAAACGCCTTTTCCAGGGCGGTGACCGTGCGGTTGACCGCGCCGGCCGAGGCGAAGGGCCCGAAGTACCGGCCGTCGCGGTTGTGGGCGCCGCGGAACTTGGTGATCTGCGGGAAGGCGTGGTCGGCCGTCATCAAGATGTAGGGAAAGGACTTGTCGTCGCGCAGCAGGACGTTGAAGCGCGGCATGAAGCGCTTGATCAGGTTGCTCTCGAGCAGCAGCGCCTCGACCTCGGTGTGGGTGGTCACCACCTCGACCTTGGCGGTCTCCGCCACCATGCGCTGCAGGCGGTGCGGCAGCTTCGCGAGCTGGCCGTAGGTCGCGACCCGTTTCTTGAGGTTGCGCGCCTTGCCGACGTAGTGCGGGTCGCCCCGGCGGTTCAGCATGCGGTAGACGCCGGGGCCGCCGCTCAGGTTCCGCACCGCCTCGGCGATCGCCTCGATGCCGCGCGAGATCGAGGCCGCGCCGGGACTCGGGTCGTAAGGCTCTGCTTCTTCTGCAAGTTCCGGCGCCATGGCGGCGCGCTTGCCGCCGGCCGAGGGATCGTCTTGTCGGCGCTTGCCGCGCAGTCGTGCCATGGCCGCACTAAAACCGAGTTGCGCCGGCGCCGTCAACGACCGCCCCGGCGAGCCTCCGGGGCCCGCCGCGCCCTGCCCAATCCGGCCGCCATACTGTCCACGATTCGTGTGGATAAGTTTGTGGTTTTCGCCTCTGCGGGAAAGCCTTAACCAACAAAATCACGGCCTTCGTTCGGATTGCACAAAATTTGGGCAACACAGCTAAGGCGCTGAAAAAATTACAAGATTGAGAAGTCAAGAGTTACTGATTGATGAAATCAAAAAAGCCCTCGGCGCCCTTTCTGCGGCTAGTCGGGCCATCTAGCTGCTGTGAACAACTTCGCTGAGAGTCCATTGGAAGTTGCCACGATGGCAAGGAGTTAGGTCAAGGAATCCGGCCCCGCCGGGCCCCCCGCCGGGCGCTCCCGGGGCGCCGCGCCAGGGCCGGCGGGCGGCAGCGGCGGCGCCTTGCCTTGGCCTGGTCGAGACGACGCAAGTCATGGCCCGGCCTTTACTCCCGTTCCATCGACTGACTCTTGCCGGCTTGTGCCCAGCCCAGGTGCTGGCCGCCGTCGAGCGCGATCATCTGGCCGGTCATCGCCGGCATCGACAGGATGAAGCGCAGCGCCGCGGCGACCTCCTCCGGCGTCGTGCCGCGCCCGAGCGGCATCAGCGCGCATTGCCGCTCGAACTCCGCGTCGCTTTGGCGCGGGCTCGGCAGGCAGGGGCCGGGGCCGACGGCGTTGACGCGGATGCGCGGCGCCAGCGCCAGGGCGAGCGTCTGGGTCAGGGTCCAGAGCCCGGCCTTGGACAGGGTGTAGCTGACGAAGTGCGGAGTCAGGTTCCAGACCCGCTGATCGAGCAGATTGACGATCGCACCGCCGCTCTCGGCCGGCAATTGCCGCGCGAAGCCCTGGCTGAGCAGGAACGGCGCCCGCAGGTTCGGCTCCAGATGCTGGTCCCAGCTCTCGCGCGTGGCGCTGTCCACGCCGTCGTGCTCGAAGGCCGAGGCGTTGTTGACCAGGCAGCCGAGCGGACCGAGCGCCGCGCCGGCGGACTCGATCAGGCGCGCAGTCTCGGCTTCGCGCGCCAGGTCCGCCTGCAGGGTCACGGCGCGGCCGCCGGCCGCCTCGATCTCCCGCCGCAGCGACTCCGCCTCGGCCTCGGCGCCGCGGTAGTGCAGGGCCAGCGCCCAGCCGTCGGCGGCCAGGGCGAGCGCCAAGGCCCGGCCGATCCGCTTGCCGGCCCCCGTCACCAGGGCGGCGCGGGGATAGTCGAGGCTATGGCGCGGTGTTTCGCTGTCGGTCATGGCACGGGAGCATGCGCAAGAGGCCCTGGCCCCACAAGGGGCCAGAGGAAAGGGCCGGGCGCTCAGGCGATCGGCATGCGATGGAACTGCATGCCGATGTAGAGCGCGTAGAGCAGCAGGAAGAAGCCGCCCTCCCAGCGGCCGATCCGCCAGCCGGTCAGCATGACCGGCAGCAGCAGCAGGCTGACGCCCAGCATGACCCAGATATCGAGCCTGAGGATCTCTTCGGAGACGCTGAAGGGCACCACCAGGCCCATGACGGCCAGCACCGAGAGGATGTTGAAGAGGTTGGAGCCGAGCACGTTGCCGAGGGCGACCTCGCTGTGCTGGCGCAGCCCGGCGACGATCGCCGTGGCCAGCTCCGGCAGGGAGGTGCCGACGGCGACCAGGGTCAGGCCGATGACCGCTTCCGAGACGCCGATCGCCAGGGCGATGTCGACCGCCCCGTCGATCAGCAGCTCGGAGCCGACCACCAGCAGCACGACCCCGATGACGACCAGGCCGAGCGCGACCCACCAGCGGGTCGGCAGGCCTTCTTCATCCTCTTCCGCCTCGCCGTCGCCGTTGCCGTTCTTGGCGTCCTGCTCGCGCTTCTTCTTCAGCCGGCGCTCGCGCTGGTAGCTGTAGGCCAGGTAGCCGACCAGCAGGGCGAGCATGACGATGCCGTGGACCCAGTGGATCACGCCGGCCAGGGCGAAGACGACGAAGAGGATGCTGGCGAGCACCACGGCGACGCCGTCGCGCAGGACCTCGCTCGGCCGGGTCGCGATCGGCCAGAGCACGGCGCCGGCACCGAGAATCAGCAGGACGTTGGCGATGTTGGAGCCGACCACGTTGCCGACGCCGACGTCGGGGAAGCCCTCGAGGCCGGCCGCCACGACCACGACCATCTCGGGCATCGAGGTCGCCGCGGCGACCACCGTGAAGCCGATCAGCAGCTTGGACAGGCCGAGCTGGGCCGCCAGCCCGACCGCGCCGCGCAGCAGCACCTCGCCACCGAACAGCAGCAGGGCCAGGCCGCCGGCCGCCTTCAATGCCGAGATCAGGATCAAGACGCGCGCGCCCTCGGACAGGACCGCGCGACCGTCAGGCTCGTCCGGGCTCCCTTATGATCGCGCAAAAACATCGCGCTCAGACCTCGGCTGGCGTCGTTCCTTGCCTCCGGCGGACGCGGTGGGGCCCTCTGCGGGGCCGCGGCGCAAGCGGAGATCTGCCCCCCTAACGGCAGTCGCTTCTAAATGCGGACGGATGCCGGGGATTTCAACAGAATTGCCCATCCCCGCGGCCGCCCGGCGCTGCCAGGGGCCGCCCGGGCGGCTCAGCCGCCGTCCTCCGGCTCCAGCTTGAGGGAGGCGGAATTCATGCAGTAGCGCTGGCCGGTCGGCGCCGGGCCGTCGGGGAAGACGTGGCCCAGGTGGGCGCCGCAGCGGCTGCAATGGACCTCGGTGCGTACCATGAAGAGGCTGCGGTCCTCCTCCTCGCCGACCGGGGCACCCTCGAGAGGCCTGGTGAAGGAAGGCCAGCCGGTGCCGGAATCGAACTTGTCGCTCGAGCTGAACAAGGGCGCGCCGCAGCACACGCAGTGGTAGGTCCCCGCGGTCTTGCAGTCGTGGTAGGCGTTCTGGAAGGGGCGCTCGGTGGCGGAGAGCCGCGTCACCCGATACTGCTCGGGCGTGAGCTGCTTCATCCAGTCTTCGTTGCTCTTGACGACTTTCTCTGACGCGGTCTTGTCGGACACGGGCGGCCTCCTCGGAGCGGCTTCGGCCCGACTCTGCCGGGCCGTCCCGGCCGCTTCAAGGCCGGGGCGCCGCCCTCAGTCGGCGAGAACGACGAGCAGCGGGAAGAGGATACAGACGAAAAGCACCGACCAGACCAGCCAAGCCGGCTGCTCATGCGCCGCTCGCCCGACGCCCGGCAGGCGGTGACGCAGGATTTCTATCGCCCGCCCTTTGCGTTCCCGTCTCGCTTCGCCGCTGTCCAAGGGCCTCTCCGACAGATCTCTACAAGATGTCGGCGTGCCTTGGGGCGAGATCAAGGGCCGCGGCGACGCCACGGCAAGCCGATCACGTCTCCAAATAGCTGATCTCGAGGACTTCGAGCTCCTCGATGCCGCCGGGGGTGCGCAGCTTGACGACGTCGCCTTCCACGGCCTTGAGCAGGGCGCGGCCGACCGGCGAGACCCAGCTCACCTCGCCGCGCTCGTGGCGCACCTCGTCGACCCCGACGATCCTGACGGTGCGCTCCTCGTCGCGGCTGTTGGCGTAGGTCACGGTGGCGCCGAAGAAGACCTGGTCGCGCCTGGTCTGCCGGCGCATGTCGACCACCTCGACGCTCTCCAGGCGCTTGACCAGGAAGCGGATGCGCCGGTCGATCTCGCGCAGCCGCTTCTTGCCGTAGATGTAATCGCCGTTCTCCGAGCGGTCGCCGTTGCCGGCGGCCCAGGCGACGACCTCGACCACCTTCGGCCGCTCGACGCCGGTGAGCTGCTTCAGCTCGGCCTCGAGCCGGGCGCGGCCGGCGGGCGTGATGTAGTTCTTCACACCCCTGGGCAGGCTGTCCGCGGCTTCCGGCAGGTCGTCATCGTCGTCGCCGTCGCTTTCCTTGGTGAAGGCCTTGCTCATTTCGTTTTGTGCCTCGGGAAGACCCTCGTCATGGCCCGCGCCGCCGGCGCCCCTTGGCCTTGCCGCCCTTGCTCGCACCTTTCCCGCGGCGCCGGGCCGTGACCTCGGCGCCGGCGCGCTGGATGCGCTCGGTGAAGGAGGCGCCGCCGCTCGGCAGCTCCAGCTCCTGCTGCTCCAGGCGGCGGATCTCGTCGCGCAGGCGGGCGGCCTCCTCGAACTCCAGGTCCGCCGCGGCCTCGCGCATGCGCTTGTCGAGGTCGGCCAGGTAGGTCTGCAGATTGTGGCCGATCATGTGGGCATGGGCGTCGTCGCCGGTGCCGACCGTCACGTGGTCGCGCTCGTAGACGCTCTCCAGGATGTCGGCGATCTGCTTCTTGATCGATTCCGGGGTGATGCCGTGGGCGGCGTTGTAGGCCTGCTGCTTCTCGCGCCGGCGGTCGGTCTCCTCCAGTGCGGTCTTGAGGCTGTCGGTCATGTTGTCGGCGTAGAGGATGACCCGGCCCTCGACGTTGCGCGCCGCCCGGCCGATGGTCTGCACCAGCGAGCGGAAGGAGCGCAGGTAGCCCTCCTTGTCGGCGTCGAGGATCGCCACCAGGGCGCACTCCGGGATGTCCAGGCCCTCGCGCAGCAGGTTGATGCCGACCAGCACGTCGAACACGCCGAGCCTGAGATCGCGGATGATCTCGATGCGCTCCAGGGTGTCGACGTCGGAGTGGATGTAGCGCACGCGCAGGCCGGCCTCGTGCAGGTACTCGGTGAGGTCCTCGGCCATGCGCTTGGTCAGGGTGGTGACCAGCACGCGCTGGCCCTTGGCGGCGACCTCCTGGCACTCGCCGATCAGGTCGTCGACCTGGCTCTCGGTCGGCCGGATGATGCAGACCGGATCGATCAGGCCGGTCGGCCGGATCACCTGCTCGACGAAGACGCCGCCGCTGCGCTCCATCTCCCAGTCGCCGGGCGTGGCCGAGACGTAGACGGTCTGCGGCCGCATGACCTCCCACTCCTCGAACTTGAGCGGCCGGTTGTCGATGCAGGACGGCAGCCGGAAGCCGAACTCGGCGAGCGTCGACTTGCGCGAGTAGTCGCCGCGGTACATGCCGTTGAGCTGCGGCACGGTGACGTGGCTCTCGTCGACGAAGAGCAGCGCGTCCTCGGGCAGGTATTCGAAGAGCGTCGGCGGCGGCTCGCCCGGCTGGCGCCCGGTCAGATAGCGCGAGTAGTTCTCGATGCCGGCGCAGGAGCCGGTGGCGTCCATCATCTCCAGGTCGAAGGTCGTGCGCTGCTCCAGGCGCTCGGCCTCGAGCAGCTTGCCGGTCTTGTTGAATTCCTCGAGCCGGACCTTCAGCTCCTCTTTGATCGACTTCACGGCCTGCTGCATGGTCGGCCGCGGAATCACGTAGTGCGAGTTGGCGTAGACCTTGATGGTCTCCAGCGCGTCGGTCTTCTCGCCGGTCAGCGGGTCGAACTCCTGGATCGACTCGACCTCGTCGTCGAACAGGCTGAGGCGCCAGGCCCGGTCCTCGTAGTGCGCCGGGAAGATCTCGATGGAGTCGCCGCGGGCCCGGAAGGTGCCGCGGTGGAAGTTGGCGTCGTTGCGCTTGTACTGCAGCTCGACCAGGGCCTTCAGCAGGGCCTGGCGGTCGATGCGCTCGCCCTGCTTCACGGTGACCGTCATGGTCGAGTAGGTCTCCGGCGCGCCGATGCCGTAGATGCAGGAGACCGAGGCGACGATCACCACGTCGCGCCGCTCGAAGAGCGCCCGCGTGGCGCTGTGGCGCATGCGGTCGATCTGCTCGTTGATCGAGCTTTCCTTCTCGATGTAGGTGTCGGTCCGCGGCACGTAGGCCTCGGGCTGGTAGTAGTCGTAGTAGGAGACGAAGTACTCCATCGCGTTCTCGGGGAAGAAGCTCTTCATCTCGCCGTAGAGCTGCGCCGCCAGGGTCTTGTTGGGCGCCAGGATCAGGCTCGGCCGCGCCAGCGCCTGGATCACCTGCGCCATGGTGAAGGTCTTGCCCGAGCCGGTGACGCCGAGCAGCACCTGGTCGCGCTCGCGCCGCTGCAGGCCCTCGGTCAGCTCGGCGATGGCCTGCGGCTGGTCGCCGGCCGGCGCGAAGTCCGAGCTCAGCCGGAAGGGGGCCGGGCTGCTGGGCGCCTCGGCGTCGGCGGAGGCGGTGGCGGGGGGCGCGGCCGAGGCCTGCGCGCTTTGCGGGAGCGTCATCTGTCCTATCTAGCCTGCCGTCGCGGCGAGCGCCACCGGACCGGCGCCGCCCTGCCGGCCCCCGCGCCGGCCTGCTGACAGGGACTGGCAGTTGGGGCCTCATCCCTTTGAGGGAGACGATCGGCTCGCACTCGTGTTGATTGCAGTCGTACTATTTGATACTCGTTTTGAGGGCAAAAATGAGATCTCGCTCGCGCCACAGCCGCGGCCCGGGGCCGACGTGGGGCGTTTGGGCCGGCGAGGGCGCGAGGGGACCCGATGGGTCGCGACATCAGACTACCGGATAGGGGGGAGTCCGCGAGCGGCGATCGGGCCGAGACCCGCAAGGCCCTGGGCATGGCCCACACCGAGCTGCTCTACGCCGCCGCCGAGCTGCGCAGCGCGGCCAGCCGCGGCGATCTAGACAACCGGGCCCTGCTCTACAACCTGGCCGATTCCCTCGAATCCGCCGCCGACCGCCTCCGGGAGCCCCAGCGCGAGGCGGCCCTGCCGAGGCCCATTTCGCAAAACGGCGACTGACGGCCGGCCGCGCCGGCCATGCCGGCCGAGCAAGGGTGCCTCCCGGCTTCGGCTGTGGTGGGCCCCGTCGCGACTCGGCTAAGCTCGCGGCTTTTGGGGGACGTCCGTGCGCCGCCTGTTCCGTCGTTTCTACGACCTGCCCTACCTGCTGCTCGCCTTTTCGCCGCTCTGCTGGGCCGGCAACACGGTGGTCGGCCGGGCCGTGCGTGGCGAGATCCCGCCCTTCTCGATCAACTGGTGGCGCTGGGCCATCGCCAGCGCGATCCTGCTGGCCTTCGTGCGCAGCGACCTCTGGCGCCAGCGCGCCCTGGTCCTGCGCCATTGGAAGCTGGTGCTGTTCCTCGCCGCGACCGGTATCGTCGCCTTCCACTCCACGGTCTACATCGGCCTGCAGTACACCACGGCGATCAACGCCGCGCTGATCATTGCGCTCGGGCCGGTGCTGATCCTGCCGATGGCCCGCGTCCTGCTGCAGGAGAGCATGTCGGCGCTGCAGCTCCTCGGGGTGCTGCTGTCCTTCGTCGGCGTGGCGATCATCATCACGCGCGCCGAGCTCTCGCTGCTCCTCGCCTTGGAGGTCAACCGCGGCGACCTCTGGCTGCTCGCCGGCTCGGCGCTCTGGGCGATCTACTCGGTCGGCGTCAAGCTGAAGCCGCCGGAGCTCGAGCCCATGGTCCTGCTGGTCGCCATCCTGCTGACCGGCCTGCTGCTCAACACGCCGCTCTACCTTTGGGAGATCGCCCAGGGCCGGCTGGTTCCCCTGCGGCCCGAGGCCTTCGCCGCCCTCGGCTACGTCGGCCTCTTCGCCGGCGTGCTGGCCTACATCTCCTGGAACCGCGGCGTCGAGCTGGTCGGGCCGAACAAGGCCGGCCTCTTCCTGCACCTGATCCCGGTCTACGGCGCGCTGCTCGCCTTCCTGTTCCTCGGCGAGCGCCTGCAGGCCTTCCACTTCGTCGGCGTCGCCTTCATCGTTCTCGGGATCGGCCTGACCAGCCGCTTCGCCGCCGGCAAGGCCTGAACCGGCGCCCTGTCGTCATCGCGTCGGCTCACCCTGGCCTCTTATCATTATTGATATATATCTTTTGGGTTAATCGAATTTTAGTGGCTGTCGCGAATTTTGAACCAGCAAGGTCAATCCCAATTGACCGGGCCGACCCCTTGGCCTCGAAGCGAGCCGGCGATGACCAAGTACGCGACGACCCCGACGAACCGCGAGCGGCGCTTCGGCGAGGACGAGATCATCGTCAGCAAGACCGATGCCGCGGGCCGCATCACTTACGCCAACGACGTGTTCCTAAAGGTCGCCCTCTATCGCGAGAACGAGGTTCTCGGCCAGCCGCACAGCCTCGTCCGGCATCCGGACATGCCGCGTTGCGTCTTCAAGCTGCTCTGGGACCAGATCCGGGCCGGCCGCGAGATCTTCGCCTACGTCAAGAACATGGCCAAGAACGGCGATCACTACTGGGTCTTCGCGCATGTCACGCCGAGCTTCGCCGGCGGCGACAAGGTCGTCGGCTTCCATTCGAACCGCCGCGCCCCGCGGCCTGAGGCCGTCGCTAAGATAGAGCCGGTCTACCGCAAGCTGGTCGAGATCGAGAACCGCCACGCCAACCGCAAGGACGGCATGAACGCGGGTTTCGCCGCCTTCTGCAAACTGCTGCAGAAGCACGGCGTCGAATACGACGAGTTCGTGTTCTCGATTTGACGGGCAGCAGCAGCCATGAAGCCTGAAGTCGCCCCCGAGCAAGCCTCGACGGAGGCGCCCGCCGCAGCGGAAGAGACAGCCGCGCCGGACGAGCAAGCCGACGCGGCCGAGCAAGCCGTCGCGAAGGAGCTCGCGCTCTACAAGAGGGCCTTCGAGAAGGCCGAGGCGGTCTGCCTGCGCGCCGCCGAGGGCGACCTCGAATCGCGCATCACCATGATCGAGGAGCTGCCCGCGCAAAGCGGCATGCTCACCGCCATCAATCGGCTGCTCGACCTGACCGACGCCTTCGTGCGCGAATCCAGCGCCTCGCTCGCCTTCGCCAGCCAGAGCAAGTACTACCGGCCCTTCCTGTTGCGCGGCATGTCCGGCGATTTCCGGCGCGGCGCGGAGGTCATCAACGCCGCCCGGGAATCGATGGAGCAGCGGCACCTGCTGACCGAGGACTTCCAGCAGGCCGTCTCGACCGTCGTCGGCGTCCTGTCGCAGGCGGCCGGCCAGCTCGAATCCTCGGCCAAGGCCATGTCCAGCGACGCCGAGACGGCCCACCAGCAGAGCCTCTCGGTGGCGGCGGCCTCCGAGGAGGCCGCCGGCAAGTCCGAAGCCGTCGCCGCCGGCGCCGAGCAGCTCTCGACCTCGATCACGGAGATCGAGAAGCAGGCCGCCGGCTCGGCCAAGGCCACCGAAGCCGTGGTCGAGGAGGTTCAGCGCGCCACCGACGCGGTCCGCGACCTGACGGAAGCGGCCGCCAAGATCGACGAGGTGATCGCCTTCATCCGCGACATGGCGATGCAGACCAATCTGCTGGCCCTGAACGCGACCATCGAGGCCGCGCGCGCCGGCGAAGCGGGCCGCGGCTTCTCGGTCGTCGCGGAAGAGGTCAAGAAGCTCGCCAAGCAAGTCGCCAACGCGACCTCCGACATCGCCGAGCTGATCGGCGCCATGCAGGTCGCCAGCCGGCTCACCGCCAACTCCATCGGCAGCATCAGCGGCCGGACCAGCGAGGTCAAAAGCGCGACCATCGCGATCGCCTCGGCCATGGAAGAGCAGTCGGCGGCGACCGCGGAGATCAGCCAGAACGTCCAGCTCGCCGCCGAAGGCTCGCAGGACGTCTCCAGCAACCTCGGCAGCATCACCCAGGCGGCGGCCCAGACCGGCGAGGCCGCCAAGCACGTGCTGCAGTCGGCCGCCGATCTCTTCGCCGAGTCCGACGCGCTCAACGCGCGGGTATCGGACTTCCTGGAGAAGATCCGCCAGGCCTGAGCGGCGTCGCCGGCGCGCTGCCAGAAGGAAACGAACCGCCCTCTCACCCGGCTCCGGCTAGGCTTGGCGAAGCCGAAGGCTGAGCTTAGCCGGAGCCGGGTGAGGGGGGCGGTTCGTTTCGACGTCGACGGCGACTGCCAGGACGGCGATCGCCAGAGCGTTGCCGGACGAGCGGAGCCTTGCCGACCCCCGCAACCAAGGAGCGCGCTAGAGAATCTCCTCCAGCCGGTCCGTGGCCGGCGGCGGCCGGCGCGAGAGGTCGGCGATCTCCGCCCGCAGGTCTGCCGGCATGTCGAGCGACAGGGCTTCGAGCGAGGGCCGGAGCTGCTCCAGGCTGCGCGCGCCGATGATCGGACAGGTGACGTCCGGATGGGCCGCGACCCAGGCGACCGCCAGGCTGACCGGGTGGCAGCCCCGCGCCTCGGCCAGGGCCGTGAAGGCCCCGGCGGTGTCGTAGACCCAGTCCTCGCTGTAGCGGCCGATGTACTCCTTGTTGCTCGCCAGGCGGCCGGTGTCGGCGCGCTTGTCGCGGCCGTACTTGCCGCTCAGCAGGCCGCCGCCGACCGGGCTGTAGGTGATGACGCCGAGCTCTTCCGCCCGCGCCAGGGGCAGCAGCTCGACCTCGGCCTGGCGCTTGACCAGGTTGTACATCGGCTGGATCACGTCGAGCCGCGCCCAGCCCTGCCGGGCGGCGATGCCCAGGGCCTTGGCGACCTGCCAGGCGGCGAAGTTGCTGGCGCCGAGATAGAGCACCTTGCCGGTCCGCTGCAGGTCTTCCAGGGCGCGCAGCGACTCCTCCAGCGGCGTCTGCTCGTCCCAGCGGTGCAGGAACAGCAGGTCGAGCCGGTCGGTCTGCAGCCGGCGCAGGCTCGCCTCGACCGTGCGCAGGATATGCCGGCGGTTGCTGCCGCGGTCGTTGGGGTCGTCGCCGGTCGGCACGGCGCACTTCGAGGTGATCACCAGCCGGTCGCGCTCGCCGGCGATCAGGCGGCCGAGGATCTCCTCCGAACGGCCGCCGTTGTAGACATCGGCACAGTCGAAAAAGGTGATCCCGGCGTCGCGGCAGGCCGCGTACATGCGGGCCGCCTCCGCCTCGTCGGCGTCGCCGCCGAAGGACATCGTGCCGAAGCAGAGCCGCGACACCCGCACGCCGGTGCGGCCGAGCCAAGTCAGTTCCATGCGCCTTTCCCCCGCGCGCTTCCCATGGCGAAGCGGCACTATAGCCAGTCGGCCTGTCCCCGCGACAGCGGCCTGCGCTATAAGCGGTGCCAAGCCATAACCCGACCTGCGAGGACCGCAGCCCGTGATCAACCTGACCTTCCTGAAGCGACACAGCATCGAATACAAGAAGGACGGCCTGACCGAGCCCTCCGGGCTGACCCTGGCGCACGACGGCAAGGGTCTCTGGACCGTCAGCGACGACAGCAAGGGCGTCTTCCACTTGAGCCTGTCGGGCGGCCTGCGGCGCAAGAAGAGCTTCCCGGTGCCCGCCGACGACCTCGAGGGCATCACCATCGAGCCCACGGGCCGCTTCCTCTACGTGGTCCGCGAGGCGAGCAACGAGGTCATCAAGCTCGACATCGCCGGGCGGCGCGTCGCCGATCGGCGGGCCCTGGCGGACATGACCGGCTACGGCAAGCTCCGCCGCTACTTCGAGGACGACGAGGACGACAACGACGGCCTCGAAGGCCTGACCTGGTGCGCGGCGAGCGACAGCCTCTTCGCCCTGAAGGAAGGCGCGCCCGGCCTCTTGATCGAGATCGCCGCTGATCTGACGCGCATTACCGGGCACACGCTTCTCAACGCGCGCCGGGGCTTCGTCGATCCCAGCGGCGAGGGCCGACGCATCGACTTCTCCGGCATCGACTACGACGAGGGCCGTAGCCTGTTCTGGATCCTCAGCGACGAGGGCCGGCGGGTCTATCTCTACGACCCGGCGGCGAAGGCCGTGGTCCGGAGCCTGCCGCTGACCTACGGCCGCAAGGGCAAGCTCCGCGAGGTCGAGAAGGCCGAGGGCATCGCCTACGATTCAAAGGCCGGCCGTCTCTACATCGTCAGCGACGAGGAGGTCCGGCTCTACGTCTTCGACGTCCGGGCCTGACAGCGCCACCGCGTGCACCACGTAGCGCAGCGGGCCGCCGGGGTCGTGGCTGTCGAAGGGATAGCAGGTGACCAGGGAGAGCCGGGCCCGGCCGTCGCCCGGCAGCAGGCGGGCGCGGCGGGCGTCGACCACGCGGGCGTCGACCACCTCGTAGTCCCGCCAGACGGCGTCCCGGCCCTGCAGCGCGATGCGCGCGCCCGTTTTCAGGTCCTTCAGGTAGCGGAAATGGGTGTCCCGGTGGCCGAACAGCAGGCCGTGGCCGGCCGCGCCCGGCGGCGCCGAGCCGTCCAGGTGGGAGGGCCCGAAGGCCATGCTGCGGCCGCTGGCGCCGGCCAGGACGATCTGGTCGACGCCCAGCGCCGGCACCCGCAGCCGGCCGACCGGATGGCTGTCGGCCCAGGGCCAGGGCCGCTGCCAGGACCGCTCGACACCGGCGCTCGCCGGTGCCGCCAGGCTGCGCTGCCAGGCCTGCTCGAGCAGGATCTGCGCCAGCCAGGCCTTGGCGTGGATCACGCCCGCCTGGCCGAGCAGCCAGCCGCCGAGCAGGATCAGCAGCAGGGTGACCCAGAAGGACCGGCGGCTAAGCATGGCGCAGCCGCCGCCGCGACAGGCTCCAGACCAGGGCGGCCGCCAGCAGCAGCGCCAGGCCGAGCAGGGCCTGTAGGGCCGCCGGCGTCGCGCCTTGCGGCAGGGCGATCGGCTGGCCCTTCAGGCTGGCCTCGCGCAGCAAGGGCGCCGGCAGGACGCGCGGCTGCATGCTCCGCTGCAGCTCGCCGAAAACCTTGTCGGCGTCCCAGCCGTGCGGCAGGGCCCGCGGCTGCGCCTCGGTGACCAGGGCCTCGCCCCGCGGCCGGCTGACCGCGTCGTCGACCGCGACCAGGCTGGTATAGCGGCCGACCAGGCCATGGTGCAGCGCCAGGGCCAGGGCCTCGTCGCGCAGGTCCTCGGGGTCGCGGCCGAGGAACAGGCCGTCCTCGATGCGCGCCAGCTTGGCCCGCGCCCAGGTCGTCGCCACGCCGGCGCCGGCCTGCAGGTCGGACAGGGAGACCGCGCGCTGCCAATGCTCGGCGCCGCGCCGGCCGCTGACGGTCAGGCTGCCGGCGATATCCTCGAGCCTACGCCCGGGCAGCTTGACGACGAACTCGACCGGCTGGCCGGCATAGAGATCCGGCAGCGGCGCGGGATAGATCTCGACCCCGGTCGCGAAGGGCCCGGCCACGGCGATGTCGGTGAGCTGCGGCTGCTCCAGGCGGCGCAGCAGGCCGGTCATGCGCTCCTTCACCTCGGCGATCTGCGCGATATAGGTGAAGCTGCCGCGACCGACCTCGGCCGCCTTGCGCATGAAATAGCCGTTGGGCGCCGAGCCGATGCCGACGGTGAAGAGGCGTCGCTGACCGAGCAGCCGGTCGATCGTCTCGAACAGCGCGACCTCGTTGCCGACGGCCCCGTCGGTCAGGAACACGATCTGGCGCAGCCGGTCGGCCGTCGCCGGCTCCTTCAAGGCCATCTGCAGGGCCGGCCGCATGTTCGTGCCGCCCTGGGCGTCGAGCGCCGCGACCGCGCGCAGGGCGAGCCGCTTGCTCGCCTCGGTCGCGGCGCGGGTCTCGGGAAACAGGGCGTGAGCCTCGTTGTCGAAGCGGATCAGGTTGAAGCGGTCCTCCGGCCGCAGGCGCTCGAGCGCCAGCGCCAGCACCTCCTGCGCGGCGGCCAGGGAGATGCCGTGCATGGAGCTCGAGGTGTCGACCACGAAGATCAGGTCCCGCGGCGGCGGCGCGCCCTGCCTGTCGGCGGCGGCCGGCGGCAGCAGCGAGACCAGCAGGTAGCTGTCGCCGTCGAGCGCCTCGGCGAAGATCGCCGCCTCGGGCTCGCTGCCCTGGACCGGCCGCCAGCGCAGCACGAAGTCGCGGTCCGCCGGCAGGCTGCGCTCGGCCAGGGCGACGGCCATGCGGCCCGCGCCCCGCGGCTCGATCTCGACCGCGTGGCTGGGGCTGTCCAGCGCGGCCAGCGGCAGCCCGGCGTCCAGCGAGACGCTCAGGCTGACGCGGCTCTCCAGGCCGTGGCCGGGCCGCGCGACCGGGCCGAAGCGGTCCCGGCCGGCGAGCCGCCCCTGCCCCTCGGCCGCCGCCGGCTGCGTCGCTGCGATCGGCTGCGGGACCGAGGACTTGGGAGCGGGCGTCGGTTGCGGAAGACGCACGAGGGGCGGACTCGCCGGGCCGGGCTCGTAGCGCGGCGCCACGACCATCGGAAAGCGGAGCTCGAAGCCGCCGTCCTCGTAGGCCACGCTGTCCTGGTATTCGATCGCCACGCTGACCGTCTCGCCGGGCCCGACGTTGGCGACCGAGGTGACGAAGACGTTGGGCCGCTCGGAGGTCAGCAGGCTCGCCTTGCGGCCCTCGGCGGCAGCCTGCTCGTAGACCCGACGGGCCTTCCGGCGCTCCAGGATGCGGCCCTCGATTTGCCGCGTGCCGACGGTCATGGTCAGCCGGTCGACCGCCGAGCGCTCGGGCAGCGGAAAGACGTAGAGCCCTTCGAGCCAGACCGCCGAGGGATTGCGGAACCGCTGGGTCACGGTGACCCGGCTGACCCGGCCCGAGACCGCGATGGCGACCTCGCTCTCCAGCAGGGGCGCTTCGAAAGCCTGCGACTCGCCACCGCCCAGGAAGAACAGGCCGGCCGGCCAGACCTCTTCCGGGGCGGCCGGCGGCTCGGCGGCGCGCAGCGACTGCGGCGCCAGCCAGGCCGTCAGCAGCAGGAGCAGGAGGCTCAGCAGCAGCGTCGCCGTCACCGCGACCAGCGCGTTGCGGCAATCGATGGCCTGGCGCCGGCTGAAGACGGGCGGCGTGAAATACTGGCAGCGGGTCATGCGTTCTCCCCCTTAGAGCAGGTCCTGAAGCGCTGCCATTGGCGCGCGCCATCGCGGCGCCGCGGCGCCGGGAAAGGGGCGGTCGCATGATCAATTGCGGCGACTTGAGGACCTCGACGATCCGGTCTCGGGTCCGCGGCGCCTGCCGCGTTGCGCGCTCCCGGGGCCTCAACTAGGCTGCGCGAAAGCCCAGCCGCGTTCGCGGAACAACCGGGAATCGGGAGCCCTCAGACCGTGTCGATCCTCGCCGAGCGCCTGTCGCGCATCAAACCCTCGCCGACCATCGCCGTCAGCACCAAGGCCCGCGAGCTGAAGGCCGCCGGCCGCGACGTCATCGGCCTCGGCGCCGGCGAGCCGGACTTCGACACGCCGGACTCGATCAAGCAGGCGGCCATCGCCGCCATCGAGCGCGGCGAGACCAAGTACACCGCCGTCGACGGCACGCCCGAGCTGAAAGCCGCCGTCGCCGAGAAGTTCCGGCGCGACAACGGCCTCGACTACGAGGCCTCGGAGATCACCGTCGGCACCGGCGGCAAGCAGGTGCTCTACAACGCCTTCATGGCGACGCTGGATCCCGGCGACGAGGTGATCATCCCGGCGCCCTACTGGGTCTCCTATCCCGACATGGCGCTGCTCGCCGAGGGCGAGCCGGTCATCGTCTCCTGCCCGCAGAACAACCACTTCAAGCTGCAGGCCGAGGACCTGGAGGCGGCGATCACCGATCGCACCAAGTGGCTGATCCTCAACAGCCCCTCGAACCCGACCGGCTCGGCCTACAGCCACGACGACATGAAGGCGATCACCGACGTCCTGCTGCGCCACGAGCAGGTCTGGGTGCTGACCGACGACATGTACGAGCACCTGGTCTACGACGATTTCCGGTTCGTCACGCCGGCGCAGGTCGAGCCGGCGCTGAAGAGCCGCACCCTGACGGTCAACGGCGTCTCCAAGGCCTTCGCCATGACCGGCTGGCGGATCGGCTTCGCCGGCGGCCCGGCCGAGCTGATCAAGGCCATGGCCAAGGTGCAGTCGCAGAGCACCTCGAACCCCTCCTCGGTCAGCCAGGCGGCGGCGGCCGCGGCGCTGTCCGGCCCGAAGGACTTCATCCCGGAGCGCAACGCCGTCTTCAAGCAGCGCCGCGACCTGGTGGTCGAGGTCCTCAATACCTGCCCGGGCCTGGCCTGCCACCGGCCGGAAGGCGCCTTCTACGTCTACCCCTCCTGCGCCGGGACCATCGGCAAGAAGACTCCGAACGGCAAGACGATCGAGAGCGACGGCGACTTCGTCACCTACCTGCTGGAGTCCGAGGGCGTCGCCGTGGTCCAGGGCGAGGCCTTCGGCCTCTCGCCCTACTTCCGGATCTCCTACGCCACCTCGACCGAGGCGCTTCAGGAGGCCTGCGCGCGCATCAAGCGGGCCTGCGAGGCGCTGCAGTAGGCGAGACCGAACGACGCGAGAGTGACCGATGAAGGTCGTGATTCTCGGCGCCGGCGGCGTCGGCGGCTACTTCGGCGCCAAGCTGGCGCTGGCCGGCAACGACGTCACCTTCGTGGCGCGCGGCGCCCATCGCGACGCCATGGCGCGCGACGGCCTGTCGGTCCGCACCCCGGCGGGCGAGCTGCACATCCCGGCGCCGAAGCTCCTGACGGACGACGGCGACGGCGGGCCCTGCGACGTGGCCCTGGTCTGCGTCAAGCTCTGGGACCTGGAGGCCGCCGCCCAGCGCCTGAAGCCGCTCTGCGGCCCACAGACCGCGGTGCTGCCCCTGCAGAACGGCGTCACCGCCAGCGACACCTTGGCGGCGGTGCTCGGACCGGAGCTTGTTCTGGGCGGCGTCGCCCAGATCGCGGCAAAGATCGAAGCCCCGGGCGTCATCCGGCAGACCGGCAAGTTCGCCAGGCTGATCTTCGGCGAGCGCGACGGCAGCCGGTCGGCCCGGGTCGAGGCGCTGCACGCGGCCTGCCAAGCGGCCGGGATCGACGCCAAAGTCTCCGACTCGATCGAGATCGACCACTGGAAGAAGTTCGTCATGCTCGCGCCCATGGCCGGGGCGGCATCGCGGCATCGCCTGGCGATGGGCGCCTTGCTGGAAGAGCCGGCGCGGGCGGCGGAGCTGCGGGCGCTGGTCGAGGAGGCGGTGGCGGTCGGCCGGGCCAAGGGCGTCGCGCTGGCGGCCGACTTGGCCGAGAAGACCTTCGCCTTCCATCAGGACCTGCCGGCCGAGATGAAACCCTCCATGCTGCACGACCTGGAAGCCGGCCGCCGGCTCGAGCTCGACTGGCTGAACGGCGAGATCGTCCGTCTCGGCGAGAGCCTCGGCGTCGAGACGCCGGCCCACCGGGCCGTGGTCGAGGCGCTGGACTCGGTCAAGCTGGGGCGCGGTGCCTGACCGCAATTTCCCTCTACACAAGCCGCGAAAGTAGTGGCAGGTTGATTCCATTCGGTTCAACAACGGAAAGGAGGTGATCCAATGTCTAGTGGAACGGGCGTCACGCTGTTTGCCCAAGGTGTTCTTCGCGGACAGTGGAGCAACCTCTGCCATCCGCGCTGATACCAACCAAGACAAGATGGGCTGACAGCAAGCCCTTTCACGGAAAGGCGGCCTCCGGGCCGCCTTTCTCCTTTCCGGGCGGCCGGGCAAGCACCAATACCAGACGGCGATGAGTGGAACTCATTGCGGTCTGGCAAGCGCCACCGCGCGCCCGCAGCGAAGCGAGGAAAGCCCGCGTGGCGCTTGAACGCCATACGAACGGCGATGAGTCGTACTCATCGCCGTTCGGTATAGCGCCGTAGCGCCTCCTGCAAACGGACGACCAAGGCACTCCGCGCGTCCGCATTGAGCTTGTTGAGGTTCTGCTGCCGCCACCGCACGGCCGGCAGGTTGGCAAGGCCCTTGGGCGGCAAGAGCGACCAGTCGGGATCGCCGCGCTCGAACGAGACGAGAAAGCGCCGATGCTCGTGCGGCATGTTGCCCACGATCTCGTCGATCAGCGTCTCGCGGGCCTCCAGCAACGCGTCGAGGGTGACCGGCTCTTCGGTCATGCCCTGGAACCCGCGCTCGTACTCGCCAGCTATGTCCTTGCGCGTCGGCGCGATCACCTCGCTCATCGGTCGGCCGTGACTGAGAAGGTAGACGATGAAGGCCACGCGCAGGCTTTCGTCTATACCTTCCTGCGCCAGAAGACCGCGAACGTCGAACAGATCGCGGGGATGCTGGCGATCGAGCGCCGCGACGATCTTGCCGCCAAAGAGATCGGCGAAGGACACCACGCTGATCTCCGCATATCCGAGGGCGTCTTCCACGGCTGACGTGACGGCGCGCACGGCCGGCTCATAGACGCAACCGCGCAGGACCGGGGTCACCTCGATCTTGATCTGAACGCCATCGGCGCGCACGACAAGCTTGTTGACCGCCCCTTCTCCATGCAGCGGCGTTTCGTTGATCCGCGCGTCGGGGGCGGTGCTTCGGAGCCGACGCCCGATGCGTTTCATGGCCGTATCGATGGCGGCCAGCGACTCGGACCGCGGCGCGACCGGCAGGTAGGTCAGGTCGATATCCACGGACAGGCGCGGCATGTCGCGGAGGAAGAGGTTTATCGCGGTGCCGCCTTTGAGCGCGAAGGCCCTCTCCTCCGCGACGTATGGCAATGTGCGGACGAGAAGCGCGGCCTGGCGGCGATAGAGATCACTGAACGGCATCGAGGTCCGCCGGCACCGTGATCCCATAGGCCTTGTCGAGTCTGCCGCCGCGGACGAGCATCCGCTTGCCCCTGCCGAGATCGATCCGCGCGCGCTCGACCCGCTTGAGCCAGGCATGGCCGTGGCGATCGGCGAGAAAGAAGAACAGGCGCTTGACCTTGACGCTCCTGCAGTCCTCCAAGAGCACCTGCAGGCGGCGAGGGCTGAGATTGACCAGCCCTTCCATGAGCCTGTCGACCTGATGGAAGCTCTCTCGGTCCGGGAGTTCATCGAGAAGCTCCAGGATCGCGCGCTCCGGCGTCGAAAGCGCCAGTGGCCAGTCCCAATGGCCCCAGGGCCGGATGGTGAGACCGGCCTGCAACGGATCGTCGCCGGCCTCCCCTTGAGTCTCCGCGCTCCAGCTCAGGCTCGTCACGCCTCTCGTGACCGGGTCGTTGGGGTACAGGCGGACGTTGCGGCGAAAGACGAAGCGGACGCCGAGCGGCAGCTTGTGCAGCCAGGACGGCGGCGCCCGATCGCCGTAGAGATGCACGGCCCTGCGCTCACGGGAGAGGAAGTGGGCGTAGCCCTGGATCTCGAGCGCCGTCCGGCCGCCGACGACGACGGGCGTGTCCAGCAGGGCCTGGAGCGAGATAACCACTTGCTCCCAACTGAGTGAGCCGCGGGGCCTTCTGAAGACGCCACGGGCAGACTGCTCCAGCCGACCCGTGGCGACATAGTGCGTCCGCAGCGCGCTCGAGTAGCCGTATCGGCTGAGCCACGCGGCCGTGACCAGGAGGCCCTCCGGAAGGTGCCGCTCCAGCCAGATTAGTTTTGTCCTATTTTGCTCAGTCATACTGAGCAAACTACCTCATTCTCAAACCAAAGCAAAAGGATAGGTTTGGATAAATTCAAAAATGCTTAACCTGGATGAGTAAAACAAAGCAATCACAAACCCCACGGCAGATCCAGACTCGGCCGGACATGCTATGGTGCGTTCAGGAGTCCAGCGCCGGGATTCATGCCCGGCCGCGGGCGCCGAAGACGTCGACCGAGTTCTGGGATGGGACGACCATGACGCAGCGCGACTGTCGTGAGGTGCCGACCTCTTGCGCCGACGACGCCCTGGTGAGCGAGCTCGACGCCTGCCTGGAGGACAGCCTGGCCTTCCGCGGCGACCCGGTCGGCCGCGTCGACAAGCTCCTGCGGGACTGCCCGGACTTCATCATGGGCCACTGCTTCAAGGCGGCCATGCTGACCCAGGCCATGGAGACGCGGATCTACGGCGAGATGGTCGCCAGCGTCGAGGCGGCGGAGCGCCTGGCGGGGCGGACCAACGAGCGCGAGCGCGGCCACACGGCGGCGGTGCGGGCCTGGATCGACGGCGACTTCTTCGGCGCCGTCCAGCGCTGGGAGGAGGTGCTGACCGAGAGCCCCTTCGACCTGCTGGCCCTGCAGATGATCCACCTGACCGACGTCCTGCTCGGCGACGTGGTCGGCCAGCGCGACTGCGTCGCCCGGGTCTTCCCGCTCTGGGACGAGTCGGTGCCGGGCTACGAGTTCGTCCTCGGCTTCTATTCCTTCGGCCTGGAGGAGACCCGCGATTTCGCCCAGGCCGAGGAGTACGGCCGCCGGGCCCTGGCCATGCGGCCGGAGCACCCCTACGCGATCCACGCCGTGGCCCATGTCCTGGAGATGCAGGGCCGCCAGTCGGGCGGCATCTGGTTCATGAACAGCCGGCAGGCCGACTGGGCCGAGGGTAACTTCCGCAACCATCTCTGGTGGCACCTGTCGCTCTTCCACCTCGACCTCGGCCAGGTCGACCGGGTGCTGGAGATCTACGACCAGGAGCTGCGCGGCAGCGGCAGCGGCGGCGACAAGTACGAGGAGCTGGACTCGGCGGCCCTGCTCTGGCGCCTCAAGCTGCTCGACCTCGACACCGGCGCGCGTTGGAGCGAGCTGGCCGACAAGTGGGTCGGCAGCGCCGAGGACACGCTCTACGCCTTCAACGACGTGCACGCCATGATGGCCTTCGTCGCCGACGAGCGGCGCCAGGCCGAGGATCGCCTGCTGAACGCCAACGAGCGCTACATCGACCATGCCTCGGACGCCAACTGCGCCATGAGCCGCGAGATCGGCGTGCCCTTCTGCCGGGCCCTGCAGGACTTCGGCCGGGGCCGCTACGGCGACTGCGTCGACCGCCTGCTGCCGGTGCGCTACCGCACCCACCGGCTCGGCGGCAGCTTCGCGCAGCGCGACATCATCGGCCTGACCCTGCTGGAGGCCGCCCTCAGGGCACGCCGCTTCGAGCTGGCCCTGGCCCTGGCCAACGAGCGCTGCGGCCTGAAGCCGAGCAGCCCGCAGAACTGGAAGCTGGCGGCCCGCGCCCTGCGCGGCCTCGGCCAGCACGAGCGCGCCCAGCGCGCCGAGGCCCGCAGCGACTCGCTGATGGCGGCCTAGCAGGCTGCCGATGAGGCCTGTTGATTTTGACCAGGGTCATCCTTCGTCCCTCGACAAGCTCGGGATGAGGAAGCTCAGGATGAGGTGAACCATTTGATAGTCCTCGCCCTCACCCTCGCCCTGAGCCTGACGAAGGGTGAGGGTGGCCGCCGGCACCATTTCAGCAGCCTGCCAGAGCCTTTTCCCGTCGACCGGCTTAAACCCCCGGTCTAGGCCGGCGTTTACGGCTTTTGGGTTGCCAGCCCAGGGGCGAGTTTGAAAACATGACGGCCAGCTTCAGAAGCCAGAAACCGCCCCCATAAGAAAACACCCGCCGGGCGGCTCACAGGGAGGATGCGATGACCGCCAAGGCAGCTTCAAAGCCACGCTGCGCCGTACTTGTCGGCCCCTACACCAGCGGCAAGACGACCGTTCTGGAGGCGCTGCTGTACGCCTCGGAGGCGATCGGCCGCAAGGGCTCGATCAACGACGGCAGCACCGTCGGCGATTCCTCGCCGGAAGCCCGCGCCCGGACCATGAGCGTCGAGCCCAACGTGGCCCATGCCGAGTACCTCGGCGAGAGCTGGACCCTGGTCGACGCGCCGGGCTCGGTCGAGCTGGCCCAGGACGCCCGCAACGCCATGATGGCCGGCGACGTGGTGGTGATCGTCACCGAGCCCGACCCGGGCCGCGTCTTCTCCCTGGCGCCGACCTTCAAGTTCCTGCAAGAGCACGACATCCCGCACATGCTCTTCGTCAACAAGATGGACAAGGCGACGGTGCGGGTGAAGGAGCTGCTCGAGGCCCTGCAGGCCGTCTCGCCCAAGCCCCTGGTGCTGCGCCAGGTGCCGATCCGCGGCGACGAGGACGCGGTCACCGGCTTCGTCGACCTGGTCAGCGAGCGGGCCTACAGCTACCAGGCGGAAAAGCCCTCCGAGCTGATCGAGATGCCGGACTCGGTCAAGGACCGCGAGGCCGAGGCGCGCCAGGAGATGCTCGAATCCCTGGCCGACTTCGACGACACGCTGCTCGAGCAGCTCCTCGAGGACAAGGTGCCGGCCAGCGACGAGGTCTATCAGCACCTGGTCAACGTCCTGCAGGGCGACCTGGTGGTGCCGGTCTTTCTCGGCTCGGCGGAGCAGCAGCACGGCATCACCCGGCTCTGGAAGGCCCTGCGCCACGAGACGCCGGAGCCCGATAAGAGCGCCGAGCGGCTCGGCATCGCGGCCGACGGCGCCTTCACGGCCAGCGTCTTCAAGACCATCCACCAGGCCCACATGGGCAAGCTGTCGATCGCCCGGATCTGGCACGGCTCGCTCAAGGAAGGCGACACCATCGGCGGCGAGCGGCCTTCGGGCGTCTATCAGCTCATGGGCCACGAGACCAAGAAGCTGAGCCAGGCCGGCGAGGGCGAGGTCGTCGCCCTGCAGAAGCTGGAGGAAGTCCAGACCGGCGACCTGCTGACCCCGGCGGGGCGCCAGAGCGGCGCCGGCGCGCAGTGGCCGGCCGTCATCACGCCGGTCTACTCGATGGCCGTCGAGCCGCAGAACCGCCAGGACGAGGTCAAGCTGACGGCGAGCATCGGCAAGCTGATCGAGGAAGACCCCTCCTACGCCATCGAGCACAACGCCAGCACCCACCAGATGCTGCTCTGGGGCCAGGGCGAGATCCACCTCAAGCTCGCGGTCGAGCGCCTGAAGAGCAAATACAACGTGGCGGTCAACGTCGCCCGCCCGGAAACCGCCTACAAGGAGTCGATCCGCAAGTCGGTGAAGCAGCATTCGCGCTTCAAGCGGCAGACCGGCGGCCACGGCCAGTTCGGCGACGTCCAGGTCGAGATCTCGCCGACGCCGCGCGGCAGCGGCTTCGAGTTCATCGACAAGATCGTCGGCGGGGCGATCCCCAAGAACTACATCCCCGCGGTCGAGCACGGCATCAAGGAGTTCCTGGACCGCGGCCCTCTGGGCTTCCCCGTGGTCGATGTCACCGTCACCCTGTTCGACGGCCAGTACCACTCGGTCGACAGCTCCGACCAGGCCTTCAAGACCGCCGGGCGCATGGCCATGCAGGAAGGCCTGCCGCAGTGCGATCCGGTTCTCCTGGAGCCGATCTTCGAGGTCACGGTCTCGGTGCCCTCGGACTTCACCAACAAGATCCACGGCCTGGTCAGCGGCCGGCGCGGCCAGATCCTCGGCTTCGAGCCGCGCCCGGGCTGGGACGGCTGGGACGACCTGAAGTGCTACATGCCGCAGTCGGAGATCCACGACCTGGTCATCGAGCTGCGCTCGCTGACCCTCGGCGTCGGCACCTTCGCGGCCAAGTTCGACCACCTGCAGGAGCTCGGCGGTAAGCTGGCCGAGCGGGTCATCCAAGAGCGCCAGGCCGCCGAGTAGGCCGGCACGCCGTAGACGCGGCCATGACTCCCGAGGCGGCCCGCGCGGCGGCGAGCCTGCTGCGCGAGGCGCGACGCGAGCGCCGCCCCCTGCCAACGCTGCCCGAGTCCTGCCGGCCGCGCGACATGGCCGAGGCCTACGCGATCCAGGCCGCCTTTCTCGCCGGGCCCTCGGCGGCGGACGGCGCCCTGCAGACCCGCGGCTACAAGCTCGCCTGCACCAGCCCCAAGGCCCAAGCGGCCCTGGGCACGGACGGGCCCTTCCCCGGCCGCCTGCTGGACGGCGCGATCCACGACAGCCCGGCAGCGCTCGCCGCCGACCAGCACATCTTCCGCCTGGTCGAGCCGGAGTTCGCCTTCCGGCTGGGGCAAGACCTGCCGCCGCGGGCCGAGGCCTACGGCGAAGCGGAGGTGGCGGCAGCGGTCGCCGCTCTGCTACCGGCGATCGAGATCGTCTGCTCGGCCTTCGGCGAGGCCTGGTGGGACATCGGCGCGCCCTGCGTGGCGGCCGACAACGCGGCCCACGGCGGCCTCGTGGTCGGGCCGCCGATCGCCGATTGGCGGGACCTCGACCTGGCCGGTCATGCCGTCAGCCTGTCGATCAACGGCGAGACGGTCAGCGAGGGCCGCGGCGCCAACGCGCTGGGCGGCCCGCTGACCGCGCTGACCTGGCTGGCCAACGCCCTGGGAGCCGATCCGGACGGCCCCGGCCTGCAAGCCGGCGAGCTGGTGACCACCGGCGTGGTGACCGCTTTTCGCCTGGTCGGGGCCGGCGATTCGGTGGTCGCCGAGTTCGGCGATCTCGGCCGGGTGGAGCTGCGAATCGCGGCCTGATTTCAAGGCTCTAGAACGCCCATCCTGAATTTGGAATTCTTCTAAATTGGTTTGTATTCCGCTGAAAAAACACTATATGTTCAAGGAAACCGGCAGCCCCATCAGGGACCTGGCCGGGCCGGAAACGAAAGGAGAGGGACCGTGAAAATCGACACCGGAATTCCGGAAAGCGACCGCCAAGAGATCGCCGAGGGCTTGTCCCGGCTGCTGGCGGATTCCTACACCCTGTATCTCAAGACCCACAACTTCCACTGGAACGTCACCGGGCCGATGTTCCAGACCCTGCACACCATGTTCGAGGAGGAGTACACCGAGCTGGCCATGGCGGTCGACGAGATCGCCGAGCGGATCCGCGCCCTCGGCCACCACGCGCCGGGCAGCTACGCGGCCTACGCCAAGCTCAGCACGGTGACGGAGTCCGAGGACGTGCCGGAGGCCAAGGAGATGGTGACCCAGCTCGTCACCGCCCACGAGACCGTGGCCAAGACGGCCCGCTCGATCTTCCCGGCGGCCGAGGCCGGCAACGACGAGGTCACGGCCGACCTGCTCACCCAGCGCATGACGGTCCACGAGAAGACCGCCTGGATGCTGCGAAGCTTGCTGGAATAGGCGCTTTACGGGCCCGCCGGCCGGCTCCCGATCACTCGGGGGGCCGGCCCGGCCGCGCCTCCCTCGCAGAGTCTTGAACTTGGTAACCCCTTGCCCGTTAGAGTGGTCGAGGCCTAACTGAAGTCGTGCCAGGGGCGGGAGAGATGCCATGTTGACCAGAGTGCGTCGCGGCTGGGAGCTGCCAGAATCGCAGGCGACCCCGGAGAGCGTCTTCCTCGAGCGGCGGCGCCTGATCAAGGCGGCCGCCGCCGGACCGATCGTGCTGGCCGGGGCCGGCCTGCTGGGCGGCGCGGCCCGCGCGGCCGTGGAGGAGGACCCCTCGGCCGGGCTCTATCCCTTCCAGCGCAACCTGCGCTACCGCCTGGACCGCGACCTCACCGACGAGGACCTGGCGACCTCCTACACCAACTACTACGAGTTCGGCTCCTCGAAGAACATCAAGGACAAGGCGCAGAAGCTGCCGATCCGGCCCTGGAACCTGCTGATCGACGGCATGGTTGAGACGCCGATGGAGATCGGCATCGACGACCTGCTGGCCAAGATGCCCCTGGAGGAGCGCCTCTATCGCCACCGCTGCGTCGAGGCCTGGTCCATGGCGGTGCCCTGGAGCGGCTTCCAGATGAGCGCGCTGATCGAGCTGGCCAAGCCGCTGGCCTCGGCCAAGTACGTCAAGATGTACAGCTTCCTCGACCCGGACAACGCGTCCGGCCAGCGGGCGCGCTGGTATCCCTGGCCCTACATCGAGGGCCTGACGATCGCCGAGGCGAACAACGAGCTGGCCTTCATGGGCACCGGCATCTACGGCAAGCCGATGCCGAAGCAGAACGGCGCGCCGCTGCGGCTGGTCGTGCCCTGGAAATACGGCTTCAAGTCTTCAAAGGGCATCGTCCGCTTCGAGTTCACCGACGAGCGGCCGGTCAGCTTCTGGGAAGAGGTCCAGGGCCGCGAGTACGGCTTCTGGGCCAACGTGAACCCGGAAGTGCCGCATCCGCGCTGGAGCCAGGCCGAGGAGCGCGTGCTCGGCCGCTCTGACAAGGTGCCGACCCTGCTCTACAACGGCTACGGCGAGTACGTCGCGGAGCTCTACGCCGGCATGGAGGGCGAGAAGCTCTTCATGTAGGCGCAGGCGTCGGGGCGTCGGCCTTGATCAGACCAGCGCCGCGGCGATCATCAGCAGGACCACGCCGAAAGCCAGCGGGAACATCCATTCCAGGATCTCGACCGCGAAGGCGACGATCCGTCGCCGCGCCTCCGCCGTCATCGGCACGGGGTGAATGCGTTGCATGGCCCAAGCACCCGGCTCTATGGAGACGCCAAGTCTAGCGCGTTTTCCGATCGGACGGCACCGGGCCGCTCCCCCTCCCGGCCACCCAATAGGATACTGCCGTGGGTGGCCGGGAGGGGGAGCGGGCCGGTGC
>JANQLT010000204.1 GCA_028280455.1 Kiloniellales bacterium
CGACCGCATGCTCGACATGGGCTTCATCCCGGACGTCGAGAAGATCGTCGGCAAGCTGCCGAAGATCCGCCAGACCCTGTTCTTCTCGGCCACCATGCCGCCGGAGATCCGCCGCCTGGCCGACGCCTTCCTGATGAACCCGAAGGAAGTGACCGTCAGCCCGCCGACCTCGACGGCTGCGACGGTCGAGCAGCGCGTGCTCAAGGTCGCCGGCAAGGCCAAGGAGAAGCGCGCCGCCCTGCGCGAGCTGCTGCGCCGCGAGCAGGTCAAGATCGCCCTAGTGTTCTGCAACCGCAAACGCGACGTCGGCATCCTCTGCCGCTCGCTGCAGCGCCACGGCTTCGCCGCCGCCGAGCTGCACGGCGACATGGCCCAGCCGGCGCGCATGGCCACGCTCGAGCGCTTCCGCAACGGCGAGGTGCCGATCCTGGTCTGCTCCGACGTCGCCGCCCGCGGCCTCGACATCCCGGTGGTCTCGCACGTCTTCAACTTTGACGTGCCCGGTCATCCCGAGGACTACATCCACCGCATCGGCCGCACCGGCCGGGCCGGCCGCGAGGGCCACGCCTTCACCCTGGCCGGCGACGAGGACCATCGGGCGCTGGCCGCCGTGGTCCGCCTGATCGGCCGGAAGATCGAAGAGATCAGCGTCGAGGGCATCGAGGCGCCGGAGCCCGGCAGCGACAGCCCGGAGCCGCGCCGGCGCCGCGAGCGCGGCGGCCGTCGCCGCGGCGGCCGGGGCGAGCGGCGCCCGCGTTCCGAGAGTCGCAGCGAGAGCAGGTCTGAGAGCCGGGCCGAAAGCCGCGGCGCCGCCGAGCCGCGCGCCGCCAACGGCGGCACGGCCCCCCCGGAATGTCTGCCGAGCGAGGTCGAGGACGAGGAGCCGGCGGCTGCCGAGTCCGACGGCTCGCCCTTCGGCGATCAGACGCCGGCCTTCCTGCTGCGTCGCGTGCCGGAAACGGCCTTCGGCTGAGAGGAGCGATGCAGACCATCTTCGTCATGGTCAAGTGCGCGCTCGGCAAGGCCTACGACGTGGCCGACGCCGCGGTGCAGTCGGTCGAGCAGGTCTCCGAGGTGCACTCGACCTCCGGCCAGTACGACCTGCTGGTGAAGTGCTACCTCCAGGACGGCGACGACATCGGCCACTTCGTCACGGAGCAGATCCAGACCCTGCCCGGCGTCGCCGACACCTTCACCATCGTCGCCTACAAGGCTTTCGGCTGACGCGCCCACGGCCGCCCTGCCGCCCCGCCTCATCGTCATAGCGAGCCGCTGCAAGCGGCGCGGCAATCCAGAACAAGAGTGTCTGCGCGGAGCCACTGGATTGCCTCGTCGCGTTGCTCCTCGCCATGGCCACGAGGGGCGTGAACGATGGGCGGTCAGCAGCTCCGTCGGCGCCGCGTGGCAGCGGCGAGGCCGGCAAGGCCAAGACCAAAGAGCGCGAGCGCGGCGGGCTCGGGTACCGCGACCTGCACCTGCGACCAGGCGGCCGGGTTCAGGTTCTCGGCCACGTTGGTGAAAGCCACGCCATTGGCCGTGCTGGGCCCCTCGAAATAGACACCATTGGCTCCATTCACGAACCAGGCGAACTGCGTTGCAGCGCCGCTCGTGACAACGTCGGCCACGATGTTCTCGTCGGCCCATTGGGTCATGACAGATGTCAGGTTGCCCGCAGCGTCGGTCACGAAGTCTCCCGTGCCGTCGAGCAGGCCACCATCGAAAGGCGAGGAGAAGGTCGTCACCCGGCCGCCGTTGTCGAAGTTGAACTCCACCGAGAGCAAATCCGCCGACGTCCAGGTCTGGGAGATGTTCGTCGCGTTGCCGTTGTCCAGGACAACGGTGATCTTGGCCGTGTTCCCGACCGACACCCCGGCGATGTTGCTGAACGCGACGGTGTCGTTGAACTCGAACAGGAAGGGAATCGCCTGCGCCGGGGCGCTGGCCAGCGAAGCGAGTGACAGGCCGAACACGCCGGCCGCGACAAGACGCAACATGGCAGGTCCCCTACTCCGTCTTCGAGTCAGCGTGCAAGCTGATTGGGCAATCGACTGTAGGAACGCTTGGCAATTTGTCTCATTCGACGCGCCCGGGCAAGTAGTAGAGCGCCACAATATTGTCAGCGCACAATTATATTGAGGAAGACACTTAGAATTACCTGTCAACCGCGGCCGTTAACTTGACCGATCGCCCTGCCTCCTTCAGGCGACCCAGGCGTCGGCCGCGAGACGCTGGGACCGCCCAGCCCGATGCCCGCGAGCAACCTCCCACGATGTCGTCACGCCGGCGGTCAAATCCCGTTAACGAAAGCCTTTTTGCAGGCCTCCGGGGGCTGGGCTAGGATCGCCGCCACGTTGGCGCGGGGCGGAGATCCCGGGCCGGGGAATACAGGCAGGGAGATGTTCCATGACCAAAGGCCTTTTGGGGACCAGACGCCTTTTGGGGCTCGCGGCGGCGGCTGCGTTGCTGGCGGCACCGGCCTCGGCGGCCGAGCCGGTCAAGATCGGCATGATCACCACGCTCTCGGGCGGCGGCAGCGCGCTCGGCATCGACGTGCGCGACGGCTTCCAGCTCGCGCTCGACGAGGAAGGCGGCATGCTCGGCGGCCACAAGGTCGAGCTGGTCGTCGAGGACGACGGCCGCAAGCCGGACAAGGCCAAGGAGATCGCCGACCGCATGGTGGCGCGCGACAAGGTCCAGATCATGACCGGCATCATCTGGTCGAACCTAGCAATTGCGGTTGTGCCGAAGGTGACCAAGGACGGCGTCTTCTACGTCAGCCCGAACGCCGGGCCGTCGCTGCTGGCCGGCAAGGGCTGCCACCGGAACTACTTCAACGTCGCCTGGCAGAACGACAACCTGCACGAGGCCATGGGCAAGCACGTCAAGGACCAGGGCTTCGAGAAGCTCTACATCCTGGCGCCGAACTACCCGGCCGGTAAGGACGCGCTCTCCGGCTTCAAGCGCTTCTACGGCGACGACGTGATCGGCGAGGTCTACACCAAGCTGGGCCAGAAGGACTACGCGGCCGAGATCGCCGCCCTGCGCGACGCCAAGCCCGACGCGGTCTTCTTCTTCCTGCCGGGCGGCATGGGCATCTCCTTCCTCAAGCAGTACAGCCAGGCCGGCCTGATGAACGACGTCCCGGTCTTCGGCCCGGCCTTCTCCTTCGACCAGACCATCCTCGGCGCGGTCGGCGACGCGGCCCTCGGCGTGGTCAACTCCTCGCAGTGGAACAAGGACATCGACAACGCCGCCAACAAGGCCTTCGTCGAGTCCTTCCAGAAGGCCTACGGCCGCCTGCCCTCGCTCTATGCCAGCCAGGGCTACGACGCGGCCCGGCTGATCGCCAGCGCCCTGAAGGCGGTCGGCGGCGACCTCTCGAAGGCGGACGCCTTCCGCGCAGCGCTCAAGGCCGCCGAGTTCGACTCCGTGCGCGGCAGCTTCAAGTTCGGCGCCAACCACCATCCGGTGCAGGACATCTACGTCCGCGAGGTCGTCAAGGAAGGCGACCTGCTGACCAACAAGATCATCGGCAAGGCCTTCACCGATCACGCCGACGCCTACGCCGGCGACTGCAAGATGTAGGACCGCGACGCTTGGCGTCACGAGACTCTTCCCTCCCCCCGCGAGGGGGAGGGCTAGGGAGGGGGGCGGCCAAGCGGACAGCTTGGCCTTCGAAAAGCGACCCTTTCGATCGGCGGACGCCGATCGCCCCCCTCCTCGATCCTCCCCCTCGCCTGCCTGCGCGAAGCCGGAGCTTCGCTTCGGCGAAGGCAGGAGGGGGGAGGAGGTTACTTTCTGCCGAGCACCCTGCTACAAGCCCGCCTCGTCACGGCCCACCGCGCGCGCTCCCGGCGTAGAGACCCATGCTTCTTCTGATCGAGCAGGTGCTGAACGGTCTCCAGCTCGGCGTCACGCTGTTCCTGCTCGCCGCCGGGCTGACGCTGGTGCTCGGCATCATGAACCTGGTCAACCTGGCGCACGGCTCGCTCTACATGGTCGGCGCCTTCATCTGCGCGTCGGTCGCAGGGGCCACGGGCTCCTTCCTGCTCGGCCTGGTGGTGGCGCTGCCGGCGACGGCGCTGGTCGGCATGGCGGTCGAGCTGGTCGTCCTGCGCCGGCTCTACGCCCGCGACCATCTCGACCAGGTGCTCGCCACCTTCGGCCTGATCCTGTTCTTCAACGAGCTGGTGCGCATCCTCTGGGGACCGCGCGCGCTGTTCCTCGACGGCCCCTCCTGGCTCTCCGGCACGGTGGAGATCCTGCCGGGCATCCCCTACCCCGCCTTCCGCCTGGCGATCATCGTCCTCGGCCTGGCCGTCGCCCTGTTCCTCGCCTGGCTGACGACGCGCACGCGCCTCGGCATGCTGATCCGCGCCGGCGCCTCGAACCGCGAGATGGTCTCGGCCCTCGGCGTCGACGTGCGCTGGCTCTACACCCTGGTGTTCGGCATCGGCGCCATGCTGGCGGCGCTGGCCGGGGTCATGGCCGGGCCGATCTACGCCGTCGAGGTCGGCATGGGCGAGAGCATCCTGATCCTCACCTTCGTGGTCATCGTCATCGGCGGCATCGGCTCGATCCGCGGCGCCTTCGTCGGCTCGCTCCTGGTCGGCGTTGTCGACACGCTCGGCCGCGCCTTCCTGCCCGGCCTGCTCAAGCTGTTCCTGATGCCGGCCACGGCCGACGGCGTCGGCGCCTCGCTCGCCTCCATGGCGATCTACATCCTGATGGCCGCCGTGCTGATCTGGCGGCCGCGCGGCCTGTTCCCCGCCCATGCGTGACCTCTGGCCCCTGGCGCTGGTGCTGCTGGCGGCGCTCGCCCTGCCCTTCGTCGTCGCCGGCATGGATCTCGCCTACGTCGTCGGCATCGCCACGCGGATCATGATCTACGCCTTGGCCGGCATCAGCCTGAACCTGATCCTCGGCTACGGCGGCATGGTCAGCTTCGGCCACGCCGCCTTCTTCGGCACCGGCGCCTACGTGGTCGGCATCCTCAGCACGCACGCGACCTACGGCGAGCCGCTGACCACCTGGCCCTTCGAGGTCGGCGGCACGGAGCAGGCGCTGATTGCCTGGCCCCTGGCGATGCTGGCCGCCGGCCTGCTGGCGCTGGTCATCGGCGCGCTCTCGCTGCGCACCGCCGGCCTCTACTTCATCATGATCACCCTGGCCTTCGCGCAGATGATCTTCTTCTTCTTCGTCTCCCTGCAGGCCTACGGCGGCGAAGACGGCCTGTCGCTCTTCGCCCGCTCCCAGGCCGGGCCGCTCGATCTCGGCGACGACCGGCAGTTCTACTATCTGGTGCTCGCCCTGCTGGCGCTGGTGCTGTTCCTCAAGAGCCGGCTGATCGAGGCGCGCTTCGGGCGCGTGCTGCAGGGCATCCGCGACAACGAGCGGCGCATGCGCGCGCTCGGCTATCCGACCTACCGCTACAAGCTGGTCGCCTTCGTGATCTCCGGCGCCCTCGCCGGCCTGGCCGGCGCGCTGATCGCCAACCAGACCGAGTTCGTCAGCCCGGCCTTCCTCGACTGGCCGCGCTCCGGCGACTTCATCGTCATCGTCGTGCTCGGCGGCATGGGCCGGCTCTACGGCCCCCTGGCCGGGGCCGCGCTGTTCCTGCTGCTGGAGGAGGTGCTGGCGGCCTGGACCGAGCACTGGATGATCATCCTCGGGCCGATCCTGGTCCTGCTGGTGCTCTACGCCCGCGGCGGGGTCTGGGACCTGATCGCCGGGCGCCTGTCGCGCAGAAAGGCCGGCGCCGATGGCTGAGCCGCTCCTGCAGGTCGAGGGCCTGGTCAAGGCCTACGGTGCCGTGCGCGCCTGCGACGGCGTGGCGCTGCAGATCGCGGCCGGCCAGATCCACGCGGTGATCGGCCCCAACGGCGCCGGCAAGACCACGCTGATCGGCGTCATCGCCGGCGAGCTGCCGGCGGAGGCCGGCATCATCCGCCTCGCGGGCCGGGCGATCACCCGCAGCCCCGTGCAGGCCCGCGCCAAGCAGGGCCTGGCGCGGACCTATCAGATCACCTCGGTGCTGCCGCGCTTCAGCGCCCTGGACAACGTCGTGCTGGCCGCCCTGGCGCAGCAGCGCCACGCCTTCGGCTTCTGGCGGCCGCTGCGCCGCGAGGCGGCCCTGGCCGAGCGCGCCGCCGCGGCGCTCGCCCGGGTCGGCCTCGAGGCCGAGCGGGACAGGCCGGCGGCGACCCTGGCCCACGGCCAGCAGCGCCAGCTCGAGATCGCCATGGCGCTGGTCGCCGAGCCCAAGCTGCTGCTGCTCGACGAGCCGACGGCCGGCATGGGCCCGGAGGACAGCGCGCGCATCGTCGCGCTGCTCAAGGCGCTGAAGGGCGGCCTGGCGATCCTGCTGGTCGAGCACGACATGGACGCGGTCTTCGCCCTGGCCGACCGCATCACGGTGATGGTCAACGGCCGGCCGATCGCCTCCGGCCCGCCCGCCGCGATCCGCGCCGACGCCGAGGTGCGCCGCGCCTACCTGGGCGAGGACGCGGCATGACGGGGGCCGCCTGATGCTGCGCGTCGAAGGGCTCGAGAGCGCCTACGGCGAGAGCCAGGTGCTGTTCGGCCTGGCCCTGGAGGTCGGCGCCGGCGAGGTGGTGACCCTGCTCGGGCGCAACGGCATGGGCAAGACCACCGGCGTGCGCTCGATCATGGGCCTGCTGAAGCCGCGGGCCGGGCGCATCGCCTTCGAGGACCGCGAGATCACCGGCCTGTCGCCCTACCGCGTCGCCAAGGCCGGCATCGGCCTGGTGCCCGAGGGCCGGCAGATCTTCCCGAACCTGACGGTGCGCGAGAACCTGATCGCCACGGCGCGCGACGCCGCCGGCACATCCAATCGCTGGACCTTCGACAGCGTCACCGCCCTGTTCCCCGTGCTGCGCGAGCGCCAGGCCAGCTACGGCAACCAGCTCTCCGGCGGCGAGCAGCAGATGCTGGCCATCGGCCGCGCCCTGATGACCAACCCGAAGCTGCTGATCCTCGACGAGGCCACCGAGGGCCTGGCGCCCCTGGTGCGCGCCGAGATCTGGCGGGTCCTGGCCAGCCTCAAGGCCGAGGGCCAGGCGATCCTGGTGATCGACAAGAACGTCGAGGCCTTGGCCCGCCTGGCCGACCGCCACGTCATCATCGAGAAGGGCCGCGTGGTCTGGCGCGGCGATTCCGAGGCGCTGCTGAGCGACAAGGACCTGCAGGCGCGAACGCTCGGGGTCTGAGTCCCGCTACTCCGCCGCGGCCTCGTCCCCCGGCATCGGCGGGGCCGTCTCAAGGAAGCTCGGCCGCGCGGAAATGTTCTCCCACCAGCGGCCGAGGTTGTGCAGGTCCTCGAACAGCGGCATGCCGCCGGGCAGGCTGCCGACGGTGGCCAGGAGCGGCGCCAGCAGGATGTCGGCGATGCTGACGCTGTCGCCGGCGAAGACCGTGCGGCCTTCGAGGGCCTTGTCGAGCGTCTCGTAGTGCGCGCGGAGCAGCGGCTTGGCCTCCTCGATCGCCGCCATGTCCGGGTTCTCCCGGAAGACCAGGGGGAAGAGGAACTTCTGCGCCGTGTCGGGGATGACGTAGCAGTTCGCCGCGCTGACCCACTGCTCCATGCGGATCGCCTCGCGCGGGTCGCTCGGCACCAGGCAGCCCTTGCCGTAAGCGTCGCTGACGTAACGGCTGATCGCCGAGGTCTCGAAGACCACCCTGTCGCCGTCCTGGAGAACCGGCATGCGCGCGAAGGGATGCCGCTCGCGATGGGCGTCGGAGCGCAGCTCGGCGAGCACGGACTCGACCGAGCCCTCGCCCAGAACGCGCAGCTCGTGCTCGACGCCGGCTTCGACGCAGCTCATGCGCGCCGAGCGGACATAGGTGCTCTGCGGCACACCGTGGATGACGACCTGGCTCATGTCTGGGGCTCCCTCTTGGCGATATCGACGAGTGTGGATTCCAGCTTTTCGAGGCCGCCGCCCCAGCCGCCGCGGAAGCGCGCAACCAGCGCGGCATCGGTGAAGCCGCTGTGGATCAGGGTCAGCTCCGTGCCCTCGGCATGCGGTCGCAGCTCGACGCGCAGGAAAGTCGGGATGTAGCCCTCGGGCGTCTTGGCGGCGCCTTCGAAGGTGCGATGGCGGATCTCCAGGCAGAGCAGCCCGGGCGGCGCGACCTCGGTGAAGATGCCGCTCATCTTGTGCCGCTCGCCGGCCTCGTTGCCGATCTCGAGCGCGAAGGCGCCGCCGGGACGCGGGTCGGCCTCCGCGGCGATCCCCTTGAAGCCTTGCGGGCCCCACCAGAGGACCATCAGCTCGGGCGTGATCCAGGCATCGAACACGCGCTGCGGCGGCGCCGAGAGAACGCGCGTCAGGCGTACCGTCAGCAGCTCGTCGGCGTCAGCGGCGCTTTGGGCCGGGCCGTTCATCGGGTCGTTCCTTTCCGCCTTGGTTTCGGTCTTGGTCCGCGTCCGCCGCGAAGAGCGCCTCCAGGCGATTGAGCGAGGCCTCCCAGAAGCGGCGGTGCTCGTCGACCCAGCCCGAGGCCAGCTTCAGGGCCTCCGGGTTCAGCGAGATGATCCGCCTCTGCGCCTCGACCCGGCGCTCGATCAGGCCCGCCTCTTCCAGCACCTTGAGGTGCCGCGAGATTGCCGGCGGCGAGATCGCGACCCGCCCGGCGATCTCGCTGACCGGCGCCTCGCCCGCCGCGAGCTGGGAGACGATCGCCCGGCGCGTCGGCGCCGACAGCGCGCTGAAGATAGCGTCCAATGGCTCGGCCATAATTTCACCTTTTCGTTAATTAACGTATATGTGAATTATGGCTGCGCCGTCAAGCCGCAATGCCTTGCCGGCGCGGCGGGCCGGGCGGATAAGTCTCCCGCCCGCCATGACAGCGCTGTCCCGCCATCTCCGTTTCTCGGCCTTCTTCGCCGCGGTCTTCCTGGTCCTCGGCGTCTACCTGCCGTTCTGGCCGCTGTGGCTCGAGGCCCAGGGCCTGGGCGCCGCCGAGATCGGCCTGGTCCTGGCCGTCGCCTCCTGGGCCCGGGTGATCGGCACGCCCCTGGTCGGCCGCCTGGCCGACCGCAGCGGGCGGATCCACGCGACCATGCTCGGCGCCGCCCTGCTCAGCGCGGGCCTCTTCGCCCTGTTCTTCGGCATCGCCGGCTTCTGGCCGATCCTGCTGCTGCACCTGCTCTGGGCCCTGGCCTACAACCCGCTCATCCCCCTGGGCGAGAGCCGCTCCATGGTCGCCGTGCGCGACAGCGGCCTGGACTACGGCCGCATGCGCCTCTGGGGCTCGCTGGCCTTCATCCTCGGCGCCCTGGCCGCCGGCGAGGCCGTCGCCTGGCGCGGCGAGGCCACGATCGCGGTGCTGATCCTCGGTGCGCTCTGCCTCACCGCCGCGGCGACCGCGGTCTTGCCGCGGGGTACCTCGAGCGGCGCCGGCGGCCCGACCGCGGGCGGCCTCCGGGCCCTGCTGAGCGACCGCCGCTTCCTGCTGTTCCTGCTCGCCGCCAGCCTGCTGCAGGCGAGCCACGCCGCCTACTACGGCTTCTCCGCCCTGCATTGGTCGGCGGCCGGGCTCAGCGAGGCGACGATCGGCTGGCTCTGGGCCGAGGGCGTGGTCGCCGAGGTCCTGCTGTTCATGGTCGCCGGCCGCCTGATCGCGCGCCTCGGCCCCGCCTGGCTGCTCGCCCTGGCGGGGGCCGGGGCCCTGCTGCGCTGGCTGCTGCTGGCCGCCAGCACCGACCTGGCCGTGCTGGTCCCGGCGCAGGCGCTGCATGCCCTGACCTTCGGCGCGGCGCACCTCGGGGTGGTCCACTTCATCGCCGCGCGCGCGCCGGCCGGCACCGCGGCGACGGCGCAGTCGCTCTACGCCGCGGTCTCGGGCGGGCTGGTCATGGGCGCCAGCCTCTGGCTCGCCGGCCGGCTCTACCACGCCGAGGGCGCGCTGGCCTTCACCGCCATGGCGGCCATGGCCGCCGCCGGGCTGCTCGCGGCGCTGCTGCTGGCGCGGGGCCGCGACGAGCGGCCCTGACACCGGCCGGGCGCTTGCAGCCCTTCCGACCCGGCCGCATAATTTCGCTCTACGCGACAACAGGGGAGGGTGACATGCGGAAAGGCAATCTACTGGCCATGGGTCTCGGGACCTTGGGCCTGCTCGCGCTGGCCGGCCAAAGCCGGGCGGAGACCTTCCTGCTCGACCTGACCCATCCCCTGCCGACCTTCCAGGCTATGGACGGCGATCCCATGAAGCCGGACCTGGCCAAGCCCTGGCTCGACAGCAAGCCGATCCCGACCTTCGGCCAGCAGACGGTGCTCTCCATCGGCGAGTTCCCGATCCCCGACGGCACCTTCGACCTCGGCACCATCGTGCTCTCCGAGCACCACGGCACGCACATGGACACGCCGGCGCACTTCGTCAACAAGGCGGCGACCCTGGTGGCGGGCAACCCGCCGGCCAGCGAGCGCAAGCTGGCACACAAGCTCACCGCCGAGGACCTGATCGGCAAGGTCGTGCTGGTCGACATCAGCGGCCGCGTGCAGACCGAGCTCGACAGGAACGGCGGCAAGCCGAGCCCGGACCCGACCGTCACCGACTTCCGCAACGATTCCGGCAACGTGGTCACCGCCGACGACATCGCCGCGGTGGCCGACCAGATCGACGACGGCGTCTGGCTGGTCGTCAACAACGGCTGGTCGCGCTTCTATTTCGAGGGCACCGACTGGGGCAAGGATCCCTACATCAACAACTGGAACTTCCCGGGCCTGAGCCACGCCGCGGTCGACAAGATCATCGAGGTCGAGGAGCAGAAGGGCGTGCGCATCAACGGCGTCGTCGCCGACCTGATCGGCGTCGAGAGCGGCCAGAGCTCGAAGGGCTCGGACGACCAGTGGAGCGACTCCTGGCCGGCCCACGTGAAGGGCATGCAGCGCGGCTGGAAGCTGGTCGAGAACGCCACCAACCTCGGCGCCCTGGCCCAGGCGAGCGGCGGCTGCACCCTGGTGGTCGGCGCGCCCAAGCACGTCCGCGGCACCGGCGGTCCCTCGCGCGTGCTGGCCCTCTGCGAGCGCTAGCAAGCTGCTGAAGAGGTCACGTGTCCTTGCCCGCGGTCATCCATCGTCAGGCGCAGGATGAGGTGAAACGACTGAAGAAGCTCACCCTCACCCTGAGCCGGACGACGGGCGAGGGTGGCCGCTCGCAATTCTCCAACAGCCTGCCAGAGCCGCGCGCGGCCCGGGCTCCGAGCGCTGTCCTCGGCGGGCCCTGCCCCTGACCGGCGGCCGATAGGGCGGCCATGAGCTGGCTCAAGCGCGTGACCGGCGTGGTCGCGGCCGGCCTCGTCGGGCTCGCCCTCTGGCAGCTCGAGAGCGCCCGCGCCGGCCTCGAGATCGTCCCGCTCGAGGTCGGGACGACGCCCGCCACGCTCTACCGCCTGCCGGGCGCGACGGGCCCGGCCGTGGTCATCGCCCACGGCTTCGCCGGCTCGCGGCAGCTCATGGAGGCGTTCTCACTGACCCTGGCGCGGGCCGGCTACACGGCGGTCAGCTTCGATTTCGAGGGCCATGGCCGCAACCCGACGCCGATGTCGGGCGACGTCACCAAGATCGAGGGCACGACGGTCAAGCTGCTGGCGCAACTGACCGAGGTGATCGACGCGGTCCTCGCGCGGCCGGACATCTCGGGACCGGTCGCCCTGCTCGGCCACTCCATGGCCTCCGACATCGTCATCCGCCAGGCCATCGCCGACGAGCGGGTCGCCGCCGTGGTCGCCGTCTCGATGTACTCCGAGGCGCCCAGCGCCCGGGAGCCCCGGGCGCTGCTGATGGTCACCGGTGCCTGGGAGCCGGGCCTGCGCGCGGTCGCCCTGGAGGTGCTGCGCCAGGTCGACCCGGCGGCAAAGGAAGGCGAGACGGCGAGCGGCGCGGACGGCGTCCGCCGCCGCGCCAGCGTCGCGGCCCGGGTCGAGCACGTCGGCGTGCTCTACAGCCGCGCCTCCTTGGAGGAGGCCCGCGCCTGGCTCGACGAGACCTTCGGCCGCGCCAGCCAGGCGCCGCTCGCCGCGACCGGCGGCTGGATCAGCCTCCTGCTCGGCGCCGTTCTGCTGCTGGCCTGGCCGCTTGCGGGCCTCTTGCCCAGGGCCGAGACCCGGCCAGAGACGCCCGACCGCCTCTCCTTCCTCGCCGCGACCCTACTGCCCGCCCTGCTGACTCCCCTGCTGCTCGCGCCGCTCGAGCTGCAGGTGCTGCCGGTGCTGGTGGCCGACTATCTGCTGCTGCACCTGCTGGTCTACGGCGCGATCGCGTTGGCCGTCTGGCGCTGGCGCGGGCTTCGCTTCGGGTCTCTCGCGCTGCTGCCGGGCCTGGCCCTGCTGGTCTACGGTCTCGGCGCCTTCGGGCTGGCCCTCGACCGCTATGCCGCCAGCTTCGTCCCGCACGAGGGCCGGCTGGCGATCGTTCTGGCCGTGGCACTGGGCGCCCTGCCCTTCATGGTCGCGGATGCCCTGGTCACCGAGGCCGGACGGGCCGCCCTCTGGCGCCGGCTCGTCGCGCGCCTCGCCTTCTTCGCCTCGCTCGGCCTGGCGGTCGCGCTCGACTTCGAACGGCTGTTCTTTCTGGTCCTGATCCTGCCGGTCATCGCCCTGTTCTTCCTGGTCTTCGGCAGCATGGGCGGCTGGGTCGGCCGGCGCTGCGGCGCGCCCCTCGCCCCCGGACTCGCCCTCGGCCTGATCCTGGCCTGGTCCATCGGCGTCAGCTTCCCCCTGGTCGCCGCCGGCGTGGGCTGAGACCCGTAAGGGCCTGGGCCGGCGTTGATTTTCGCGCCTCACGGCAACATAATGGCCGGGAATATCGCAATCATTACAACTCGTTCGCCTCACGCGGGTGCAACCGGCAGGCGACGGCGCGCAAGCGAGCCAAAGCGGTTCGTTCGGAGCATGAGCTTGCAGGTCCGGACTATCGGCCACGTCGATCTTAGGGGTCTCTTACGCCTTGTCCTGTACCGATGCCTCGACGTGGCCCGGCTCCCCCGCCCCGGCGAGCCCTCCGACAGCCAGCACGACGCGGTGACGTGATGTCCTCTCTATCGCGGATCTCCATCCGGCCGGGGATCTTCCTGAGCAAGCAGTTCGCTCTCTTCCTGATTGTCGGCGTGATCGCCGCGACGGCTCACTGGCTCTACCGCTACGGGCTCAACTTCTTCATGTCCTACACGGCGGCCTTGGTTCTGGCCTATGCCTTGAGCCTCGGGACGGCCTTCCTGATGATGCGCAGGTACGTCTTCCCGGCCAGCCGGAAGCCCGTCCGGCATCAGGCGAGCTACTTCCTGATCGTCCAGACCGCCATGTTCCCGCTGGTCTTCGGCGTGGCCTACGGGCTCTCGGAGCTGGTCCTCGTTCACTACCTCGACATCGACCTGGCCCGGAACCTCGCCCACGCCATCGCCGTCCCCCTGCCGGCCTTGCTCAGCTTCGTGCTGCAGAAGTTCATCGCTTTCGACGCCTAGGCTCCCTACGAAGGCCGAACCCCGCGTCGGCTGAAACAGTCTGTAACAAAGTGAATCGTTAGCGACATCGCCGGCAAACAGCCGGTCCCCATAGTCCTCTCATCGACAGCGGCGCGGCCGCGGGCAGAGAGGACGACGAGATGGGCACTTCCAGAGCACCCCTGATCACACCACCCCTAGGCGGCCTGACGCCGGCCCCGGGCAGCGGCTACGCCGCCGTGCCGCCCGGCCGCCTGTCCCCGCACGGCGCCGAGATCCGCGCCCGCCAGACCCGGCAAGCGAGCCTCGTCGACATGCCGCGACAGGCGGTCAGCTACGGGCCGATCTGGGTCTACCGCGGCTCGGACCACCTGGACTGAGAACGCCGCAAGCCAAGGAGGCCACCATGAGACTCCCAAGCCTAGTCGCGGCGAGCCTCGCGCTCTTGCTGTCGGGGGTAGAGCCTGTGCGCCCGGTAGAGGCCGCCGTCGTCGGCCTCAACTTCGAGGGCAGCTGGAGCGTCGACCTGGACTCCGTCTTCCCCGGCGCCTCCGTCGGCACCCCCTACGCCGGCATGGTCACCTACGACGACAGTCCGCTGACGGGCTCAGGCACCGAGATCCTGAACGCGGCGAGCTTCCTGTTCGACATCGGCGGCGCCTTCTCCATCGACTTGTCCGGACCGACGCCGACGAGCCTTTTCGAAGTCCGTCTCACGTTCATCGACGGCGTGTTGAGCGGCTTGTGGACTGGATTCGATCCGGATCCGCTTCCAAACGGTGCATTTCTCATCAACCTGACGACCAGCGCCGCCGTCTTCGATCCTACGCAGGTCCAATTCCGGAACGATCTCGGTTTCCTGGTCAATCCACTCACCGGACAAGGTGCGAACGCGGGACCCGCCTCGACCGATCTGAGCTTCAGCATGAAGGCCACGACCGTGCCGGAGCCGGCGACGCTCTTGCTCTTCGCGGTCGGTCTGGCCGAGCTCTTCCTCGTCGCCTCGCCGCGGCGACGCCGCGAAATCGCGCTCCTGAACGCCGCCTAGAGCTTTTTCCGATCGGACGGCACCGGCCCGCTCCCCCTCCCGGCCACCCAATAGGATACTGCCGTGGGTGGCCGGGAGGGGGAGCAGGCCGGTGCCGTGATTCCGCGTGAGGGGAAAACGCTCTAGTCGGCTTGCCTGCCGAGCAGGTCGACGGCGTAGGCGGCGGCCGCTCGCACGATCCGCGAGTCGTCTTCGGCAGCGCGCTCGCGCGCCGGCTGCAGGCCGCGCGCATCGCCGAGGTAGGCCAGCGCCAGGAGACTCTGCCGTCGCACCTCCGCGACGGAATCACTCAGGCGCGCGATCAGCGGCTCGACGGCCGCGGCGTCGCCGAGCCGGCCGAGGGCCTGCGCCGCGCTCGCCCGGACGTCGGCATTGGCGTCCTCCAGGCTCGGCAGCAGGCTCGCCGCCGCGCCCTCGCCGCCGGCCACGGCGATCGCCCGGACCGCGACGGCGCGCAGGCGCGGGTCGGGGTCCTCCAGGCCGATGACCTCGAGCACGACCCGCGCCCGGAGGTCGCCGACATAGCCGAGGCCGCGCAGCGCGACCCGGCGCGCCAGATAGACGGCGTCGTTGAGCGCCAGCGCCTCGCTGGAGTCGGCCGGCAGGGGGCGCGGCCAGGCCGCGAAGAGGAAGATCTCCCGGCTCGCCGCCGGATCGAGCTCGACCAGCGCCCAGAGCGCCTGCTCCAGGATGCTCAGCTCCGCGCGGCCGGCCTCCGCGTCGGCCACCTGCTCGGCCGGCGATTGGCCGGCGAAGCGATCGAGGATGCGCAAGGCCAGGGCGCCCAGCGCGGGCGCCGCCGCGGCATCGCCGATGTCGCGCAGGCCGGAAGCGGCGAAGTAGCGGACCGCCACGTCGGGATCCTCCAGGCGCTCGATCAGAGCCGGCAGGCTGCTGCCGTCGCGGATCGCCGAGAGGGCGATGACGATGCGCAGCCGCAGTCCCGGCGCCTCGGTCCGCTCGAGCAAGGCGGCCAGAGGCGCCTGGGCCGCCGGCCGGCCGAGCCGGCCGGGCGCCTCGACGGTCTGGGCGTGCTCTCGCGCGTCGCGCGGCCGCTCCAGGAGCCGGAGCAAGGGCGCCAGGGCGGTCTCCGCACCGCTGTTGCCGAGCGCGCGGATCGCCGGGCCGCGCAGCGCGGCCAAGCCGTCCTCGGCGTCGAGCAGCGCGATCAAGGCCTCGACGGCGCGCGGCGCACCGAAGGCGCCGAGGGCATCGACCGCGCGGCGGCGGACCAGAGGCGCCTCGTCGCGCTCGAGCGCATTCAAGAGCGGCTCCACGGCTTCCGCCGCCTCCAGCAAGCCGAGCCCGACGGCGCAGTCCGCGCGCACCTCCGGGCGGCGGTCCGCCTGCAGGCAGCCGATCAAGGGCTGGAGGGCCCGCCGATCGCCGATCCGTCCCAGGGCGATGGCGATCGCCGCGCGCACGTGGCGGCTTGGGTCGGGCTTGGCGAGGAGCGCCAGCAGCGGCGCCACGGCTTCCACCTGGCCGCGGAAGCCGAGGGACTGCACCGCCTTCAGCCGGATCTCCGAGGACTCCTGGCGCAGCGCCGCCAGCAGGGCCTCGAAGGGCACGGCGCCGTGCTCCCAGCCGTTGGCGCGGGCCTCGGCGGCCAGGACGGTCAGGCTCAGGAGCAAGGCCAGGCCGGTGCGACGCAACTTCTCCATGCAAGGGCTTTTAGCGCGTTTTCCGATCGGACGGC
>JANQLT010000150.1 GCA_028280455.1 Kiloniellales bacterium
GCTTGCGGCGGTCGGCCTCGTAGTCCTCGTAATTGCCCTCGAACCAGACCACCTGGCTGTCACCCTCGAAGGCCAGGATGTGGGTGGCGATGCGGTCGAGGAACCAGCGGTCGTGGCTGGTGATCAGCGCGCAGCCGCCGAAGCGGTTCAGCGCGTCTTCCAGGGCGCGCAGGGTGTCGACGTCGAGGTCGTTGGTCGGCTCGTCGAGCAGCAGCACGTTGGCGCCGGACTTCAGCACCTTGGCCAGGTGTACCCGGTTGCGCTCGCCGCCGGAGAGCTGGCCGACCTTCTTCTGCTGGTCGCCGCCGCGGAAGTTGAAGGCGCCGACGTAGGCGCGCGAGGGCACGCTCTTCTTGCCGAGCTCGATGTCGTCCTTGCCGTCGGCGATCTCCTCCCAGACGGTCTTTTCCGCCGCCAGGGCGTCGCGCGACTGGTCGACGTAGCCCAGCACCACCGTCTCGCCGAGCCGCAGGCTGCCGCCGTCCGGCTGCTCCTGGCCCTCGACCATGCGGAACAGGGTGGTCTTGCCGGCGCCGTTGGCGCCGATGATGCCGACGATGGCGCCGGCCGGCACCTTGAAGCTGAGGTCCTCGATCAGCAGCCGCTCGCCGTAGCCCTTGCGCAGGCCCTCGGCCTCGATCACCAGGTCGCCGAGGCGCGGGCCGGGCGGGATGACGATGCGGCCGGCCTCGGGGGCGCGCTGCTGCTCCTCGGCCAGCAGGCTCTCGTAGGCGGTGATGCGCGCCTTGGCCTTGGCCTGGCGGGCCCGCGGCGACTGCCGGATCCACTCCAGCTCGCGCGACAGCACCCGCTGCCGGGCGCCGGCCTCCTTCTCCTCCTGGGCCAGGCGCTTCTGCTTCTGCTCCAGCCAGGAGGAGTAGTTGCCCTCGAAGGGGATGCCGCGGCCGCGGTCCAGCTCGAGGATCCAGCCTGCGACGTTGTCGAGGAAGTAGCGGTCGTGGGTCACCGCCACCACGGTGCCCGGATAGTCGTGCAGGAAGCGCTCCAGCCAGGCCACCGACTCGGCGTCCAGGTGGTTGGTCGGCTCGTCGAGCAGCAGCATGTCCGGGCGCTGCAGCAGCAGCCGGCAGAGCGCGACGCGCCGGCGCTCGCCGCCGGAGAGCTTGGTGACGTCGGCGTCGCCCGGCGGGCAGCGCAGCGCGTCCATGGCGATCTCGACGGTGCGCTCCAGATCCCAGGCGTCGGCCGCGTCGATCTGCTCCTGCAGCTCGGCCTGCTCGGCGATCAGGTCGTTCATCTCGTCGTCGGTCATCTCCTCGGCGAAGCGCGCGCTGACCTCGTTGAAGCGGTCGAGCAGCGCCTTGGTCTCGGCCACGCCCTCCATGACGTTGCCGGCGACGTCCTTGTCCGGGTTCAGTTCCGGCTCCTGCGGCAGAAACCCGACCTTGGCCCCCTCGGCCGCCCAGGCCTCGCCGTCGATGTCCTGATCGAGCCCGGCCATGACCTTGAGCAGGGTCGACTTGCCGGCCCCGTTCAGCCCGAGCACCCCGATCTTGGCCCCCGGAAAGAACGACAGCCAGATGTCCTTGAGGATCTCCCGCCCGCCCGGAAAGACCTTCCGCAGGCCCTTCATGACGTAGATGTATTGGTATGAGGCCATGAACCGCCCTGCCCCGCTCGAATCCCTATCTGATGACGTCGGGACGTGACGCCCCGAGCCCACGCGGTCTAGCGCGAAACATGGGGACTGGCCAGGGGGTTCGAGTGAACAGTACCGAGCTTAGTCGGGTTCAAGCCCCAACCGCTCGAAACCCGCAAACCGGCCTACGAAGAAAGCGCAACTCGTCGACGCAAATGGAGAGATCGCGAATCCCGAGTTCGGCTCCCGCTGATGGCCAGTCGCCGTCACCCATGAGAAGCCAAGCCGCAACTCAAGGTCCGCTTCGCCTCGTCACCGTGTCTCGACCGCCCAACCCATACGAGAAACAGCTTGATCCCCGCATTTTGGGACGGGGACAATCTCGCCTTTCGATCCAGTGAGCGGCGAGGGTTCCGATGGAGATCAACGAACAACTCCTGACGGAGGTCAGGGAGCTACGCGACAAGGTGGTGCGTATCCAGGCTCAAACCGAGCCGAAGGATGAGGCCAAGCCCAAGAGCTGGGTGGAGATCATCACGGCCTTCGCTCTCATGATCGCCGCTGTCCTGGGCATCTACACCATCGTCCTGGGCTGGAGCAAAGACACGATCGAGATCGATCAGGGGCCGTTCAAGATCCAGGAGGCGCAGCTCCAGGTTCAGAAGCTCGAGCTGGAAGTCGAAGAGAAGCTGCGCGCCATGAACGAAGCCGACCCGGGTGGCTTGCTCGGGAATGCCGACGAAACCCGCGAGCTGCTGTCCGACATTCAGAGCACCCTCGCCGCGCTGGCCACCGCCCAGTCCAGTCTCGAGATCGGCAACCTCATCATTCCCTTCATCTTCATCTGGGCCTTCTTCCGACTGATCGGCATCGCGGAGAACACGGTCACCACGTTCTGGAGCTATGTCTTTTTCGCCACGGATTTCGGCTTTCGAGCCGTGATCGGCGAGCGACGGCAAAGGACGAGGCTGGGACGCTTCTTCGAGAACCTGTTCAAGGTCGCCGTCGCGCAATTGCCGAGTCTGTTCTTCCTGTTCTTGCGGGTCTTGCTCTTCGGTGCCGTGGTCATCCCGTTTCTGATCACGATCGCCAGCCTGTCGCCGGTGCAGTCCGCGTTGCAAGCGGCGGTCGAGGCCGTGCTCAACTACCAGCCCTTCGTGGCCATCGACACCCTGAGCAGCGTTTTCGGAGGGGGCAGATGAGCTTGCCCCTCTCGGCACGGCCAGGGCGAGCGGTCGACCACAAGAGGGGCGACGTCTAACCCATCCAACCAGCGCAGGTAGCGTTCACGGCGATGGTTGACCTGTGTCACCGCTCCGTTCACTGCTGGGATGCACAATGGGAGCGTAACCGGCAGCCAAAGCGGCGACCGTCGATGCGGGCGTGATGACGGAGACCGTGGCCCCGGCCGGCCTGCGGACGGAACGGCCGTAGCCGGCGTGCGACCAGGGAAGGAGTTGCGCGCCATGGACCAGCCATGGCTTCGGATCGTTCGGCAACAGCACGAAGCAACCGTCCGGCAGGCCGTCGAGCAGGGCGTCGTGGTGGCGCTGGCGGCGTTGCGGGTCGAGGCGGTCGGCATGGAGCTTGGCGTCGAGGTCGGGCTGTCGCGGTGGGCGCGTCTGGTTCCAGCCGGTTCCGGCGGCCCAACAGGCGAGGAACTCCCGGTAGGCCTCGCGCCGGCAATAGCCGCAGGGGCGGTGGCCCGCGGCCAGGGCCACGGCTTCGTCGAGGAAGAACAGCTCGGTCCAGGATCGCGGCGTCATGAGCCGGCGGCGGCTGTTCTTCCAGGCCAGGCGGCAGATGATCCAGGATTTGGTTCGCCAGCCTTGGCTGCGCAGCGCACGCTTGTCGTCGTGGAGGCAGCCGCGGTTGCCCATGACGAGACCGCGGCAGGCCACGGCTTCGATGCTGGAGAAGGGCGTCACGCGGTTCTGCAGCGGCATTCTGGACTCTCTACAGGCCAGGGGCAGAATAGGCCAAGACTGCACAGTCCGATCAAGACTGACCAAGTGCCGACCAAGCCGCTCTACAGCGACCGATTGGACAATCCGGATGCCCGGGAAGAAGGGGGAGATCGACGATGGAGGCGGAAGAGACCCGATGCGCGGCCTGCCGCTGGTGGGGCGGCGAATGGCGAGACGATGAGAAGGGCCCCCTGGGGACCTGCAGAGCTCACGCACCGCGAACCTCGCAGCCGAAGCGACGCGGCCGCTTCGACTATGCGCGCGGCGAATGGCCTTGGACGGCCGCCACCGACTGGTGTGGCGAGTTCGAAGGCAAGGGCGCCGCGACCGCGCCTTGAGCGTTTCGGGAGGGGCGAGGCCGGGCTCAACGAACCCTCAGGCGCTGTATAGACAAGATCGACGGCGAGTCGCGCCTCACGAGGCGTCGTCTTGCCCAGCATCGGACGGGGGGCGGGCGCCGTCGCCGCCGGGGATGTTGTAGAGCAGGACCGAGCTGCCGATGCGCGCCACCGGCTCGTGGGCGGCGAGCCATTCGAAGCCCTCCGGCTCGAGCTTCAGCCGCGTCAGCGAGACGGCGACCCATCCGGTCGTCTCGGCGTTGGGCACGAGGGGCATGATCTCGGCGAAGGGCCGGTTCTGCCCTTTGGGTGCCTTGAAGATCAGATACTCGGGGCCGTGAACCCGCATCGCCAAGCGCTCGATACCCCGCGCCACCACCTCGTGCCGCAGGCGCTCCAGGTCCTGACCCCAGTCGAGGTCGGAGTCGACCAGGATCTCCTCCGGGTTCGCGCCCGCCAGGAGATTGAAGTAGGCGAGGTAGTTCGGATGGGCCAAGGTGGACGATGCCACCGTCCAGGCGAGCAGAACCACGGCGACGGCCTTGCCGGCCGGCCCGCCGACGCGCGACCGCAGCAACATCGCCGCGCCGCAGCCCGCGACGATCGCCAGGAAGGGGAAGACCGGCAGGACGTGCCGCAGCCCGATGTTCACGGTCGAGGGCAGCATGGCGAGCATGATCGCCAGGGCGCAGAACAGCGGCACGGCTTTCTGCCAGTTGCGCTCGGCGCGGATGAGATGGGCGGTGACGCAGAGGCCCACAAAGACCAGCAGCAGCCAGGGGATCGGCGTCTTGAAGAAGAGCGCGACGGGATAGTAGTACCAGACCCCGTGGTCGAAGACCTGCCCGAGAATGTAGCCCTTGTGACCGGCGGCACCGTGCATGGTCGCTTGGGCGATGCCATGGACCATCTCGGTCAGCGGGTAGATCGGGACCGCGCCCAGGCCGTAGACGAGATCGTGCAGCCGGCCCGACTCGCCGACCAGGGCGTCTATCGCGGGATGCGGCCGCCATTCCGGCGGGATCAGCGGGTTGAGCGAGAAGCCGAAGCCCGCCCAGAGCACGACCAGGCCGACCGCCGCCGCCAGCAGGCCATGGCCGAGCAGGCGTCGCAGGTCCCACAAGGGCGCGGGCTCGCCCCCGCGCCCGACGCCGAAGCGCGCCACGAGAACCGCGACGAAGCACAGAGGGAAGAACAGCAGAGCCGTCATCTTCGACAGCAGCATCAGCCCGAGGGCCGCGCCGAACAGCGCCGCCCGCGCACGGCTCGGCCGCTCCAGCCATCGCGTGACGGCATAGACCGAGGCGGCGAGCGTCGCGGTGATGGCCATGTCGGTCGTCGCGACCCCCGAGTGGGCCAGGACGACGGGCAAGAGGCTGAAGCAGAAGGCCGAGGCGAGCGCGACGCCGTCGTCGAAAGCATGGCGCGCCCAAGCCCAGACGATCACCAGGGCGGCGACGAAGAACACCAGGTTGCCGGCTCGGGCGAGCCCCAAGGTCTCGAAATAGGAATCGCCGGAAAAGAGGATCGTGGTGCCGTCCCGCCACATGCTCCCGGTGTCGGGCGAGCGCAGGGATGCGAGATAGGGCCCGACGGCGGCGGCCACGCGGGCCAGGGGCGGGTGCTTCGGCTCATAGCTGAAGCGACCGAGATCCAGGAGCTCCATGCCGGCGCCCAGGTGAGCCCCTTCGTCGGCCGTCGCCGAGAACTCGCCATAGGTCGAGACGATCCGCCCCACGCCGACGAGCAGGAAGACCAGGAGGATCGCGACGCTGACTCTGATGGAAACCAAGGCACGTACCCGCTGGGCCCGTCCGCGACGGCCCGCCATTTGGTCGAGGGGCCCTATGGCCTCCAGGATCTCCCGCCCCTGCGGTCTAGCGTGATTTGCAGTTCAAAACCAGGGGTCTGATCGAGGCCGGTCGACCTCGCTCGGGGTGACGCGGATGCTTGGCGCGTGCTCGAGAGGACTGCGCTGTTAGTCCCGTCGCTCCCCGTCCTCGGGCCGGCCCGCCCCGTTTATCCGCGCCATGATCTCCGACAGCCGCGACCAGCCCTTCAGCGTCTCGGGCAGGACGAGCGCCGATTCGACGAACTCCCAGGAGTAGCTGATGATGGCGAAGGTCGTGCCCACGGTGGTTTCGACGTGGGTCACGGAGAACCACAGATTGAACAGGATGAGGCCGAGCAGGACGGTGAAGATCGCGCCGAAGACCGCGGCTTCCGTGTCCGACAGCTTGATCTCGATCCGGCGCAGCCGCGTAAGGTGGGACAGGATGCCCGCCGGCGCCCGCGCCTCCAGGACCCGGACCTGCTGCTCGCTCTGCTGATTGTAGTCGCCGTTCAGGCGGTAGAAACGGCCGTGGCAGAGAGCGTAGAGCGCGACCATCAGCAAGGTCGCCGCCAGAGCGGCATGGAACAGCACGGGGTGGAAGGCGAAGAGCACGATCAGCGCGATCGCCAGCCGGACCGCCGAGGCCATGATCTCGGGGACCTCCAGCTCCAGGAAGTCGACCAGCTCGCGGCCCATGCCCAGCCGGGCGTTGACGGTCGACACCGGGCTGTCGCCGGCGCGCTCGGTCAGCGCCGTGCAGAGCGCGACCCGGATGGTCCCATAGACCCGCGTGTCGTAGATCCGTCGCACGACGCCGACGACGATCAGCCCGGCGAGCACCGCCGCGAGCTGCAGCAGCGCCGTCGTATCGTCGGCCAGCAAGCCGTCGATCGCGAAGCCGATCAGCAGCGGGATCAGGGCCATCAGGGCCGTCTCGACCAGGGTCTGGAGCCACGTCAGGCTGATCGGCCGCAGGAAGCGGCGCAGCAGCGTGGCGATGGTCAGCGGCTCGCCCTGGCGTATCGACATCGGCGCCGTCTTCACGCGGCCCGCCTCGGCTAGGGCGCCGGCGCCTTGACGAACTTCACCATGACCCGCTGCCCGAGCAGCAGCTCGTCGGCCGCGTCCGCCAGGGCCAGAACCGATTCGACCACGCGCACGTCGGCGCGTTCCTTGGGGTCGTAGGCGACGGGGCGCTTCGGGCCGTGGATCCGGCCGATGCGGACGACCCTCGCCCGGTAGGCCTTGGTCTCGTCGGACTCCGGCACGATCTCGGCGGCCATGCCGACCGCCAGGCCGGCGACGAACTGCTCCTCCACCTCGGCGCGGACGATGCGCGGCGTGTCGGGCACCAGCCAGAACAGGGTGGTCACGTTGAGCGTGCTGGCGCCGTCGCCCGGGCGCGCCTGGCGCCGGACGATCCAGCCGTCCACCGGCGCGCGGATCGTGCGCTGCTCGACTTCGTAGGCCGCCACCGCCTTGCGGGCCTGCGCCGTGCGAAGCTCGGCTTCGGTCGCGGCGATCTCGGCGCTCAGGAAGCGCGCCCGGTCGTCCCGCTCGTCGAGCGCCCGCTGCGACGCCGCGCCCTTGGCGGCCAGGGGCGCGATCCGGCGCCGCTCGCGCGCCGCGGCGGCGTAGCGCACCTTGAGCAGCGCGAGCCGGGCGCCGACCTCTTCGCGCTCGGCCTCCGCGACGTCCAGGTTGAGGCGCGCGCTGCGGTCGTCCTGGACCGCCAGCACCTGACCCTGTTCGACGCGGTCGCCCTCCTCGACGAGCACCTGCCGGACGATGCCGTCCCGGCTGGCGGCCAGCTTGATGATGCCGCCCTCGACGTCGACCAGGCCCCGCGCCATGGCCGCGTAGCGCGCGCTGTCGCCGCTCGGCGCGCTCCATGCCTCACCGGCCGCCGTGGGGCTCGGCGAGCGGGCCACCAGCTCGTCCCAGGACATGACCGCGACGGCCAGGGCCGCGGCGGCGACCACCGCCCAGATCGCCAGTCTTCGTCCGGTCATGGCTCGACTCCTCTGCGAAAGTCACGTGATGGCGCCTGCCGCTCGTCGCGCCGGATCTCGCCGTCCTCGAGCGTGACGACCCGGTCGGAATGGGTCATCAGGCGCTGGTCGTGCGACACCGCGACCACCGTCGCGCCGCGCTCCTGCGCCGCCTTGTGCAACAGGGAGATGACGATGCGGCCGTTCTCGCTGTCGAGGCTGCTGGTCGGCTCGTCGGCGAAGATCAGGCGGGGCCGCTTGACCAGGGCCCGGGCGATCGCCACCCGCTGCTTCTCGCCGCCCGAGAGCTCCAGCGGCCGCAGGTTCATCTGCGCACCGAGCCCGACCTCCGTCAGGACCGCCTCGGCCGCCTCCCGGGCCCGGTTGCCGGTGACGCCCATGTACTTCAGCGGCAGCATGACCTGCTCGCGCGCCGTCAGGGCCGAGAAGAGGTTGAAGCCCTGGAACACGAAGCCGCAGTTCTCCAGCCGGAAGGCGTCGATCCGGCTTTGCGGCAGGGACCAGAGGTCCGCGCCCAGGACCGACACCCTGCCGGCGTCCGGCCGCAGCAGGCCGCTCAAGACGGCGATCAGCGTGCTCTTGCCGGAGCCGGAGGGGCCGATGATCAAGGTCAGCTCGCCGGGACGGATATCGAGCGCTATGCCCTTCAGGACCCGGTTGACCGTCTTGCCGGTCGCGAAGGAGCGCTCGATGCCCTCGGCCGCGATGCTGATCTCGGCCTCGCTCTCCAAGGGCTGCGCCAGGGCCGGGGTCATCGCAGAAGCTCCGCCGGCTCGGTCTTGTAGAGCGGCTGCAAGGACAGCAGCCCCGAGAGGAGCGCGACGGCGATCGTGAAGAAGGACGCGCCGCCGACGGCCCACCAGGGAAAGGCGATGGCGACGTAGTTGGCCTTCGCCGTCGCGTAGATGGCCCAGGTCAGGAGACCGGTCACCAGCAGGCCGGCGACGCCGACCCACCAGGCTTGCTCGAGCACGACCCGCCGCAGGGACGGCAGCGACACGCCGAGGGCGCGCAGCGTCGCGTACTCGCGTAGGGCGGCGAGGATCGCGCCCCGCAAGGTCTGGCTGGTGATGGCCACGCCGACCAGCAGCGCCAGCACGGCGGAGAAGCCGAAGCCGACGCCGGATCCGGACTCCAGCAGCCAGTAGACCTGCGACATGACGGAGAGCTCGGCCGGTGTCAGGACCCAGAACTCTGGATCCTCCTCCCAGGGCTGTAGCTGGTCGCGCACCAGCGCCGCTCTCGTCGGGTCGGCCAGCTTGACGAGAAAGTACTGGGCATAGTCCTGGTCCAGGGCCTCGCCTTGCAGCTCCCGGGCCGTGGTCATCGAGCTCAGCACGTTGGCGCCGCCGATCGCGCGGAAACCCTCCGTCAGGCCGGCGAGCCTGATGCGCCGGTTGTTGATCTCGGCGGTCTCGCCGATCCCGGCCTTGAGCTTGTTGGTGTCGACGACGTCGACCAGGACGCTGCCGGGTTCGCGAAGCCGGTCGCGCAGCGCGGTATCGAGCGAGACGGGCCAGCTCAGGCTGTCCGCGTCGGTGTCCAGGCCCCAGATGTAGACCGTCACCTTGCCGCCGTCGCGGGTGCGCCAGTCGCCGAGGCCGGAGACCATCTGCTGGACCGTCTCGACCTCCGGGTGCATGCGCAGGCGCATCTCGATGCGGCTCGGCATCTCCCGCGCCAGGTCGAAGCTCTCGGTGTTGGCGGCGACCACCCAGAGGTCGGCCTGCGCCCGGTCGACGATGACGGTGACGGTGCCGAACTGGCCGAGCAGCAGCCCGACCTGCACGAGCACCAGGAGCCCCGAGAAGGCCACCGCCAGCACGGCCGCCAGGTAGCGCTTCCACTCGAAGACGAGGGTCGCGCGCGCGAGCGACACCGAGCCGCCGGCACCGCTCATGGGCGCGTCCCCTGGGCGGCAGAAGGCGGTGTGTCGGACAGCAGGTAGGGCATCTCACTCGGCATCGTCATAAAGTGAATGATCGTTCGCTCTAATATTGTGGCGCGCCGGCGAGCGTCAATAGGCTGGAACGATCGTTCGCATAAAAGGCTCGGCAAGGGGCGCCAGCGGCCTCGAAGCGCCGTCGACCGGCGCCGCCTGGCCAGAAAGGCGCCGTTTCTGGTCCCGACCGGCATGTGAGAAATCTGGGGCGGGCGCGGCGCAAAGCTGGGTGGCGCAGTAGGAGATCGGCGCCCGATCCGTACACTTTCTGCGACGGAGAGCGATGACGGCCCTGAGCCCTGTGACGGGCAGGCCGCGATTTAGCGCGCAGGAAATATCCGACTATGCTACCATAGATTATCAAATGAACAACAAGACCAACAACCGCCGGTGCGGCTGCCTCCGCCGGCGCCTAGCAACGGGGTGAGTGACCATGATCCGAGCCGCTGTCTTGACCGGCCTGCTGGCCTGCCTGGCCGCCGCGGGCTGCGCGCCGACCCTCCCGGACTACGAGCCCGCCAAAAAGGCTGTCTGGCTGGACCAGAACTGGAACGACCACGAGCGCCATTGGTTCCACCACGCCAACCAAGGCACCTCGACCCTGCCCGTGCCTTTCGCTTGGTTCATGGTCCTCGAGCGCCCGGAGCTCTACCTCTTCGAGAAGCCCAAGAAGCTCTCGGACATCGACTACCTGACCCGCTTCGGCTTCATCCCGAGCCCGGTGGGCGTCGAGGGCGACGCCGATAGCGGAGAGTACGGCTTCGGCACCGCCGGCTATGGCCGCAAGCACGGCAGCGAAGGCACCTACGACCGCACCTACTACGAGGGCAACCCCAAGGCGCTGCCGGTCGGCTTCGTGCGAAACGGCGAGGCCATCGGCCTGACCTGCGCCGCCTGTCACACGGGTCATCTGGAGCACGAGGGCGTCAGCCTGCGCATCGACGGCGCGCCGGCCCTGATCGACCTCGGCAAACTGCGCACCGCCATCGGGCTGTCCTTGGTCTATACGAAATACGTGCCCGGCCGTTTCAGCCGCTTCGCCGACTCTCTGCTCGGCCCCAACCACAGCGAGGCCCGGAAAGCCCAGCTCTCCTCCGCGCTCGACGCGCTGCTCGCGAAGCTCAAAGCCGTCACCGATCTGCAGAAGCCGGCCTCCAAGATGAGTGTCGAGGAGGGCTTCGCGCGCCTCGACGCGCTGAACCGGATCGGCAACCAGGTCTTCTTCGTCGACCTGCTCGGCGCCCAAGGCTTCGATGCCTCGGTCAACATCGCGCCGACCGACGCGCCGGTGAACTTCCCGCACATCTGGGACGCGCCCTGGTTCCTCTGGGTTCAGTATGACGCCTCGATCATGCAGCCGATGGTGCGCAATGCCGGCGAGGCGCTCGGAGTCCTGGCGCAGGTCAACATGAAGGCGCCGAACGACCCCATGGCCCCACTCTACGCAAGCCAGGTCCGGGTGCGCGAGATCCACGACATGGAGCAGATGATTGCCGGCGACAATCCCTTCTCGGGCAAGCTCGGCTTCAAGGGCCTGCGCGCGCCCGAATGGCCGGCGACTTATCTGGGCGCGCTCGACAACGCGCGCGTCGACCGCGGCCGCGAGCTCTACCGAGAGCACTGCGCGGGCTGCCACCTGCCGCCGGTGAAGGACCCGGGCTGGGGCGATCCCGACGCCTTCTGGAAAGTGAAGCAGTGGCTGCCGCCGAATAAGGCCGACGAGCGCTACCTCGTGCTCAAGGAGATCGACATCGACTACCTCGGCACCGACGCCGCGCAGGCCCGCGTGCTGATCGACCGCAGGATCGAGCTGCCGAAGTACCTCGACGTCCGCGACTTCGAAGACCGCGGGCGCTTGGGCGCCTGCTACGACGAGGATGGCAAGCCCACCACCGACGCTTCCTTCGGCGTCGCTCTGGCCGCCGTCGTCGAGAAGACCGTGAACTATTGGTACGACGCCAACGACATCCCGCCGGAGCAGCGCGAGGCCATGAACGGCAACCGGCCGAACTGCATCCAGGCCAAGCCGGTCTACAAGGCCCGGCCGCTCGACGGCATCTGGGCTACCGCGCCCTACCTGCACAACGGCTCGGTGCCGACGCTCTGGGACCTGCTCGGTCCCGCGAACGAAAGGCCGGAGACCTTCTGTCTCGGCAGCCGGCAGTTCGACACGGAGAAAGTCGGCTACAGCACCGAGTGCATCTCGGGCAGCTTCAAGCTCGACACCAAGATCGCCGGCAACCACAATCGCGGCCACGAGTTCAGAAGCGGCCCGAACGGCAAGGGCGTCATCGGCCCCGCCTTCACCGACGAACAGCGCCGGGACCTGGTCGAGTACCTCAAGAGCCTCTAGGAGGCTCCCTGCTTCGGCGGGTTCGTCACGGCAGCCGTCGACATCGAAACGAACCGCCCCCTCACCCGGCTCCGGCTAGGCTCGGCTACGCCTCACCAAGCCTGCGCATCCCTCTCCCCCGACGGGGGAGAGGGCTGTGGAGGCTTAGCGAAGCCGAAGGCTGAGCTTAGCCGGAGCCGGGTGAGGGGGCGGTTCGTT
>JANQLT010000189.1 GCA_028280455.1 Kiloniellales bacterium
ATGGCCAAGCCCTCGGGCGAGATCATCGAGACGCCGATCATCTCCAACTTCAAGGAGGGGCTGACGGTCCTCGAGTACTTCAACTCGACCCACGGCGCCCGCAAGGGCCTGGCCGACACCGCGCTCAAGACCGCGAACTCGGGCTACCTGACCCGCCGCCTGGTCGACGTGGCGCAGGACTGCATCATCATCGAGCGGGACTGCGGCACGGAGCGGGGCCTGACGGTCAAGGCGGTGATCGAGGGCGGCGAGATCATCGCGCCCCTGGGTGACCGCATCCTCGGCCGCACCGCCTCGGTCGACATCGTCGACCCGCTCACCGGCGAGGTCATCGTGCCGGCCGGCGAGCTGATCGAGGAGGAGACGGTCGACCGCATCGAGCTCGGCGGGATCGACGAGGTCAAGATCCGCTCGGCCCTGACCTGCGATTCGCAGGGCGGCATCTGCGCCCGCTGCTACGGCCGCGACCTGGCCCGCGGCACCGTCTGCAACGTCGGCGAGGCGGTCGGCGTGATCGCCGCGCAGTCGATCGGCGAGCCGGGCACCCAGCTCACCATGCGGACCTTCCACATCGGCGGTGCCGCCCAGCGCGGCGCCGAGCAGTCGAGCGTCGAGGCCTCGGTCGATGCCACGGTGGTGATCCGAAACCGCAACGTGGTCATGAACTCCGAGGGCGTGCCCGTGGTCATGGGCCGCAACCTCGAGCTGGCGCTCTACGACAGCGGCAAGCGCGAGCGGGCCCGGCACCGGATTCCCTACGGCGCCCGGCTGCTCTGCGACGACGGGGCCGAGGTCACCAAGGGCCAGACCCTGGCGGAGTGGGATCCCTACACCCTGCCGATCATCACCGAGCGCGAGGGCATCGCCAGCTACGTCGACCTGATCGAAGGCGTCTCGATGCGCGAGGTGATGGACGAGACCACCGGCATCTCGAACCGCGTGGTGATCGACTGGAAGCAGCAGCCCAAGGGCAACGAGCTGCGGCCGCGCATCACCCTGCGTTCCGAGGACGGCGAGGTGGTCAAGCTCGCCAACGGCCTGGAGGCCCGCTACTTCATGTCGGTCGACGCCATCCTGTCGGTCGACAACGGCGCCCACATCAAGGCCGGCGACGTGATCGCCAGGATCCCGCGGGAAAGCTCCAAGAACCGCGACATCACCGGCGGCCTGCCGCGCGTCGCCGAGCTCTTCGAGGCCCGCAAGCCCAAGGACTACGCGATCATCAGCGAGACCGCGGGCCGGGTCGAGTTCGGCCGCGACTACAAGACCAAGCGGCGGATCGTCGTGGTGCCCGAGGAGGAGGGCAAGGAGTCCAAGGAATACCTGATCCCCAAGGGCAAGCACATCTCCGTGCAGGAAGGCGACTACGTCGAGCGCGGCGACCTGCTGATGGACGGCAACCCGGTGCCGCACGACATTCTCGAGGTCATGGGCGTCGAGGCCTTGGCGGACTACCTGATCAACGAGATCCAGAGCGTCTACCGGCTGCAGGGCGTCAAGATCAACGACAAGCACATCGAGGTGATCTGCCGCCAGATGCTGCAGAAGGCCGAGATCACGGCGCCCGGCGACACCACCTTCCTGGTCGGCGAGCAGGTCGACCGGGAGGAGATGGAGCTGGTCAACCACCGCATGTCCGACGAGGGCTTCGAGGTGGCCGAGGCCAAGCCGGTGCTCCAGGGCATCACCAAGGCCAGCCTGCAGACCCGCTCCTTCATCTCCGCGGCCTCCTTCCAGGAGACCACCCGGGTGCTGACCGAGGCGGCGGTCCAGGGCAAGACCGACGACCTGGTCGGCCTCAAGGAGAACGTCATCGTCGGCCGCCTGATCCCGGCCGGCACCGGCGCGGTGATGAACCGGGTCAAGACCCTGGCCGCCGACCGCGACAAGGAGATCCTCGAGGCCCGTGAAGAGGCCGCCCTGCTGGCCCAGGAGGGCGAGGAGCCGGTCGAGGAGCAGTCCTCGGTCGCCTGAGCCGATCGGGCGGCTTGGCTTGTAATAATATTTCAAGTTCTGGCCGGCCCGGGTCGCGATCTGTCGTCGCGATCCGGGCCCGCCGAGCCCCGCAAGCCCCCGGAATTCCGCTAAAAATCGCCCGATTCACCGCTTGACGGGGGTTGGGGCCGCTCATAGTATGCGCCCGCTTTTGGGGGCTGGTGGTGGACCCAAGCGGTCCAGACGCAGTCTCGTCGATTACGGGAACAAAAAACGCCGATGACGGCGGCCAGGGAACCGCCGGGAGCTGCTTTGTCGCTCCCATGCGGTTCTTGCCCGTGAGGCAGATGGCCGGCCTTGGAAAGACTCAAATGCCGACGATCAACCAGCTCATCCGCAAGCCGCGGCAGGCTCCTGTCACGCGCAACAAGGTGCCGGCCCTCGAGGCCTGCCCGCAAAAGCGCGGCGTCTGCACGCGTGTCTACACGACCACGCCGAAGAAGCCGAACTCGGCCCTGAGAAAGGTCGCCCGCGTGCGCCTGACCAACGGGTTCGAGGTCACCAGCTACATCCCCGGCGAGGGTCACAACCTGCAGGAGCACTCCGTGGTGATGATCCGCGGCGGCCGCGTCAAGGACCTGCCCGGCGTGCGCTACCACATCATCCGCGGCACGCTCGACACCCAAGGCGTCAAGGACCGCCGGCAGCGGCGCTCCAAGTACGGCGCCAAGCGGCCGAAGTAGCGGCAGGGAGCAGAGCAGCCATGTCGCGACGTCGCCGCGCCGAAAAACGGGAGATCTTGCCGGACGCCAAGTTCGGCGACATCGTCCTGACCAAGTTCATGAATGTCCTCATGTACGACGGCAAGAAGTCCGTCGCTGAGAACATCGTCTATGGCGCTTTCGACCAGATCGAGAAACGCGGCGGGCAGGACCCGATCCGCGTTTTTCATGACGCCCTCGGCAACGTGAAGCCCGAGGTCGAGGTCCGCTCGCGCCGCGTCGGCGGTGCCACCTACCAGGTGCCCGTCGAAGTCCGCCCCGACCGCGCCCAGGCCCTGGCGATCCGCTGGCTGATCGGTGCCGCCCGGGCGCGCAACGAGAACACGATGGTCCAAAGGCTCGCCAACGAGCTGCTCGACGCCGCCAACAACCGCGGCACGGCCATCAAGAAGCGGGAGGATGCTCACCGGATGGCGGAGGCCAACAAGGCCTTTTCGCACTATCGCTGGTAACCCGCGAGAGAGCAGTCCCATGTCCCGTACGACCGCGCTTCAGAGCTACCGCAATATCGGCATCATGGCCCACATCGATGCCGGCAAGACCACGACCACCGAGCGTGTGCTCTACTACACCGGCCGCTCCCACAAGATCGGCGAAGTGCATGATGGCGCGGCCACCATGGACTGGATGGAGCAGGAGCAGGAGCGGGGCATCACCATCACCTCGGCGGCGACCACCTGCTTCTGGAACGACCACCGCATCAACATCATCGACACGCCGGGCCACGTCGACTTCACCATCGAGGTCGAGCGCTCGCTGCGCGTGCTCGACGGCGCCGTGGCGGTCTTCGACTCGGTGGCCGGCGTCGAGCCGCAGTCCGAGACGGTCTGGCGTCAGGCGGACAAGTACAAGGTTCCGCGCATCTGCTTCGTCAACAAGATGGACCGCATCGGCGCGAACTTCGAGCGCTGCTGCGAGATGATCGTCGACCGGCTGGGCGCCACGCCGATGATCCTGCAGCTACCGATCGGCGCGGAGGCCGAGTTCAAGGGCGTGGTCGACCTGATCGCCATGAAGGCGGTGGTCTGGAAGGACGAGTCGCTGGGCGCCGAGTTCGAGCTGGAGGATATCCCCGCCGAGCTGGCCGACAGCGCGGCCGAGGCGCGCGAGAAGCTGATCGAGCTGGCCGTCGAGCAGGACGACGCGGCGATGGAGGCCTACCTCGAGGGCAACGAGCCCGACGAGGAGACCCTGAAGCGCTGCATCCGCAAGGGCACCTGCGGCCTCTCCTTCGTGCCCGTGCTCTGCGGCACGGCCTTCAAGAACAAGGGCGTGCAGCCGCTGCTCGACGCCGTCGTCGACTACCTGCCCTCGCCGGTCGAGGTGCCGGACATGAAGGGCGTCAAGCCCGGCACCGACGAGGCGGTCACCCGCAAGAGCAGCGACGACGAGCCGCTCTCGGCCCTGGCCTTCAAGATCATGACCGATCCCTTCGTCGGCTCGCTGACCTTCGTGCGGGTCTACTCCGGCGTGCTCAAGAGCGGCGAGTCCGTGCTCAATTCGGTCAAGGAGAACCGCGAGCGGATCGGCCGCATGCTGCACATGCACGCCAATCACCGCGAGGACGTGAAGCTGGCCCATGCCGGCGACATCGTCGCCATCGCGGGCCTCAAGAACACGACCACCGGCGACACGCTCTGCGACCCGACCAAGCCGGTCGTGCTCGAGCGCATGGAGTTCCCGGACCCGGTCATCGAGGTCGCGGTCGAGCCCAAGACCAAGGGCGACCAGGAGAAGATGGGCGTCGCGCTCGGCCGCCTGGCCCAGGAGGACCCCTCTTTCCAGGTCTCGACCGACGTCGAGAGCGGCCAGACCGTGATCAAGGGCATGGGCGAGCTGCACCTGGAGATCCTGGTCGACCGCCTGCGCCGCGAGTTCAAGGTCGACGCCAACGTCGGCGCGCCGCAGGTGGCCTACCGCGAGGCCATCTCGCGCCAGGCCGAGATCGACTACACCCACAAGAAGCAGACCGGCGGCTCCGGCCAGTTCGCCCGGGTCAAGATCGTCTTCGAGCCGCTCGAGCCCGGCGAGGGCATGATCTTCGAGAACGCCGTGGTCGGCGGCAACGTGCCGCGCGAGTTCGTGCCCGGCGTCGAGAAGGGCCTGAACAGCGCCCGCGAGACCGGCGTCATCGCCGGCTTCCCGGTGATCGACTTCAAGGCGACCCTGGTGGACGGCGCCAGTCACGACGTCGACTCCTCGGTCATGGCCTTCGAGATCGCCGCCCGCGCGGCCTTCCGCGAGGGCGCGGCCAAGGCCGGCCCGGTGCTCATGGAGCCGATGATGAAGGTCGAGGTGGTGACGCCCGAGGAATACATGGGCGACATCATCGGCGACCTGAACAGCCGGCGCGGCAACGTCTCCGGCATGGACACCCGCGGCAACGCCCGGGTCATCACCGCCATGGTGCCGCTGGCCAACATGTTCGGTTACGTCAACAACCTGCGCTCGATGAGCCAGGGCCGCGCGCAGTACACCATGCACTTCGATCACTACGCGCGGGTGCCGCAGGCCGTGGCCGACCAGGTCGTGGCCAAGCTGGCCTGACAAGAGCGTCGATAGGCGAGACGAGATAGAGACGACGGAGCTGGGAAGCGATGGCGAAGGCGAAATTCGAGCGTAACAAGCCGCACTGCAACGTTGGCACGATTGGTCATGTCGATCACGGCAAGACGACCCTGACGGCGGCGATC
>JANQLT010000210.1 GCA_028280455.1 Kiloniellales bacterium
CCGTATGGCGTTCAAGCGCCACGCAGGCTTTCCTCGCTTCGCTGCGGGCGCGCGGTCGCGCTTGCCAAGCTGCGATGAGGGGACCTCATCGCAGCTTGGTATCAGGCGCCTTCGCCGCCACCGCCTCGATCTCGACGACCCAGTCCGGGTGCGCCAGGCCGCCGACGCCGACCAGGGTCGAGGCCGGCTCGGCGCCGTCCAGCAGGCGGTCGCGAACCTCGCGGAAGAACGGCACGGCCTCCTTGCGGGTGACGTAGCCGGTCACCTTGACCAGGTCGTGCGGGCCCATGTCGGCGGCAGCCAGCACGGCCAGGACATTGCGCCAGGCCTGCTCGGTCTGGGCTTCCAGATCCGCCGGCACCGCGCCCTCGGGCGTGATTCCCACCTGGCCGGAGATGTGCAGCCAGCGGGCGCCGGCTGCCACCTCGACGCCATGGCTGTAGGCCGAGAACGGCGGCGCTATGTCTAACGGCTTGTGATGCTTGAGCATTCCGAGATTCCCTGGGTTTCCTGGGGCGCCGCGACAGCACCCTCGATTTCAGCAGATGGCGTTAACTCTTTATTAACCAACTAGGCCATAGGGTGGAGATCTAGCCCTTCCCCATTTTCGTAGCTACCCTCGTACCCAAGAGAGCCGCGGTTCCCCAGCCGCGGCTCTCACCCCATTCGGGGTCCCGTAGAGGCTGCGGAGTCGCAGCCGCTCAGTAGGCGATGTCGGCGTAGAGCTTGTCGATGTTGCCGTCCCACTCCTCGTGGAAGGCCTCGAGCAGGCCCTGGGCCGGACAGGGCCCGCCGGCGGCGACCTCCTGGAGCTGGCCGAGGAAGTGCGACTCGTCCCGCTTCCAGGAATCGAGCCTGTTGCGGCCGCGCAGCCCCGACTCGGCGATGGCCAGGACCCGCTGGGCCACCTGCCGCACGCTGCCGCCGCGGAAGGGCGTGTCGAGGCCCTGGCGCGGCACGCTGTCGCGCAGGGTCTGATGCTCCTCCAGGCTCCAGTCCTTGACCAGGTCCCAGGCGGCGTCGAGCGCCGTCTGGTCGTAGAGCAGGCCGACCCAGAGGGCCGGCAGGCCGCAGATCGAATCCCAGGGGCCGCCGTCGGCGCCGCGCATCTCCAGGAAGCGCTTGAGGCGCACCTCCGGAAACAGGGTCGTCAGGTGGTCGGCCCAGTCGGAGGTCGTCGGCACCTCGCCCGGCAGCGCCGGCAGCCTGCCCTCGAGGAAATCGCGGAAGGACTGGCCGGAGGCGTCGATGTATTCGCCGTCGCGATAGACGAAGTACATCGGCACGTCGAGCACGTGGTCGACGTAGCGCTCGAAGCCCATGCCCTCCTCGAAGACGAAGGGCAGGATGCCGCAGCGGTCCGGATCGGTGTCGGTCCAGGTATGGCTGCGGTAGGAGAGGTAGCCGTTGGGCGCGCCCTCGGTGAAGGGCGAGTTGGCGAAGAGCGCGGTCGCCACCGGCTGCAGCGCCAGGCCGACGCGGAACTTGCGCACCATGTCGGCCTCGTCGGCATAGTCCAGGTTGACCTGGATCGTGCAGGTCCGGTGCATCATGTCGAGGCCGAGCTTGCCCTTCTTCTGCATCCAGGCACGCATGATGCCGTAGCGCGCCTTGGGCATGCGCGGGATCTCGGAGAGCGGCCACTTGGGCTGGAAGCCCATGCCGATCATGCCGGCGCCCATCGGCTCGCTGCACTCGCGCACCTGGTTGAGGTGCGTGTTCACCTCGCGGCAGGCCTGGTGCACCGTCTCCAGCGGCGCGCCCGAGAGCTCGAATTGGCCGCCGGGCTCCAGGGTGATGTTGCAGCCCTTCATGGTCAGGCCGATCAGGGTCTCGCCTTCCATGAGCGGCGTCCAGCCGAAGCGCTGCATCTCCTCCAGCAGGCCGCGGATGCCGGGCTCGCCGTCGTAGGCGAGCGGCCGCAGGTCGCGCCAGCGGTAGGCGAACTTCTCGTGCTCGGTGCCGATGCGCCAGTCGGCCGGCGGCTTGCAGCCGGCTTCCAGGTAGGCGACCAGTTGGCCCCTATCGGTGATCGGCTCGCCAGGAGTTTGCGGCGGAGCGGACATGGCGGTCCTGTCTTGTCGGAGCTTGGCGTGGTGACCGGAGCGGTCGTGTCTGTGGGCTGTCTCGCGCCGCCTCTAGTCGCGGGGGGGACCGTCGCGACCGTCGCCCAGCACGGCCTGCCAGCAGGCCAGCGCCGCCAGCGCGGCCGTGTCGGATCGGAGGACACGCGGCCCCAAGCCGACGGTCGTAACAAAAGGGAGTTTGCGCAGGGCGTCAAGCTCGCTCTCGGCGAAGCCGCCCTCCGGTCCGGTCAAGAGCGCCCAGGGCCCGCGGGGCCCATCGGCGGCCTCGCCCAGCACCTCGGCCAAGGGCCGCGCCGCGCCGGCCTCGGCGCAAACAAGCAGGCGGCGCTCGCAGGGCCAGTCGGCGAGCAGATCGAACAGCCGCCGCGGCTCGGCCACCTCGGGGACGGAAAGCCGCTCGCACTGCTCCGCCGCCTCCCGGGCATTGGCCGCCAGTCGCTCACAATTGACCCGCGAGACCGCGGTGTGCCGCGTGGTCACCGGCAGCAGGCGCGCGACCCCCAGCTCGGTGGCCTTCTCCGCCAGGAAGTCGATGCGGGCGCGCTTGATCGGCGCGAACAGCAGCCAGATGTCCGGCGTCGCGTCCTGCGGCCGCAGGGGCGCCTCGACCTCCAGCGAGGCCCAGCCCTTGCCGAGGCCCTCGATACGCGCCCGCCACTCGCCGTCGCGGCCGTTGAACAGGGCGACCGCCGCGCCCCGGCCGAGCCGCAGCACCGAGCGCAGGAAGTGCGCGCGCGCGTGGTCGAGGCCGACGCTCCGGCCCGCGGCCAGATCGTCCTCGACGAAGAGTCGGGTGGCGCAGGCAGCCTCAGTCATCTGATTTGCCAGCGGAACTGCTGCGGTTCAGAGAGCCAATCCCCTGAACCCATGAGGAGTTTAGCCATATATTGTGAATTCTTGCTATAATTATATAATCTGACTTGATATGGACCGAATTCGAAATCCCTTCGCGCCTGGCGCCGGCAATCCGCCGCCAGAGCTTGCAGGCCGAGCTGACGTGATAGCCGACGCGGACACCGCTCTGGGGCGAGTTGAGATAGGTCGGCCTGCACAGAGTCAAATCCTGGTCGGTTTACGCGGCGTGGGAAAGACGGTCCTGCTGAACAAGATCAAAGACCTCGCGGACTCCAGAACCTACCTTGTCATCTTCTTGGAGGTTCATGAAGGCAAGTCGTTGCCGGAGCTCTTGGTACCGAGCCTGCGCACGGCCCTCTACAAACTGAGTGACTTCGAGAGCGCCAAGGCGAAAGCGCGGCTGGGCTTGCGCGTCCTTCGGAGCTTCGTCAGTGCGTTCCGCATGTCCGTCGGCGAGGTGGAGGTCGGCCTTTCGATGGAGCCGGAACGCGGCACCGCGGACAGCGGGGATCTCGAAGCCGACCTTCCGCAGCTCATCGAAATCGTGGCGCAAGCCGCGCAGGCGGCTGGAAAGCCCGTCAGCTTGATACTCGATGAGCTTCAGTACCTTTCGAGTGAGGAATTCAGCGCGATCATCATGGCCTTGCACCATGCCAATCAGAGAAGCCTACCTCTGATCATGATCGGCGCTGGCTTGCCTCAGATACTCAGCTTGGCCGGCAACTCGAAGTCCTACGCGGAGAGGCTGTTTCGTTTTCCTGCCATTGGCCCTCTGAGCAACGATGAGGCAACACAGGCAATCAGGAAGCCAATCGAAAGCGAGAATGCCGCCATCCACGACGACGCTCTGGATCAGATTCTCGAGACGACCGAGAGGTATCCCTATTTCCTCCAGCAGTGGGGGCATGACTCCTGGAACATTGCGGACGGGAACGTCATTCGAAAGCACGACGTCGTGAAGGCAACGACGACGTCTCTGAACGAACTGGACCAGAGCTTCTTCAAGGTTCGCTTCGACCGCTGCACGAACGCCGAAAAGCGATACATGAGGGCCCTGGCAGAGTTCGGGCCGGGCACGCATCGCTCGGGAAACATCGCAGAGACATTGGGCCTCAAGGTTAGCAGTGTCGCTCCAACGAGAAACAACTTGATCAAGAAGGGCATGATCTTCTCGCCTTCCCATGGCGAGACGGCCTTCACGGTGCCCTTGTTCGATCAGTTCATGAAACGCGCGATGCCGCAATTCGATTGAGGCGCCGCCTTCGTAGAGCGCTCGCCGGCCTTGTGCCGGGCTCGGGCGCCGCCCATGATTACGCCATGACGGAGCCCCTGGAGACAACGGCGGCGAGCGACATTCGCCGCGACCACTGGAGCTTCCGCCTCGCCCCCGAAGCGCTGCGGCCCTACCTCAGCCTGGCCCGAATCGACCGGCCTTTCGGCGTCTGGCTGCTGCTGTTCCCCTGCTGGTGGTCGCTGGCCATGGCGGCGGCCAGCCACGGCGAGCTGCCACCGCTGCTGCCCGTCCTGCTCTTCGCGCTCGGCGCGCTGATCATGCGCAGCGCCGGCTGCACCTACAACGACATCGTCGACCGCGACTACGACGCCAGGGTGGCGCGCACCGCCGACCGGCCGATCGCCTCGGGCCAGGTCGGCCTGCGGCAGGCCTGGGTCTTCCTCGCCCTGCAGCTACTGACCGGCCTGGTCGTGCTGCTGCAGTTCAACCTCTTGACCATCGCCGTCGGCGCGGCCTCCCTGCTCCTGGTCTTCGCCTATCCCTTCATGAAGCGGATCACCTATTGGCCGCAGGCCTGGCTCGGCATGACCTTCAACTGGGGCGCGCTGGTCGGCTGGGCGGCCTACGAGGGCAGCTTGGGCTGGCCGCCGCTGCTGCTCTATCTCGGCGGCATCGCCTGGACGCTCGGCTACGACACCATCTACGCCCACCAGGACAAGGAGGACGACATCCTGATCGGGGTCAAGTCGACGGCCCTCAAGCTCGGCGAGCGGACCGGCGACTGGCTGATCGTCTTCTTCGCCCTGGCGCTGCTGCTGTTCGCGGCGGCCGGCCTCGCCGCCGGCCTGGCCTGGCCCTTCCTGCTCGGCATCGCCGCGGTCGCCCTGCACTTCGCCTGGCAGGTCCGGACCCTGCGGATCGACGATCCGAACGACTGCCTCGACAAGATCAAATCGAACCGTTTCGTCGGCTGGCTGCTGCTGGCCGGCATCGTCGCCGCGAGCCCCCTCTCCTAGCTTGAGCGGAGTCCCGGCTTGAGCGACAGGGCCTCCGCCGGCGACGAGCCCGCCGCCTTCGTCATGGCCAACACAGCCGTCGAGGCGCCGCCCCTGATACCCGAGATCGAGCTGCACCTGGCCAACGAGCTGGTGCCGATCTGGCAGGCGACGGAGGCCGAGCTGGAGGCCGTCGGCCTGCCGCCGCCCTATTGGGCCTTCGCCTGGGCGGGCGGCCAGGCCCTCGCCCGCTACCTGCTCGACCATCCCGAGACGGTGGCCGGCAAGCGGGTCCTCGACTTCGCCGCGGGCTGCGGCATCCAGGGCATCGCCGCCGTGAAGGCCGGCGCGGCCCGGGTCGAGGCCAGCGAGATCGACCGCTTCGCCGGCGCCGCCCTGCGGCTCAATGCCGCTCTAAACGGCGTCGCGCTCGAGATCCACGAGGCCGACCTGATCGGCCGGCAGCCGGCGCCTTGGGACGTGGTCCTGGCCGGCGACGTCTGCTACGAGCGGCCCATGGCGGCGCGCGTCTGGGACTGGCTGCAAGAGCTGGCGCGGGGCGGCACGGCGGTGCTGGTCGGCGATCCGGGCCGGACCTACATGCCGCGCGTCGGCCTGGAGCGCATCATCGCCTACGCGGTCAAGACCACGCGCGAGATCGAGGACAGCGACCTGCGCAACGCCGCCGTCTGGCGGGTCGTGCCGCCTGGTACCAAGGCTCGATGAGCTCGACTCGTCGAGCCTTGGCAAGCGCGACCGCGCGCCCGCAGCGAAGCGAGGAGAAGCCCGCGTGGCGTCTGAGCGCCATACAGCCTGCGATGAGTTCCACTCATCGCAGGCTGGTTTGAGGGCTAGCGAGCGGGAGAGCGAGACTGTGACCTGGCGCGTTGCGTTGATCGTTTTGGGACTCGTCGCCTTCGCGGAAGCGGCCGGCGCCGAGGACCCGCACGCGCTCTTCGAGAGCCGCTGCGCCGCCTGCCACGGCGAGCATGCCGGCACGTTCGCCCGCGACTCCCTGGTCATGGCCGAGGACGGCGTCAGGGGCCGCGACAACGGCCGGCCCGTCGAGGCCTTCCTGCTGAGCCACCGCGGCGGGCTGCCGGCCGACGATGCGGCGCAGCTCACCGAGATGTTCCGGCTGCAGCTCGCGGCCGGCGGCGTCTACGAGCAGCGCTGCCGGATCTGCCACCTGCGCGCCCGGGACCTCGCCCGTTTCACGCTCTTCGTCGGCGAGTCCGGCCTCGTCGGCCGCTATACCGGCCGGGACATCAGGGCCTTCCTGGGCATTCACGGGCGGCTGGAAGCCGAGGAGATCGAGCCGCTATACGACCTGCTGCTCTGGCAGGCCGAGACGGCAATCGGGCGCTGAGGCGGCCGAAGGGGCCACTATGCCTTTCCTTAGCGAAGCCATGTTAGTTTGATCGGCGAGGGTCGGAAGAGCGCGCCATGGTCAACATCGAGATGCAGAAGCCGGACGCCGCCGCGCCTGAGGACAAGCGCAAGGTCCAGCTTCCCAAGGCCAAGGACGGCGTGCTGATGCTGCCCTCGGCGGTGAAGGACCTGCGCGGCCGGCCGCGCTTCCACCTGCCGATCCCGCCGCAGCTCCTGGCCGACGTGGCGATCAAGCACCTGGTCGAGCGCGAGGCCGGCTTCGGCGGCTTCGAGTACCCGACCCGCGCCTTCCTCGACTCCCACCTGGAGCCGGGCGACCTCTTCATCGACGTCGGCGCCCACTGGGGCATCATGGCCTTGACGGCGGCGACCCGGGCGCGCGGCGAGATCAAGGTGCTGGCGATCGAGGCCCATCCGCTGAACGCCGTCTGCCTGGTCGACGCGGTGGTGCGCAACCAGCTCGACAGCCAGATCGAGGTGGTCTGCGCCGGCGCCAGCGACGGCGGCGGCACCGCGCCCCTGGTCGCCAACTCGACCATGGGCCATTCGCTGCGCGGCGTCGGCCTCAAGGGCCTCCGGCCGCAGGGCTACGCGGTCTCGGTGCCGCTGGTCACCCTGGACCAGCTCCTGGCCGAGCGCGAGGCCCTGGCCGAGCGGCCGACGATCATCAAGATCGACGTCGAGGGCTTCGAGCCGCAGGTCGTCGAGGGCGCCGCCGCGCTGCTCGAGACGGGCCGGGTCAAGGCGATCATCTGGGAGAAGGGCCGCGCCTTCGACGAGCAGCCCGGCTTCTCGGCCATGATCGACATGGTCACCCGTCTGGAGAAGCTCGGCTTCCGGCACCGCATGCTGCCGAGCCACGACCTCGGCGGCCCGCTGCTGCCCTTCGTGCCCGGCGCGGGGAGCTGCAACGTCTTCTCGCTGGCGCCGGGCGTCGAGCCGAAACGGGCCTACATCCGGCCCCCGGCGCCGATCCCGCCGATGGCGCCCTCGAACCGCGGCACCAAGGACCCGGAGGAGCGCCGCGTGCTAACCGAGGCGCTGATCCTGGCGCGCGGCGCCGACGCCTGGCGCTGGGGCGACCCGAGCGAGCTGACCGAGGGCGCCGAGGCCCGCGCCGCCCTGGCCGCGCCCCACCTGCGGCCGGGCGAGCGGGTGCTCGACCTGGGCGCCGGCGCCATGCGGCTGCGCGCCCTGCTGCCCGAGGGCTGCACATACACCCCGGTCGACCTGGTGCCCTTCTCGCCGGACTGCGCGGTGATCGACCTGAACCGGGGCGAGCTGCCCGAGGTCGAGGCCGACGTCGTGGTCGCCCTCGAGGTCCTGGAGTTCCTGCACGAGCTGCCGGCGCTGCTGGTGCAGGCCGCCACCACGGCGCCGCGGCTGATCTGCAGCTACCGCTGCCACGACGCCATCTCGACCCGCGACCGGCGGCGCCAGGGCTGGGTCAACGACCACGGCGAGACCGACTTCGCCGACCTGCTGGCCGCCACCGGCTGGGCCATCGAGGGCCGCGAGACCGGCGCCGAGACCCGGCTCTTCGTCTGCCGGCGGAGCTGAGGGTGCTCAGCGCCTGAGCCGCCTCGAATCGCGTTGTTTCGTGAGCTTCCAAATTCGGATGAACACCCACCTGTCACCCTCGGACTTGATCCACTGCTGTCCGGTTTAGCTTCGGGTCCAAGGGTGCAAGACGCTGCCGCGGCTGGAAGATGCACTCTTCCGGCAGAGTAGAGGCTCGTCGAGAGACGCTTGCCTTTCGGCGCTTCGCGCCAGCCCCCTCCCGGCGCTCCGCGCCGACCTCCCCCTCGAGG
>JANQLT010000226.1 GCA_028280455.1 Kiloniellales bacterium
TGGCCGGCGCGGTGGTGCAGGAGGTCGCCGAGTGCCTCGGCGCGCTGGCCTACGTCAACCTGATCGTGCCGGGCCATCCGGCGATCTTCGGGCCCTGGCCCTTCGTCTCCGACCTGCGCACCGGGGCGATGAGCGGCGGCAGCGGGGAGCAGGCGATCCTGATGGCGGCCTGCGCCCAGATGGCCCAGTTCTACGACCTGCCCGGCGGTATCCCGGCCGGCATGACGGACTCCAAGGTGCCCGACGCCCAGTCCGGCTTCGAGAAGGGCTACACCGAAGTGCTGTTGGCCCAGGCCGGCGCCAACATGATCTACGAGTCCGCCGGCATGCACGCCAGCCTGCTCGGCTTCTGCCACGAGAGCCTGGTCATCGACAACGACATGATCGGCAGCATCCTGCGCAGCGTGCGCGGTATCGAGGTGACCGAGGAAAGCCTGTCGCTCGAGTCGATGCGCGAAGTCTGCGTCAACGGCCCGGGCCACTTCCTCGGCCACGACCAGACGCTGAAGCTGATGCAGTCGGAGTACATCTATCCCGACGTCGGCGACCGGGCGAGCCCGAAGGAATGGATCGAGCAAGGCTCGACGGACGTCGTCGACAAGGCGCGGGCCAAGACCGCCGAGCTGCTCGCCCGGCACTTCCCGAGCCACGTCGATGCCGCGGTCGATGCGCAGCTCCGCGAGCGTTTCGCGATCAAGCTGCCGCGCGAGGCCATGCTGCCCGGCAGCCGGGCCAGCAGCGCGGCCTGACGGACAGGCTCGAAGCGATGGCAATGGAATGAGGCTCTGCAGCCGGGCCCTGCCGCTAAATTGTCATTGCCGGGCTTGACCCGGCAATCCATCGGGGTCCGAGTCTCGGACGTCGATGGACCCTCGGATCAAGTCCGAGGGTGACAGCAGGTTTGTTGGACTAACTGAGACGAAGACCGAAGGCCGGTTGCCCGATTCCGGTCGGGCGATAGAAAAGAAACGAAAGTCGAGGAGAGGAACGGCAATGCAAAGCCATGCCCGTGTTGTGATCGTCGGCGGCGGCATGATGGGCTGCAGCCTGCTCTATCACCTGGCCGAAGAGGGCTGGAAGGACGTCGTGCTGATCGAGAAGGCCGAGCTCACTTCGGGCTCGACCTGGCACGCCGCCGGCCAGTGCCCGAGCTTCATCGCCGACTACAACATGGCCAAGGTCCATCACTACGGCAACACGCTCTACCCGAAGCTCGAGGCCATGACCGGCCAGTACGTGAGCTGGCACGGCTGCGGCGGCATCCGCTTCGCGACCAACCGGGAGGAGCTGGACTACTTCAGGCACGTGGAAGGCGTCGCCAAGATGATCGGCTTCCGCATGCAGGTGGTCGGCGTCGACGAGATCAAGCGGATCAATCCCTTCGTCGACACCGAGGGAGTCATCGCCGGCGCCTGGACCTTGGACGACGGCCACGTCGACCCGGCCGGCTGCTGCAACGCCATGGCCAAGGGCGCGCGCGACATGGGCGCGACCATCATCCGCAACAACCGCGTGCTGGAGATCAACAGCCAGCCGGGCGGCGAGTGGCAGGTGGTGACCGAGAAGGGCACGATCCTCGCCGAGCACGTCGTCAACGCCGCCGGCTGCTACGCCCGCCAGGTGGCCCAGATGGTCGGCAGCGACGTGCCGATCACCAACATGGAGCACACCTACCTGGTCACCGAGCCGATCCAGGAGTTCGTCGAGCGCAACGAAGAGATGCCGGTGATGCGCGACCCCTACGCGGCGGCCTACTACCGGCAGGAGCAGAAGGCGGGCCTGATCGGCATCTACGAGCTGGAGAACTCGGTCGAGTGCTGGACCCATCGCGGCGGCTGGCCGGAGTGGGACTCCGAGAACGAGCTCTTCGAGGGCGACATGGACCGCATCGCGCCCTACGTCGAGCGCGTGCTGGAGCGCATGCCGATCTGGGCGAACGCCGGCATCAAGCGGATCGTCTGCGGCGCCATCCCGCACACGCCGGACAGCAACCCGCTGCTCGGACCCGCCGCGGGCCTGCGCAACTTCTGGCAATGCAACGGCGCCTCGATCGGCATCGCCGCCGGCGCCGGCAGCGGCAAGTACCTGGCCCAGTGGATGGTGCACGGCGACGCCGAGATCAACATGGCCGGTCTCGACCCGCGGCGCTTCGGCGGCTACGCGCCGGGCGACTACACCAAGGCCAAGTCGCACCAGGACTACGAGCACATGTACATCCTGCACCTGCCGGGCCACGAGCGCATGGCCAGCCGGCCGGCGCGCACCTCGTCGCTGTTCGAGATCCTCGAGGCCAAGGGCGCGGTGCACACCGAGGCGCACGGCTGGGAGCGGCCCAAGTGGTTCTCGCTCGACGGCCGCGAGGAGGAGGCGGGCTTCCGCCACAACAACGTGCTCGAGGTCGTCGCCGAGGAGTGCAAGGCGGTGCGCGAGCGCGTCGGCATTCTCGATCTCTCCAGCTTCGCCAAGTACGAGGTCGAGGGCCCGGATGCCGCCTCCATGCTCAACCGGCTGCTCGCCAACCGCATGCCGAAGCGCGACGGCGGCATCGGCCTGGCGCACTTCCTCTCCACCGAGGGCCGCATCGCCGGCGAGGTGACGGTCACCCGCTTCGCCGAGGACCGCTTCTACCTGCTGTCCGGCGCCGGCGCCGAGGAGCGCGACTTCGACCACCTCTGCCAGGGCGTCCGCGAGGGCGAGCGGGTGACGGTCAGGAACGTCACCGACGACCTTGGCGTGCTGGTGCTGGCCGGCCCGCGGGCGCGCGACGTGCTGGCGCAGGTCACCGACGAGGACCTCGGCAACGGCGGCTTCCGCTGGCTGACCGGCAAGGAGATCACCGTCGCCGGCATCGCGCTGCGGGCGCTGCGGGTCAACTACGTCGGCGAGCTGGGCTGGGAGCTGCACTGTCCGATGGCCGACCTGCCGGCGCTCTACGCGGCGCTTTGGGCGGCCGGCGAGGCGCACGGCATCGCCGACTTCGGCGTCTACGCCGTCAACTCGCTGCGCATGGAGAAGGCCTACAAGGGCTGGGCGGCCGAGCTGACCAACGAGATCACCATGGTCGAGGCCGACATGGAGCGCTTCGTCGCCTGGGACAAGGAGGACTTCGTCGGCAAGGCGGCGACACAGCGGGTCAAGCAGCAGGGCGTCTCGCAGATCTGCGTCTACTTCGAGACCGACAAGGGCACCAGCGACGTGCACGGCGGCGAGGCGGTGCTGGTCGGCGACCGCGCGGTCGGCGTCACCACCTCCGGCGGCTACGGCCACTATTCCGGCAAGAGCCTCGGCTTCGCCTACGTCGAGCCCTCGCTGGCCGAGCCGGGCTCGAGCTTCGACGTCTTCGTGCTCGGCGAGCGCCGCCCGGCCAAGGTCCTGGCCGAGCCGGTCTGGGACCCGGCGAACGAGCGCCTCCGGGCCTGAGCGCGGCGGCCCAATTGGCGCGACGGGCTGCCCTGACAGGGCGGCGTGACAAGATTGTGACCGGATAAGGCGTTAAGCAGCCGATAACCATAGGGGGCCTAGCTTAGGCCCCATGAGCAAACGACCTCTTCGGGCCGCTCTCTTCGCCGCCGCTTTCCTGGTCGGCGGGGTCCTCGGCGGCCAGGCCGCCCAGGCGACCAAGCCGGACCTGGGGGCCGACGCCGGTGCCTTCGTCGAGCAATTCATGGCGGAGGCCCAAGTTCTCCTGGCGAACGATCAGCTCGGCGAGGGCGAGCGCGCGCAGGTCTTCCGCGGCCTGCTCGACAGCGGCTTCGACTTCGAGGTGATCACCCGCTACATCCTCGACGAGCACTGGTACAAGGCCTCGCCCGAGGAGCGGACCGCCTTCCGCCAGGTCTTCGCCGACTATCTCTTCACGGTCTACGAGGGCCATCTCGGCTTCGAGGGCGTGGAGATGGAGGTGCTGGCCGCGCGCCAGAAGGGCGAGAAGGGGGCCCAGGTCCGCAGCCGCGTGCTCAAGCTGGCCGACGGCTCCTCGATGACCGTGGAGTGGCGGCTCTGGCAGGCCGACGGCGGCTGGCGGATCGTCGATCTGCTGGTCCAGGGCGTCAGCCTGGTGAAGGCCTACCGCGAGCAGTTCGACTCCCTGGTCGACGGCTCCCCCGGCGACGTCGCCGCCGTGCTCGCCGCCCTGCAGGACATCGCCCCGGCCGCCGGCGAGCGCTGAGCCGCCCCGTCGCGCCGCGGCGCGAAGCCTAAAGCTTCGACAGCACATCTAAGGCGAGCAAAAGACCTCGCCCTTGCTCGCCGGTGCGTCAGGCCGCCATGGCGGTAAAACGATCGTTCTGCTATCCTTCATCCATCACCCGCCGGATGAGCGGGAATCATGACCAATTCGGCGGTGCGGAATCGCCCCGCGTGGTCGCAGATGGGGGAGGCGGATCGATGAGGCTAGCCGTGGGTTGTAGGCGTCTCGCGCCGGTTCTCGGGTTCCTTGGCGCCATCGCCATCGCCACGCCCGGCCATGCCATTCAGATGATCGAGGGCAACCTGCCTTTCTCGGTCCTGACGACCGGCCCGGCACCCTTCACCGCGTTCAACGGCGGCCTCACGGTCACCACCACCGACGACATCGAGTTCTCGATCAGCTACGACGAAACCACGGCGGACAGCAACGGCTCCGGCACCGTCGGCGTCTACAACGCCATCACGCAGGTCACCTTCACGATCGGCGGCAGCATGGTGACGGTGAACCCGGGCGCGACGCAGGCCGACTTCTCCACGTCCCAGAGCAAGATCGAGATCGACACCGTCGCGGACCAGATCGTGGTCGACATCCTCAGCGAAACCGACCTGACCACCTTCGAGTTCCAGCGCTTCACCCTCGTGCTGACAGGGCCCGGCGGGCTCCTGGCCAGCGACAGCCTGGATCCCCTCGGCGGTCTTGCGAGCCTGAGCCTCGCCGACTTCACCGGCACGAACACGGCGAGCCTCGAAACCGGCCCCAGCGTTCCGTTCCCGGGCAACCTGCGGGCGATTCAATACAACGTGAACGGCGGCACCATCACCTTTCCGAACAGCGTGACGTCGCCGCCGACGCCGGCGATCCCGGAGCCCTCGACGCTGTCGCTGCTGGCGATGGGTCTGCTCGGCATGGCCTGGATGCGGCGGCGGCGTGAGCCGGCAAGCTCGGGACGACCAGGCCCCGCGCGCTGATCCCGGACTAGCGCCCGGTGCCGCCGACGTAGACGCGGCAGCTCGTCGTGCCCTGGCCGGCGAAGAGGTAGATCAGCCCGTCATTGCCGAGGCCCAAGCGGTCGACCAGGCTGTTGCGGCCGCCGACGGCGGCGCCGTAGATCTTGCCGTCCATCACGGCGATCAAGCGGCGGTCGATCCGCTGCCGGAAGTTGCCCTCCCGGCAGGCCTTGGAGAGCCGCGGCTGGGCGTTGCCCGGCGCCGCGTTGCCGCGCAGGATGACCCGATTGCGGCTGCCGGGCTCGCGGAAATCCGGCAAGCTCGGCTGCGGCATGCCCTGGACCTGGCCGCCTTTCGGCGTCATGTGGGAAGGGTGGGTCCGAGCCATGCCCGCCGCCGCGCTCTGGCTGCCGAGAGCCAGGCAAAGGGCGACGAGGAGGGCGCCGACGCGGTGCATTCTGGGCCTGCTACCTGCTGACCTCTGACCCCGGCGGCCGGCCGGGCGAGACCGGCGGCGGGAGAAAAAGGGCAGCGACGTGCGGGAACACGCCGCTGCCCCAGTGCCGATAAGCATCCTCGGGGGGCTTCGGATGCAACGCTTAGTCTAGCGTGACGCGCTTACCACCACGTCAACGGGAGTGGTTAAGATTCTTCACAAGATCGAGTCCTTCGAAGCGCTTGGAGAGTGGCTGATCGGCCCATCCGGCTTGCGTCGGGCGGCCTTCGCCCTGGCGCTCGGACTGCTCCCGCCGCTGTCCGCGACGGCCGCGGAGCGGCAAAGCGTCAGCCTGGAGCTGCTGCTGGCCGTGGACAGCTCCTCCAGCGTCAGCGATACGGAGTTCGCCCTGCAGATGGAGGGCATCGCCCGCTCCTTCGAAGACCCGCAGGTGATCGCCGCCATCGAAGCGCTCGGCCCGCAGGGGCTGGCGGTCGGCTTGATGCAATGGTCGAGCCTGGGCGCCCAGAGCCTGGCGCTGGACTGGACGCAGGTCGGCAGCGTCGCGGAGGCCCGCGCGCTGGCCGGGCGCATTCGCCGCATCGGCCGCCTGGTCGGCGGCGGCTCGACCTCCATGAGCGCGGCCCTCTCCGCCGCCATCGCGGCCATCGAGCACAACGGCTTCGCCGGCACGCGCCGGGTCATCGACGTCTCCGGCGACGGCACGGCCAACGAAGGCGAGTCGCCGGCCCTGCCGCGCGCCATCGCCATAGCTTCCGGCATCACGATCAACGGCCTGGCGATCCTCAACGAGGAGCCGGACCTGGCGCACTACTACCGCCTCTGGGTGGTCGGCGGCCCCGAGAGCTTCCTGCTCACCGCCGTGGACTACCGGGACTTCGCCGAGGCCATGCGCCGCAAGCTGCTGCGCGAGATCCAGGCCCCGCCGATCGCCCGGGCACCCCGGGTGCCGGAGCGGTACCTCACCGGCCTTCGCCCTTGACCAGGGTCATGCTTCGTCCCTCGACAAGCTCGGGATGAGGAATCACAGGGTGGGGTAAACTGTTGAAAATGCTCGCCTCACCCTGAGCCTGACGAAGGGTGAGGGTGGCGCCCGGCACCTTCCAGCAGCCCGCCCGTCAAGCGACCTTGCGCGCGGTCATGAAGGCGTGGACGTAGTCCATGCCGTGGCCTTCCGGCGCCGCGCGGACCTCGGCCTCGTAGCGGTCGTAGTAGGCGTCGATGATCGCCTGCCGCGCTTCCGGCCCGCGCTCGGCGGCGAGGGCGCCGAAGAAGGTGCTCTCGGTCCAGGAGCGCAGGGTCGGGATGTAGGCCCTGGCGAACAGCGCGGCGTCGCCGTGGCGCTTGAAGTCGGCCGCGAAGGGGCAGGGGGTGACCCGCGTCTCGATCGCCTGCAGCCGCAGGCCCGCCTCGTGGACCGGGCTCCCGGGGTCCTCGAAGGGCGCGGCGAACTCCTCGACCGTCTTGTAGTACTGCGGCAGGGTCATGGCCCGGTACTCGGCCTCGCCGATCCGCCCCTCGGCCAGGAAGGCGCGCCAGATCTCGTTGAAGCGGTCGAACATGTGCACGCCTGTCGTGTTGCCGAGGTAGCGGCCAGCCTCGTCGCGGCAGAAGTTGGCGAAGACCAGGGCGCCGCCGGGCGCCAGCTCGCGGGCGCGGTGGCAGAGGATGGTCTCCCAGTCGCGCCGGCCCTGCTCGGCGAAGGCGGCCAGCTCCGCGCCCTCGGCGCCGACCGCCTGGACGTGGCCGGCGATCTCGCAGGGCTTGGCGCTCAGCCAGTGCATGGCCGTGGCGGAGAAGCCCAGGTCGAGGCTGCCCGGCGGCAGCACGGGACGATAGAAGGAGGTGGCCGACGCGCTGACATGCAGGCCCTCGAAGGCGTCGCGATAGCTCTCGATCGTCGTCTCGCCGTTGACGATCTGGAACAGGGCGTTGAAGTCGTTGCGCGGCTGGTCGCAGTAGACCACCGCCAGCGGCAGCGCTGCGTCGCGGGCCCGCAGGGCGCCGAGCGCGGCCCGCACCATGTCGATCGAGGTGCCGCCGTCGGCGCAGCCGAAATCGGCCAGGGTGAAGGCCCGGCCCCGGGGCAGCGCCATGCGCTCTATCTCGGCCAGCACCAGGGCCGTCGCCGCGTCGATGACGTGCTTGGCGCCGATGGTGGCCAGCGAGTAGTAGCCGCCGCCGCGCATGGCGATGTCGTCGGCCTGCGCCGAGCCCTTGTCCTGCCCCCCGGCCATGGTCAGCGATCCCCTTGTACTAGCGGTCCAGGTACTAGCGGTCCAGGTCGTCGTAGCCCTGGCGGCTGCTGTAGAAGACCAGCGCCATCAGCCCGATCCCGAGGGCCAGGGTCAGGACGATGCCGAGGCCCATGGCGATGAAGCCATGGATGCTGATCTCCACCTCGCCGAGGTCGAACCAGAAGAACAGGGTCAGGGCCAGGGCGGCGGCCAGCAGGCCGCCGAGGACCACGGCGAGGAGCAGGGTCTTCATCGACGATTCCCAATGGGCTCCCGGGGCGGCCGTCGTCGCCCCCCTAAGCCCCCCGAAAGACAGGCGTCATCCCATGCCGGGTCCGGCGGCCTGTCAAGATTCCCGTTGCCCTTTCCCGGCCAGCCGCTATAAATCCGACCGCTCTTTCCGGGGCCTGCCGATACAGCGGGCGGCTGTGGCGGAATTGGTAGACGCGCAGCGTTGAGGGCGCTGTGGGGGCAACCCCGTGGAGGTTCAAGTCCTCTCAGCCGCACCACCCTTCGCTCTTCGAGCTTCGGGTGGCAGGCCACCTGGAGGTCGTTAGACGAAGGCGTGTCCTCCGGGGCTTTGGCGTAGGAGGACCGGTCGAGAGCATTCTCCCCTCGGCATGCGATGCGGATGTGGCGGAATTGGTAGACGCGCTAGCTTCAGGTGCTAGTTCTCGCAAGGGAGTGGAGGTTCGAGTCCTCTCATCCGCACCAAACTCCCGGTTTTGACCTCTCATTGAACGACGATCGAGCGGCGGCCGCCTTGCCGGCCGGGCAGGCGCGCGCGATAACCTGAGGGCCGATCGACGGCATCGGGACCGACACATGGCCGCTCAGCGCCTGACCGAAGAGGCTCGCGGGGTCTACATCATCTCGGCGACGCCCTTCGCCGAGGACGGTGCGCTCGACCTGGAGAGCGCCGGCCGCCTGCTCGACTTCTATCTCGAAGCGGGCGTCAGCGGCGTCACCATCCTCGGCATGATGGGCGAGGCGCCCAAGCTGGCGCCCGAGGAGTCCGAGCGCTTCGTCGCCCACGTGCTGGAGCGGCTCGACGGCCGGCTGCCGGTGGTCGTCGGGGTCTCGGCCGCCGGCACCGACAACCTGGCGCGCCTGGCCCATTTCGCCATGGAGCGGGGCGCGGCCGGGGTCATGGTCGCGCCGATCGGCGGGCTGCATACCGACGAGAAGATCCTCCGCTACTACGCCGACGTCTGCGCCGCCCTCGGGCCCGAGGTCCCTCTCTGCTACCAGGACTATCCGCAGTCGACCGGCGTGCAGATCTCCGTGCCCTGCCTGCAGCGGCTGGTCGCCGAGCTGCCGCAGCTCGTCATGCTCAAGCACGAGGACTGCCCGGGCCTCGGCAAGCTCTCTCGCCTGGTCGAGGCCGGGCGCAGCGGCGAAATGCGGCGGATCTCGGTGCTGGTCGGCAACGGCGGGCTCTACCTGCCCCAGGAGCTGGCCAGGGGCGCCGACGGCGCCATGACCGGCTTCGCCTATCCGGAGATGCTGGTCGCGGTGGTCGCCAAGCAGGGGGCCGGCGAGATCGAGGCGGCGGAGGACCTCTTCGATGCCTATCTACCCCTGGTGCGCTACGAGCAGCAGCCGGGCTTCGGGCTTGCCGTGCGCAAGGAGGTGCTGCGCCGGCGCGGCGTCATCGCCTCGGCCCGCACGCGCACGCCGGGGCCGTCGCTGAGCCCGGCAGACCACGCGGAGCTGACCGCCCTGATGGCCCGCCTGGAGCGGCGCCTCGGCAGCCTGGGCTGAGCGGTCGAAGAACCGGACGAGGGAAGGGGTGCGATGGCCGAGTTCGATCTGCTGATCAAGGGCGGCACGGTCGCCACGGCGAGCGACAGCTTCCGGGCCGACGTGGCGATCCGCGATGGCCGCATCGTCGCCCTCGGCAGCAGCCTCGGTGGCGCCGAGCGGGAGATCGACGCCACCGGCCTCTTCGTGCTGCCGGGCGGCATCGACGCCCACTGCCATATCGAGCAGGAGAGCTCGATGGGCCTGATGACCGCCGACGACTTCTACTCCGGCACGGTCTCGGCAGCCTTCGGCGGCACCACGACGATCATGCCCTTCGCCGCCCAGCACCGCGGCCAGTCGCTGCGCCAGGTGGTCAAGGAGACCCACGAGAAGGCCGGGCCCAAGGCGGTCATCGACTACGCCTTCCACCTGATCGTCTCGGACCCCAACGAGCAGGTTCTGGGCCAGGAGCTGCCCGGCCTGATCCTCGACGGCTACACCTCCTTCAAGGTCTACATGACCTACGAGGCGCTGAAGATCAGCGACCGCCAGATGCTCGAGGTCCTGGCGCTGGCCCGCCGGCACGGCGCGCTGACCATGGTCCACGCCGAGAACGACGACGTCATCTCCTGGATCACCGACCGCCTGCTGACCCGGGGCTACACGGCGCCGCAGTTCCACGCCGTCAGCCACCCGCGGATCGCCGAGAGCGAGGCCTCGCGCCGGGCCATCGACCTGGCGCGGCTGATCGACGCGCCCATGCTGATCGTCCACGTCTCGGAGGCCGAGGCGGCCCGGGCGATCCTCGAGGCGCGCAACAGCGGCCTGGAGATCTACGGCGAGACCTGCCCGCAGTACCTCTTCCTGACCGCCGAGGACCTGAAGCGCGACGGCATGGAGGGCGCCAAGTTCTGCTGCTCGCCGCCGCCGCGCGACGCCGCCGCCCAGGAGGCGATCTGGCGCGGCTTGAAGAACGGCACCTTCCAGGTCTTCTCCTCGGACCACGCGCCCTACCGCAACGACGAGACCGGCAAGCTGATCGCCGGGCCGAAGCCGAGCTTCGCGCAGATCTCCAACGGCGTGCCGGGCCTCGAGGTGCGCCTGCCGCTGCTGTTCTCCGAAGGCGTCGGCAAGGGCCGCCTCAGCCTCAACGAGTTCGTCGCCCTGACCGCGACCAACGCCGCCAAGATCTACGGCCTGCATCCGCGCAAGGGCACCATCGCCGTCGGCTCGGACGCCGACATCGCGATCTGGGATCCGACCTGGCGGCGCACCATCTCCCAGGTCATGCTGCACGATGCCATGGACTACACGCCCTACGAGGGCCGCCAGGTGACCGGCTGGCCGCGCATCGTCATCAGCCGCGGCCGCATCGTGGTCGAGGAGGAGACCCTGCAGGTCGAGCGCGGCAGCGGCGCCTTCCTCGAGCGCCGGCCCTCGGAGCGCAAGCTAGTCGCCGCCCGCCTGGCGCCCGAGCTCGACCCGGACCGCAACTTCGGCGCCGATTTGCTGTAGGGAAATAGGCACTGCAAGACATATGCTTAGACACCGATCTTGCTTTCTTATGTCATCCTCGGGCTTGACCCGAGGATCTATGGATCGATCGAGTCCGGGACCTCGACGGATCGTCGGATCAAGTCCGACGATGACAGTCGTGCAGGGAGGCTGAGCCGTGGCCGCCGAGCGATCGACCATCCTGGTGATCAACCCGAACTCGAACCCCGCCGTCACGGCCGGTATCTGCGAGGCGCTGGAGCCGCTGCGGCTCGGCGGCGGGCCGGAGATCCTCTGCGAGACCCTGGCGGAGGGGCCGTTCGGCATCGAGAGCCAGGCGGACATCGAGGCGGTGACCTTGCCGCTGCGCGACCTGATCCTGCAGCGCCGGGAGGCCGACGCCTTCGTCATCGCCTGCTATTCCGACCCCGGCCTGCAGGTCTGCCGCGAGGCCATCGGCAAGCCGGTCTTCGGCATCCAGGCGTGCGCCGTGCTGACCGCGGCCATGCGCGGCGACCGCTTCGGGGTCATCGCCCTGGGCGAGGCCTCGATCCGCCGCCACCTGCGCTACCTCCGGCAGATCGGCCTGATCGCGCGCCTGGCCGGCGAGCGCAGCGCGGCGCTGAGCGTCGCCGAGACCGGCGAGGGCGGCCAGACCTTCGAGCGGCTGCTGAACGTCGGCAGCGCGCTGCGCGACTACGACGGCGCCGACGTCCTGATCCTCGGCTGCGCCGGCATGGCCAGCCACCGCAGCGCCCTCGAGCAGCGCCTCGGCATCCCGGTGATCGACCCGACCCAGGCCGCCGTCGCCATGGCGCTCGGCAGCGTGCAGATCGAGCGCGCGGCGCACCGCGCGGACGCCTGGGCGGCCTCCGCCTAGGCTGGGGCCGGTCCAACGAGTCCATTGACGCGGGATCGCAGTCCGTTGTTCGAAGGCTTTGAAATCCGGCGCATCGCGACGACGGGCGCCGAGATCAACCTGCGCCTCGGCGGCGCCGGCCCGCCGCTGCTGCTGCTGCACGGCTACCCGCAGACCCATGTCATGTGGCACAAGATCGCGCCGGCCTTGGCCGAGCGCTTCACCGTGGTGGCGCCGGACCTGCGCGGCTACGGCGCCTCCTCCAAGCCGCCCAGCGACGAGCGCCATACGCCCTACAGCAAGCGGGCCATGGCCCGGGACCAGGTCGAGGTGATGGCGGCGCTCGGCTTCGAGCGCTTCGCGGTGGTCGGCCACGACCGCGGCGCCCGGGTCACCCACCGCCTGGCGCTGGACCACCCGGAGCGGGTCGAGCGGGCGGCGGTGCTGGACATCTGCCCGACCCTCGACATGTACCAGCGCACCGACCGGGCCTTCGCCACGGCCTATTACCACTGGTTCTTCCTGATCCAGCCCTTCGACCTGCCCGAGCGACTGATCGGCGCCGACCCGGACTTCTACATGAGCCGCAAGGTCGGCGCCTGGGGCTCGGCGATCGACAAGTTCGACCCGGCGGCGCTGGCCGCCTACAAGGCGGCCTTCCGCGACCCGGCGACGATCCACGCCTCCTGCGAGGACTACCGGGCCGCCGCCGGCATCGACCTGGAGCACGACCGCGCCGACCTGGGCCGCAAGCTCGCCTGTCCGCTCCTGGTGCTCTGGGGCGCCGAGGGTGTCGTCGCCCGGACCTACGACGTCCTGGCGCTGTGGCGCGAGCGCGCCGAGCAGGTCACCGGAGAGCCGCTGCCTTGCGGCCACTACCTGGCCGAAGAAGAGCCGGCGGAGACGTTGCGGCTCTTGCTGAAGTTCCTCGGCTGATCGCGGTGCGGCTAGCCATCGCGCCGTGCCTTGAGCCCTTCGAGCGTTGCCGACACCGTGGCCAGAGCCTCGTCCAGCTTGGCTTCGGTTCGTGCCGTGGCGCGCGTCAGCGCCGCGACGAGCACGGCCAGAGACCGCTCATCGGACTCGACCAGCCTATCGAATAAGGCCTCGCCGTCCTCGAAACGGCCGGCTTCCAGGTCTTCCAGACCTTTGCTCAGCTCGGCCTTGAGCTGGTCGCGCTTGAGGGTCTCGATCTCATCGTAGGCTTCCGCCGAGAGCACGACGGCGACCCGCCGGCCGTGCTTTTCGATGGCGACCGGCTCGCGCTGGGCGGCATCCAGCAGCTCGCCAAATCGCGTCTTGGCTTCTCGCGCAGCTATGGTCCGCATCGGCACCGATCCGAAGACTCCCATGAAAAGTGATCATTATAGTCAAAATAATCATATTTTTCGACGTTGAACTCCTGTCATTGAATCGTCATCCCTTGCCCAGCACATGTAGCTCTGTGGGCCGCAAGAGGATCGCCAACCGCCACGGCGCCGTGAAGGAAGCTTCACTTCGTTAATGTCGGCAATGGCCCTATATAGGATGTTGGATCTCCGGAGAACGGCGAGGGACGATGGCGCCCGATCGGGCTGAGGATTTGGCCTTTGGCCAGGACTAAGAGCGAGAAGAAACGGACGCGGCCGCCGGAGGTCAAGCGGCCGCCGACCCCCAAGCATCTCCGCGTGAGCCTGCCGGCCCGCCTGCGGAACTACCTGCTTGCCGGCATCCTGATCACCGCGCCGATCAGCATCACCATCTGGGTGGCCTGGAACCTCCTGGAGTGGATCGACAACGTCGTCACGCCCCTGGTGCCGCCGGCCTGGAACCCGGAGACCTATCTGCCCTTCGGCATCCCCGGCGTCGGCCTGATCTTCATCTTCATTTTCCTGACCTTCGTCGGCTTCATCGCCGCCGGCTTCCTCGGGCGGGTCATCATGCGGGTCGGCGAGCGGATGCTCGGCCGGGTGCCGGTGGTGCGCAGCGTCTACGGCGCGACCAAGCAGATCTTCGAGACCGTGCTGTCGCAGCAGTCGACCGCCTTCCGCCAGGTGGCGATGGTCGAGTATCCGACCCGCGGCACCTGGGTCATCGGCTTCATCACCGGGCAGACCCTGGGCGAGGTGCAGGGCATGACCGAGGAGACGGTCTACAACGTCTTCGTGCCGGCCGTGCCGAACCCGACCACGGGCTTCCTGCTGTTCGTGCCGGAGCGCGACGTCCACCCGATCGACCTGACCGTCGAGCAGGGGCTCAAGCTGATCGTCTCCGGCGGCATCGTCACGCCGACGGCCGAGGCCGCCGCCGCCGCGGTCCAGGCCCGGGCGGCGGCCGCCGCCCCGGAGCCGCGCAGCCGCTTCGCCCGGCGCCTGCTCTGGTGGCCGCGGCGCCTGCGCATCCGCTGGGTCCGGCGCCTGCGCAACTATTTCTTCGCCGGCATGCTGGTCACCGCGCCGATCTCGATCACGCTCTGGCTGGTCTGGAAGTTCATCACTTTCGTCGATGCCCGATTCACGCCGCTGATCCCGCCGAAATGGGACCCGGAGGCCTATCTGCCCTACGACCTGCCCGGGCTCGGGCTGGTCGTGGCGCTGCTCGGCCTGACCATCATCGGCATGCTGACCGCCGGCCTGACCGGCCGCGCCATCGTCGGCGCCGGCGAGCGGGTGCTGAACCAGGTGCCGGTGGTGCGCAGCCTCTACAGCGCGATCAAGCAGATCATCGAGACGGTCCTGGCCAAGAAGTCGAACGCCTTCCGCGAGGTCGTGCTGTTCAACTATCCGCGCCCCGAGGTCTGGGCCATCGGCTTCTTCACCGGTGACGCCCACGAGACCGTCGCCGGCGTGCCCGAGTCCGAGGTGATCAACGTCTTCCTGCCGACCACGCCCAACCCGACCTCCGGCTTCCTGCTCTTCGTGCCGCGCAAGCAGGCCAAGAAGCTCAACATGACGGTCGAGGAGGGGCTGAAGATGGTCGTCTCCGGCGGCATCGTCACGCCGGAGGAGAAGCCGCCGGCCGAGGGCGGGAGCGAGGCCGCGGGCGAGACCCCCGACGACGGCGACGCCGCCGAGGAGCGGCCCGCCGCCTCCGTGCGCGACAAGCTCGAGGTCGTCACCGGCGGCCCGGCGGCCGCGCCGGAGCCGCCCGCAGACCAGCCGAGACGGGCGGGCGAGAGCGGCTAATACCTAGAGCGTTCTCTGCTTGGGCGGAAACATCACCGGTCCGACAATCCGGCAACGCTCTGGCGATCGCTGCTCGTGGCAGTCGCCTTCGACAACGAAACGAACCGCCCCCTCACCCGGCTCCGGCTAGGCTCGGCTGCGCCTCGCCAAGCCTGCACGTCCCTCTCCCCCGACGGGGGAGAGGGCTGTGGAGGCTTAGCGAAGCCGAAGGCTGAGCTTAGCCGGAGCCGGGTGAGGGGGCGGTT
>JANQLT010000110.1 GCA_028280455.1 Kiloniellales bacterium
CCCCTCCCGGCCACCCAATAGGATACTGCCGTGGGTGGCCGGGAGGGGGAGCGGGCCGGTGCCGTCCGATCGGAAAACGCCCTAGACCTCGTTTCTTCCGGCGGAATGCCATGGCCCCGACGCGCGTTCTGTTGGTCGAAGACAACCCCGGCGACATCGAGCTGATGCGCGTGCTCCTCAACAAGGGCGCGCCGGGCGCCTTCGAGCTGTCCTTCGCGACCACGCTCGAAGCGGCGGTGGAGATGCTGCGGAAGGGGACCTCACAGGTCGTTCTGCTCGATCTGGCCCTGCCCGACAGCGGCCGCATCGAGACCCTGCAGAAGATCCTCGAGATGGCGCCGGAGCTGCCGGTCGTCGTCCTGACGGGATTCGACGACGGCCAGCTCGCGGCCCTCGCGGTGCGCGAAGGCGCCCAGGAATACCTCTTGAAGGGACGCATCGACGCCCGGCAGCTCGTCGTGACCTTGAGGAGCGCGATTCTGCGCAAGCAGACGGAGCTGCGCCTGGCCCGCCGCGCCTTCTACGACGACCTCACCGACTTGCCGACAAGGGCCCTGCTGCAAGACCGCTGGGAGCGTGCCCGCAACAGGCAACGGCGGACGGGGCACTGGATGGCGATCCTGATGCTGGACCTCGATCAGCTCAAGGCGATCAACGACACCTACGGCCATCTCGTCGGCGACGAGGTGATCGTCGCCCTGACCCGCCGCGTGGAGGACCGGCTGAGGCGAGGCGACACCATGGCGCGGATCGGCGGGGACGAGTTCGTCATTCTGCTCGAAGATGTCCATGGCATGGAAGACACCGAGCGCATGATCGCGAAGATCGACGAGGCCATGGCGCCGAGCATCGTCCTGGGCGATGCCGCCATCCGGGCCAGCGCCAGCGTCGGGGCGGCGATCTGCCATCCCGACAAGCCCGACTCGCTCTACGATCTGGTCCGCCGTGCCGACCTCGACATGTACAACCGCAAACGGCAAAGAGACCGCCGCCCCGACAGCTTCCTGCGGGTCGCCGCGGAGGCCGGGCCGGCCAACAAAGCGAAGGACGTCGCGGCGCGATAGCGCCTGCTCGTCACCGGGAAACGGCGACGGCGACCTCGTTGCGGCGGAGGAAGGGCAGGGTCCAGGGCGGGTCGTAGAGCTGGGCGACCGGCTCGCCGACGGGGCGCCAGGCCGTGTCGCGCAGGGCCGCCAGCAGCTCGTCGGTCTTCTCCTCGATCCGCGCTTCGCTGCGCGAGCCGCTGAAGCGCAGCACGGCCAGGGTCTGCTCGGGCAGGGTGACGGTGCTGACCCGGGGGTCGAGCGGCTGCGGCGGGGCCTCGCTGTGGGCCGCCGGCAGGAAGAAGCGCATGCGCATCTGCCCCGGCTCGGCCTCGGCGGTTTCGACCGGCACGGTCATGGCGATCGCCGCGCCCGGCTTGTCGCCCGCCGCCCCGCTCTCGACCGGCGTGGTCATGGCAATCTCGGCGGCCTCGCGGTTGGCGCCGGTGATGTAGTCGAACAGCAGCCGGAAGGCGTCGTTCCGGCCGTCCTCCGCGTCGCCGCTCTCGACCGTCGCCTCGACCGCCACGCGCGGCGCGTAGCGGCGGATCTCGAGCGTCTCGCCCCGGCGCTCGACCACGTCGTAGGCCGGCGCCTCGTAGCCCGAGCGGATGCCGAAGGCCGTGCAGCCGGTCAGCAGGAGGCCGGCGAGGGCCAGGGTCATGATTGCCTTCATAGCCGACTCTACGTCGGCCGGCGCCGGTCGGTTCACCCGTCCGTTGGCTCCTGACAGGATGCTGGCAGGAGCGCCGGGGCATAGTCCGCCCGACGGGGGCAGTCGAGAGGGGCGGCGGTGGTCGGAGCGCGGCAGCGGGACGGGCGCGTACTGGGCGCGCTGCTGGTGCTCGGCTCGGCCCTGGTGTTCAGCCTGGCCGGCGTGCTGACCAAGCTGATCGAGGCCGGCGCCTGGACCATCGTCTGCTGGCGCGGCCTGCTCGGCGGCCTGCTGATCGCGGCCTACGTCGCCTGGCTGGATCGCGGCAAGCCCTGGGGCGCCCGCTTTCGCCTCGGCTGGCGCGGCTGGCTGCTGGCCGGCGTCGGCAGCCTGGCGAGCCTCGCCTTCATCTTCGCCTTCAAGCTCACCTATGTCGCCAACGTCGCCGTGCTCTACGCGACGGCGCCCTTCATGGCGGCCGGGCTCGCCTGGTGGCTGTTTCGGGAGCGTCCGCTCGCGCGGACTCTCCTGGCGGCCCTGGTCTCGCTGCTCGGCGTGGTGATTCTCGTGGCCGGCGGCCTGGGCAGCGGCGCGCTCCTGGGCGACGGCGTGGCCTTGCTGATGACCTTCGGCAACGCGCTCTACATGGTCCTGATCCGGGCCTTCCGCGACTCGCCGGTCGTGCTGGCCGGCGGCGTCTCGGCGTTGCAGCTTTTCGCGGTGAGCTGGCTCGTCGTCGACCCGCTGGCGGTCACGGGAGAGGACGCCGCGCTGCTGACGCTCTTCGGCCTCTCCTTCGCGCTCGCCGTGGTGCTTTGGACCGAGGGCACGAAGCGGATCGCCGCCGCGGAGTCCGGCCTGCTGGGCTCGGCCGAGATCCCCTTCGCGATCCTCCTCGCCTGGCTCCTGCTCGCCGAGCTGCCGCCCGTCGTCAGCCTGCTCGGCGGCGCCGTCGTGCTGGCCGCGGTCTTCGGCCATGCGGCGATCGACCTCCGCCGGAGCCGGGCGTGAGCCAGGGTTACAAGCTGATCGTCCGCTCGCCGGCGCGAAGGCCTTGGCCAGGTGGTCGTAGACCAGGCGGATGCGGCGGCTCGTCGCCGAGAAAGTAGGCTAGGGCCGACTCACGTCAGCAGCGGGTCGGTCATCACCTCGACCAGCGACGGGCCTTCCGTCGCCAGGGCCGCGGCGAAGGTCTCGGCGAGCTGCTCGGGGCGCTCGACGCGGAAACCGGCACCGCCGCTGATCTTGGCGTAGTCGGCGAAGCTCGGGTTGTGCAGGGCGGTCTGCCAGACCTTCCACTCGCCGTCGCGCTGCTCCTTGGAGATCTTGCCGAGCTCGCCGTTGTTCAGCAGCACGTGGGTGATGTTCATGCCGTACTTCACGGCGGTGGTGAACTCGCCCATGTACTGGCCGAAGCCGCCGTCGCCGCTGATCGAGACGACCTTGCGGCCGCTATCGGCCGCCCAGGCGCCCATGGCGGCGGGGAAGCCGAAGCCGATCGAGCCGAGGTAGCCCGACATCAGCACGGACTGCGCCTGGCACTCGAAATAGCGGCCGAAGGAGTAGGTGTTGTTGCCGACGTCGACGCTGAGGATGGCGTCGGCCGGCACGGCTTCTGCCAGACGCTCGAAGAGCACCGCCGAGTTGAGGCCCTGGCCGTTGTCCTTCTCGGCGCGCGACGCCTTCTCGGCCCGCCAGAGCCGCCAGCGCTCGGCCAGGGCCGGCCGCTGGTCGCTGCAGGCGATGGCGGCGGGCAGGCCGTCGCGCATCAAGGCGGCGGTGACGCCGATGTCGCCCCAGACCGGCTCGTCGACGCCGTGGAACTTGCCCAGGGCCATGCGGTCGAAGTCGACCTGGATGGTCGGCTTGCGGGCGTCGATGCCGGTATGGTGCGAGAAGGAGGCGCCGAAGACGATCAGCAGGTCCGACTCGTTCATCAGCCAGCTCGCCACCGGCGTGCCGCTGCGGCCCAGCACGCCGCCGCCGAGCGGATGGTCGTCGCCGATGAAGCCCTTGGCCTTGAAGGTGGTGATGACCGGGCAGTTCAGCGCCTCGGCCAGGGCGGTGACCTCGGCCATGCCCTCGCGGGCGCCGTAGCCGACGACGATCAGCGGCCGCTCGGCCCTGGCGATGCGGTAGAGCGCCAGGTCGAGCGCGGATTTCGGCGGCGCGATGGCGCTCCGGGCGATGCGGCCCTCGGGGCGGCCCGGCCCGGCCTGGCCGGCGTCCAGCACCTGCACCTCGTCGGGCAGGATCAGGTGGGCGACGTCGCGCTCGACGGTGGCGCTCTTGACCGCCAGCGACGCCAGCTCGGCATGGTCGCTGTCCGGCAGCACGCTCTGGCTGAAGCGCGCCACGGCCTCGAAGGCCGAGGCCAGGTCGATGTCCTGGAAGGCGCCGGGGCCCATGACCTGGGTCTGCACCTGGCCGGTCAGGGCGATGACCGGCGCGCGGTCGACCTTGGCGTCCCACAGGCCGGTCAGCAGGTTGGTCGCGCCGGGCCCGGCGATGGCCAGGCAGGCCGCCGGCTTGCCGCTCGCCTTGGCGTAGCCGGAGCAGGCGAAGGCCGCCGCGCCTTCGTGGCGGATGCCGAAGAAGCGCATCTTGCCGCGGCCTTCCTGGATGCGGATCGCCTCGGCCATGCCCAGGTTGGAATGGCCGACCATGCCGAAGACCGTGTCGACGCCCCAGTCGACCAGGGTCTCGGCGATGACGTGGCTGACGGTCCAGCTCGAGCGCTTCGGCTTGGGCAGGGCGATCTCGACCTGGCCGTTCTCCTCGCGCACCTCGAGGGTCTCCACGCTGTCCTCGTTGCCGCAGCCCTTGCCGGTCTTGAGGTCGAAGTCGTAGCCGTGCCAGGGGCAGCGCAGAGCGCCTTGGCAGAGGTTGCCCTCGCCCAGGGGCCCGCCCTGATGCGGGCAGCGGCCGTCGAGGGCGTAGAGCGTGCCCTCCTGGCGGACCAGGGCGACCTGCTTCTCGCCGACGGCGAGCGCGTGGACCGCGCCCTCGGCGAAGTCCTCGCTCCGGCCGACCGCTTCCCAGGCGCCTTCGGTCTCCTCGTCGGCGCGAGCGGCCTTGGCGATGGTCAGCGCCTCGTCGTCGTGGAAGCCGGCGTACCAATGGCTGCCGTCGCAGAAGGGCTTGTTCTTCGAGGCGCCGCAGCGGCAGAGCACGTAGTGCTCGCGGCTGGCGCCCTCGCCGAAGTCGACGTCCTTCAGCTCGACGCCGCCGCGCACGTAGAAGGGCCCGTCGCGCGAGACCTGGATCTCGGCCTCGGCGTGGAAGTCGGTCTTCGCTTGGCCTTCCTCGAGATAGCTGAGGGCGCCCGAGGGGCACTTGTGGACGATCTCCAGGATCTTCGCCTTGTCGGCCGCGTCCGGGTCGATCCAGGGCTCGCCGCCGGACTTCCAGACCTCGGGCAGCCCGGAAGTGCAGTAGCCGGCGTGGGAGCAGACGCCGCGGTTGTCGAGCAGGGTCAGGCCGGCGCCCTCGTAGCGCTCCAGCTTGTCGGGCACGCGGGCCTCCGACTTCTCGTCGCTGAAGCCGATGCGGTTGTGGGCGCCGTCGCAGAAGGGCTTGTTCTTGGAGGCGCCGCAGCGGCAGAGGAAGACGGTATCGCGGGTCGCGATGCCGTCGCCGCGCGAGTTGAAGAAGGCCTCGAGGCCGGAGACCTTGAGCGGCCCGTCCTTGATCAGCTCGACCCTAGGCTTGGCATCTGACGCGTTGTCGGTCATGTCGGTCCTTCATCCTTCCGCTGTTGTCCCGGCTTCTGTCCTTTTGGGGGCCGGGCTCTAGAAAAGGTCCTCGTCCACGGGCCAGGTCTAGCGCCCCGAAGGGGCGGCGATAAACCCCGTTGTTGCAGGGCCTTTGCAGAGGCGGCCCCGCTCTTGGACGTGCTTCGTGCCGTGACGGTTACGAGGCCTTGTCGCCGCTCCTTGCCGGATCCGATCGCCGACTCGTGTAACCTCTGACCTATGGGCCGCGTCCAGGGTGCGAACGGTCGGATCGGCCCGTCCGGACGGGCTTGGAGGCAGAGATGGATACGCAGGCCTTCGCCATCGTCGCGTTGGGCGTGGTGCTCTTCGCGCTCTTCTCGCGGCGTCTCGAGACCTCGGTGCTGACGGGGCCGATGCTCTTCGCCGTCTTCGGTCTGGTGATCGGCGGCGGTGTGCTCGGCATCGCCGATCTCGACGTCGAGCACGGCTTCATCCACGGCCTGGCGGAGGTCACGCTGATCCTGGTGCTGTTCTCCGACGCCGCCCGGATCGACCTGGCCGCCGTGCGCCGCGATCACGACCTGCCCGTGCGCATGCTGCTGCTCGGCATGCCGCTGATCGTCGTCTTCGGCCTGGCCGCCGCGCTGCTGCTGCCGCTCGGCCTCGGCCTCTGGGAAGCGGCCTTGCTGGCCGCGATCCTGGCGCCGACCGACGCCGCGCTCGGCCAGTCGGTGGTGGCCAGCCCGCGGGTGCCGGCGCGCATCCGCCAGGCGCTCAACATCGAAAGCGGCCTCAACGACGGCATCGCCTTGCCCCTCGTGCTGCTCTTCGCCTGCCTGGCCTCCATCGCCCATGCCCCCGAGGGCGATCGCAACTGGCTGCTGTTCGGCGCCCTGCAGATCGGCCTGGCGCCCCTGGTCGGCATCGCCGTCGGCTGGACCTCGGCACGCCTGGTCGACCACGCGGTCAAGCGCCGCTGGATGACCGAGGCCTTCGAGGGGCCGGCGGTGCTGGCGATCGGCCTCCTGGCCTTCGCCCTGGCCGAGCTGGTCGGCGGCAACGGCTTCATCGCCACCTTCGTCGCCGGCATGGCCTTCGGCAGCCAGGTCCGCGCGCGCTGCCACTTCCTCTTCGAGTTCGCCGAGGCGGAGGGCCACCTGCTGACCCTGCTGACCTTCCTGATCTTCGGCGCGGCGCTCCTGCCCGCGGCGCTCGGTCACGTCGATCCGGCGATCCTGCTCTACGCCCTGCTCAGCCTGACCTTGGTGCGCATGGTGCCGATCGCGCTGTCGCTGATCGGCGCCGGCCTCAGCCTGCCGACCATCGGCTTCCTCGGCTGGTTCGGCCCGCGCGGCCTGGCCTCGATCCTCTTCGCGCTCTTCATCCTCGCCGAGGCCGAGACACCGGGGGCCGAGACGATCCTGCTGACCGTCATCGTCACGGTGGCGCTGTCGATCCTGGCGCACGGCTTCAGCGCGGCGCCGACGGCGGCCTGGTACGGCCGGCTGGTCGAGCGCCGGGGCGAGTGCCAGGAGACCAGGCGCGTCAGCGAGCTGCCGACCCGCGTCGGCAAGATGTCCGACGCCGCACGCCGCTAGCGAGTTTCACCCGGGCGGCAAGGGGCCGCCCGGCTCATCGGAAAGGACCGTCATGCTGAACGCGTTGCAAGAGAGCTGGTGCTCGGAGAGCCGCTGGGACTTCTCGGACCTTCGGGCCCTGTTCCTGAACTGCACCTTGAAGAAATCGCCCGAGCTGTCGCACACCGACGGCCTGATCCGGATCTCCCGGGCGATCATGGAGAAGAACGGGGTCACGGTGGAGTCGCTGCGGCCGGTCGACTACGACATCGCCAGCGGCGTCTATCCGGACATGACCGAGCATGGCTGGGACAAGGACGACTGGCCGGAGCTCTTCAAGAAGGTCGAGGCGGCGCACATCCTGGTCATCACCTCGCCGATCTGGCTGGGCGAGAAGTCCTCGACCTGCACCCAGGTCATCGAGCGGCTCTACGCCAACTCGCACATCCTCAACGAGCAGGGCCAGTACGCCTACTACGGCCGGGTCGGCGGCTGCCTGATCACCGGCAACGAGGACGGCGCCAAGCACTGCTCGATGAACATCGTCTACTCGCTGCAACACCTGGGCTACGTCATCCCGCCGCAGGCCGATTCCGGCTGGCTCGGCCCGGCCGGCCCCGGCCCCTCCTACCTGGACGAGGGCTCGGGCGGCCCGGAGAACGACTTCACCAACCGCAACACGACCTTCATGACCTGGAACCTGCTGCACATGGCGCGGATGATCGTCGATGCCGGCGGGATCCCGGCCCATGGCAACCAGCGCTCCGCCTGGGAGGCCGGCTGCCGCTTCGACTACCCCAATCCGGAGTACCGCTAGCCCGCGTCGCTGCCGCTCGCACCTCGGCCATCCTGCGGCCTCGCTAGCTCCTGTGCGAGGGCTTCATCGACAGGCGGTAGCCGGCGCCGCGCACCGTGCCGATCAGGGAGCCGCAGGGCCCGAGCTTCTTGCGCAGGCGGCTGATGTAGACGTCGACGACGTTGGTCAGGGGATCCTCGTTGAAGCTCCAAAGCGCGTTCAGGATGCGCTCGCGCGAGTAGACCTTGTCCGGGTTCGAGAGAAACAGCTTGAGGATGTCGCGCTCCTTGGCGGAGAGCTCGATCACCCGGTCGCGGCAGCGCACTTCGAGCGAGCGCGTGTCGAAGCGCAGCTCGCCCTTCTGCAGGACGTGGACCTGTCCGTTGCCTTCCTTGTAGTCCCCGCCCCCGCGCCGGGCGAGGGCTTCGATCCGCGCGACCAGCTCGTCGAAGTCGAAGGGCTTGGCCAGATAGTCGTCGGCGCCGAGGCGCAGGCCGGCGACCCGATCGTCGACGCCGTCGAGCGCGGAGAGCATGAGGATCGGCGTCCTGTCGTTCTTGGCCCGCATGCGCCGGCAGACGTCCTGGCCGCTCATGCCCGGCAGCATGAGGTCGAGCACGACGACGTCGAAGTCCTCCTCGGAGAGCAGCGCCAGGGCCTCGTGGCCGTCGTTGGTGAGGGTGATGTTCCAGCCCTCGTCCTTCAGCCCCCGTTGGATGAACTCCGCGACGCGCGCCTCGTCCTCGACCACCAAGACGTTCACATCGGCTCTCTTCCGTGCCGCGGCCAACGCGGTCGCCGCTGCACTCCGCGACGCTCCCGGCTGCGTGCTTTGTTTTCTAGCCATCAGTCCCTCGACAACGTTCCAGCAGGTCCATTTCATCCCTGCAGCGGACCGGCGACTGTGACTTTTGGGTGATGAGTTCTATGCGGCTTTGCAGGCAGGCGGCATAACCGTCGCGCGAGGTCGCAGCGTCAGGCGACGGCCTCGAGCTTGGCGCGCTTCGGCAAGATGAAGGAGACGGTCAGGCCGTCGCCGGGCTCGGAGCTGAGCGCGATCTCGCCGCCGTGTGACTCGACGATCGCCTTGGCCATCGGCAAGCCGAGGCCGGCCCCTTGGTCGTAGCGGGCCGCCGCGTTGGAGCCGCGGAAGAAGCGCTCGAAGGCATGCTCGAGCTCTTCCTTGGTCATGCCCGGCCCGTTGTCGCGGACGCAGATCGCGTAGCCCCGCGGCGAGGGATCCAGGCGCAGCTCGATCTCGTTGCCGCCGTAGCGGATGGCGTTGTCGAGCAGGATCAGCACGACCTGGCGGATGCGCCCGGCGTCGCCGCGCACCTCCGCTTGCTCGAGCGTGCTTTCGTAAACCAGGTCGGCCTTGTGCTGCTCGGCCACCGCGCCGTGCTGGTCGACGATCCAGGGCAGTAGGTCGGAGAGGTCGATGCGCTCCAGCTTGAGGCGCGCTTCGCCGGCCTCGCGCCGGGCGACGAACAGCAGGTCGTCGACGATGTCGGAGGTGTGCTTGGCCGCGCTGCGGGTCTTCTCCAGGGCCTCGCGGTAGTCCTCCGGCTCCTTGTCGCCGCCGCGCAGGGCGATGTCCGCTTCGCCGCGGATGATCGCCAGGGGCGTGCGCAGCTCGTGGCTGACGTCCGCCAGCAGGCGGCGGCGATTGTCGTCGTTCTTCCTGAGATGGGACAGCGCCCGCTCGAGCTCGGCGGTGCGGTCCGCGACCGCCTTCTCCAGATGGATGTTGGACTGCGACAGCTCGCTTTCGCGCGCGGCGATCTCGTCGGCCATGCGGTTGAAGGCGCGGCCGACGTTCTCCAGCTCGTTGCGGCCGACGGCCTCGATGCGGTAGTCGAGCTTGCCGGCCGCCAGGGCCTCGGCGCCGGTCAGCAGCTTGTCGATGGGCTTGCGGATGTCGCGCACCAGCAGCAGCAGGCTGGCGCAGGCCAGGGCGGCGGCGACCAGGCCGAAGATCAGCGCGAGAGCCTCGAGCAGCTCGAAACGCAGCGCGGTCTCGGCCCGGGCGCGTCTGACCTCGTCGGCCTCGTCGTCCAGCGACTCCTGTATGAGCGCGTTGAGATCGCGATCGATCTGCTGGTCGAGAATGGTCAGCAGGCGGTCGCCGTCACTCGGCAGCTCGATCGGCCGGCTCTGCGCCAGCAGCAGCCCGTACTCGTCGAGAACCAGTCGAATGCGCTCTTGAATTGCCGCCAGGCGGTTGAGCTCTTCGATCTCCTCGTCGCCGACGATCTTGATCTCCTTGCCCATCAAGGTGCGTAGCGTGTCGTAGTCCTCCTGGATCGCCTCCATGAGCTCGGCCTCGCGCGCGCCGTGATCGCGGTTGCCGATCAGCATGGCGTCGGCGAACTCCTTGAAGAGCTGATAGGCATGCGCGGTCAGCGCGAGGTAGGTCTCGTACTGCTGATGCGCCAGGTGGGTCCGCTCAAGGGACATCGCCGCCTGGCGCGCGCCCCAGATGGTCACGACGACGCTGAACAGGGCGGTGGCCAGGAGAATCCCGAAGGCGAGGTAGAGCTTGGGGATCAGCTTCATGGCGGAGCCGCCGGCCGCTAGGCCGCCCGCCTCGGCTTGAAGAAGGCCGCGACCGGCCCCGCGCCGTCGATCTGGGCGGCGGGGTCGTCGAGCGCATGCAGACCGTCGGCCGCGAGGTACCAGAGGCGGTCCGCCCGCCGGGCCAGGGCCGGGTCGTGGGTGACCAGCAGGGTCGTGGCCCGGGTCTCCTTGACCAGGCGCTCGACGCTGGCGCGGCCCTCGGCGTCGAGGGCGTCGTCCGGCTCGTCGAGCAGCAGCAGGCCCGCGTCCGACAGGGCCGCGCGCACCAGGTGCAGGCGCCGCGCCTCGCCGGAGGAGAGGTTGCGGCCGGCCTCGGCGACCTGGCCGTCGAGCCCGCCGAGGCGCTCGAGCACGGCGTCGAGGCCGTAGCGCCGGGCCATGGCCTCGATCTCCGCGTCGTCCGGCCGCGGCTCGATGCCGAGGGTCAGGGCGCGGCGCAGGCTGCCCTTGAGGATCGGCGAGCGGGGTCCGACGTAGGCGATGGCGTCGCGCCGCTGCCCGGCGCGCAGCGCGCGGATGTCCCGGCCGTCGAGGGTCAGGCGGCCGGAGTCGGCTTGGGCGAGGCCGGCGGCCAGGGCCAGCAGGCTCGACTTGCCGACGCCATTGCCGCCGACGATGGCGATCTTCTCGCCCGGCTCGGCCGTCACGTCGATCTCGTTGAGCGGCCCGCTGGTCAGCGCCTCGAGGACCAGCCTTGCCGGCCCCTCGCGCTGCGTGTCTTGCGGCTCGGCGAGCTGCTCGAGCAGGGGCGCGTCGAGGATGGCCTGGCACTTGTCGCGGGCGACCTCCCAGGCCCGGCGCCGGTCCCAGACGGTGGCCAGGTCGCGCAGCGGCAGGGTGAGGATCGCCAGCACGGCGAGCGCGCCGGCGGCCTCGGCCGAGGCGGCGCCGCCTGCCAGGGCGGTCCAGAGCAAGGCCGCGCCGGCCGTCGCCGCGCCGATCTCGGGCACGGCGCGCAGCAGGGCGGAGGCCTTGGCGCGGGCCACGGCGGCGCGGCGCAGGGCACGGGCGCTCTTGTCCAGGCGGCGGAACTCCTGGCCGCTGCGGCCGAGCAGCCGGAGTTCGGGCGCCACCGGGATGCGCTCGTTGACGTCGGCGGCGAGCCGGGCCCGGCGGCTGCGCAGGCGCCGGTGCAGCGGCGCCAGGCGCGGCGCCAGCAGGGCCATGACCGCCAGCGCCAGCGCCAGGGGCGCGGCGACGGCGCCGGCCAGCGCCGGGTTGAGCAGGACCAGGGCGGCGATCGCCCCGGGCAGCACGATGGCGGCGGAGATCAGCCGGGCCACGCCCTGGCTGACCCAGGCCTTGACGGCGGCCAGGTCGCCGACGAAGCGGATCGCCAGCGAGCCGACCCGCCGGCGCGAGAGGTCGCCGACCGGCATGTGCGTCAGGTGGCGGAACAGGGTCTTGCGCAGCGCCGCGGCGTACTTCTGGCCGACCGATTCCGCCACCGTCCGCTCGGCGACCCGGAGCAGGGCGATGACCGCACCGGCCGCCGCCATCAGGATCAGGGCGTCGAGCGGCGGTGTGCGCTCGGCGGCGGCGAAGGCGGCGAAGACGTCGCGGGTGGCGAAGGCGGCGACGCCGGCCGCCGCGGCCTGGCCGACCGCGAAAGCAGCGACGAGGGCCACGCCCCGGGCGCGGCCCCCGTCGAAGATGCCCGGCAGTCGGCTCATGCCGCCGTCTTGACCTCTTTTGCGAGGTCCTTTTCGAGGGTGGGGTACGGCGCCATGACGCCCCGAGTCAGCTCCACGATGCAATCGGGGTCGAGGAGCTGCTCGCGCGGCACCACCGGGACATCGGTCGCGGCCCGGGCTTGGGCCGAAGCCAGCGGCGAAGTGGAGAGCAGGCCGGATATGGCGAAAGGCTCGAGGCCCATTTCGCGCAGCACGGCGGTGCCGCCGATGGCGCCCATGGCGTCGCGGGCGGCGAACATCAGGCCCGAGAGCTTCTCGCGCAGCAGCGAGTCCTGCAGGAGCTGGGCCGTCTCGGCCTGGCAGACGCCGTCGGCCAGCTCGACCACGACGACCTCGGCGCCCCGCTCGCGGGCGTGGGCCAGCAGGGTCTCGAAGGCCCGCTCGATGCGCTCGATGGGCTGCCGGTAGGTCGAGGCCATGCCGGCGTCGGTGAAGTCAGCGACCACGGGAATGCCGGCGTCGCAGTAGGCGTTGAAGTCGCCGAAGGCGCCGGTGCCGGTCACCTTGAGGGCAGCCACCTTGTAGCCGGCGCGGCGCAGGCCGTGCGCCAGGCTGGCGGTGGCGGTGGTCTTGCCGGCGTTCATCGAGACGCCGACCACGCCGATCACCGTCAGGTCCCCCGGCGCCGCGCTGTAGGGCAGGGCGTAGCGGGCGATGTTGATCACCTCGCCGCGGTCGTCGAGCAGGAGGCCCAGGGGCCGCAGGCGGGTGGTCGGCGACATCTTGCGGTGCGCCGACCGCACGCGGCCGATCACGCCGCCGCCGGCCACCAGGTCCGAGCCCGCGGGGTCGAGCTCGGCCACGGCTTCGAACTGGTCCTCGGCGTAGCGGTCGCCGCAGGTCAGGACCACGTAGTCGCCCAGGTAGGATTCGGAGTAGCGGCCCTCGGCGAGCTGGATCTTCTTGTGCTGGCCGAGCCCGACGATCTGGGCCAGGACCAGGTCGCCGGAGACGGCGTGGCTGACATCGGGCTGCAGGCTCGCCACGTCGTCGCGGGCGACCCGGCGGGCCGTGAAGGCCCATTTGGTGCCGGCGGGCACGACGTTGGCGTTGGCGGCGGTGATGGTCATATGGCTCTCCTTGGCGCGTTCCGGTTCAGCCCGACGATCTGAGGGCAATATGGCTTCGGGGGCCTGAGCGGCGCCTGTCGTCCGCGTTAACGGCCCCTGTCCCTTGAATGAACGCTTTCTGAAGCGGGCTTATTCCCCGCCTTGCCAAGATCGCCGGTCCGGGCGCAGATAGCGGGCGAGAGAGAGCGAGGAACCATGCGGATCAACGCCGATTTCACCCAGCGCGTCCTGCTGCATGCCGACGAGATCGACTGGCTGGACTCGCCCATGCCGGGCGTCAGCCGGCGGCCGCTGGACCGGATCGGCGGGGAGGTCGCCCGCGCCACCAGCATCGTCCGCTACGCCGCCGGCAGCCGCTTCTCGCCCCATGTCCACCACGGCGGCGAGGAGTTCATCGTCCTGGAGGGCGTCTTCCAGGACGAGCACGGCGACTTCCCGGTCGGCGCCTACATCCGCAACCCGCCGCAGTCCCGCCACGAGCCGGGCTCCGAGCCGGGCTGCGTCATCTTCGTCAAGCTCTGGCAGTTCGACCCGGAAGACCGCACCCAGGTTCGCCTCGACCTGGCCAAGATGGGCGCGGTCGCCGACGCCGCGCGACCCGGCGTCGCCGTCACGCCGCTGTTCAAGGACGCCCGCGAGGAGGTCCGCCTGGAGCTCTGGTCGCCCGGCGCCACCGCCGCCATGCCGATGGACGGCGGCGCCGAGCTCTTCGTGCTCGAAGGCGCGGCCGAGGAAAGCGGCGAGGCCCTGCGGCGCCATTCCTGGCTCCGCGTCCCGCCGGGCGGCCGGGTCGCTCTCACGGCCGGCCCCGAGGGCGCCCGGATCTGGATCAAGTCCGGTCACCTTCGCGAGATCACCCTGCCGCCGTCTTAGCGGAGCGCGCATGAAGCCCTGCCTGACCTTGCAGAGCGGCCGCCTGCGACCGGCGACGGCGGCCGATCTCGATCACCTCGTGGCGCTGCTGCAGGACGAAGAGGTGCGCCGCTATCTCTGCGACGACAGTGTCCTGCCGCGCGAAACGGTGGCCGCGATGCTCACCGAAAGCGAGGCGTTGGACTCGCGAGGCCTCGGTCTCTGGGTGATCGAGCTGGAGGACACGCCCTTCGCCGGTATCTGTGGGCTGCAGCCGGTCTCGGCGGAGCTGGATATTGCGCCCGCGATGGCCGGCGGCATCGAGCCGCTCATCGCCCTTCACCCCGCGCATTGGGGTAAGGGCTTGGCGGCAGAAGCGCTCGACGCGCTGATCCTCTACGCGCGCGATTCGCTCGGCTTGTCGCGGCTCGTTGCCGCCGTCGATGTGCCGAACGCGCGCTCGCAGCGGCTCATGCGGCGCTGTGGCTTCGCGGCCGTGGGCCGCACTCCCGGGCCGGCTTGCGAGTTGGTGTTGTACGACCTGTCGCTCGGCGAAGCCGAGGAAGCGACGTAGCTCCGGCTTACTCCGCCGCCAGACGCGCGTCGGCACGCGGCCGTTGGTTCTCGGCGTCCCAGACCGCGTCGGCCAGGACGCGGGCGCGGCGGGGCTTGCCGAGGACCATGACCTCGAGCTCGGTGCCGGGCCGGGCGGCCTCCGGCTTGACGTAGGCCCAGGCGAGGAAGGCGCCGATGCCGTAGCCGTAGCCGCCGGAGGTGATCGAGCCGACGCTGCGGCCGTTCAGCCAGATCGATTCCGAGCCGAGCGGGTCGGCTTGCGGCTCGTCGGGCCCGGGCTCGTCGAGCTGCAGGTAGGCGACGACCCACTTCTCGGGTTGGGCCAGGCTGGCCTCGGCGCCCTGGAAGCCGGAGGGGCGCGAGAAGTGCGTGACGGCGGCCTCGGCGAGGGTCACTTCGTTGGTGATCTCGTGGCCGGACTTGTAGGCCTTCTCCATGCGCAGGGCGTTGAGCGTCGCCGAGCCGACATGCACCAAGCCGTGGGGCGCACCGGCGGCGACCAGCGCCTCGTAGACCGGCGCCATGCCGGCCATGGGCACGTGGAGCTCCCAGCCAAGCTCGCCGCTGTAGGTGACGCGCAATGCGCGCACGGCCTCGACCCCGGCGACCGCGATCTCCTTGCCGGAGAGCCAGCGGAAGGACCCGTTGTCCAGCGGGGCCTCGGTGCAGGCGGCCAGGATGGCGCGGCTCGCGGGGCCGGCCAGCATGAGGACGCCGTAGGCCTCCGACACGTTGTCGAAGCTCACGGCCTCGCCGTCGCGCCGCTGCTCTTCCAGCCAGTTGAGCAGCGAGGCCTCCTTGGTGGCCGCGTAGACCGCGTAGAAGCGGTCCTCGGCGAGCTTGACGAAGGTCGCCTCGCCTTCGAGGCGGCCGTTGGGGTTGACCAGGTAGGTCAGCGAGATGGCGCCGAGCGACTTCGGCAAGCGGTTGGAGGAGACCCGCTCCAGGAAGCCGGCGGCGTCGGCGCCGTGGATCTCCAGCTTGGCGAAGGCCGTCAGGTCGGCGATGCCGGCTGCGGCGCGCAGGCCGCGCACCTCGGCGCCGACGATCTCGTGTAGCGCCGAGCGGCGGAAGGCGTGGATGTGCGCGCGTGGCGTCTCGCCGGTCGCGTACCAGTAGGGCCGCTCCCAGCCGTAGACGTCCTGATAGACCGCGCCCTTGTCCTTGAGCGTCTCGTAGAGCGGCGAGGTCTTCGAGTGGGAGGGCCGGTGCGCGGGGCGGTCGAGGTGGGGGAAGGGGATCTCGTGGCGCAGGAGGTAGTCCTCCTTGGCCTTGCCGATGCGGTAGTCGTCGTCGATGCGCGCCCCGAAGCGGCGCGGGTCGAAGCTCGCCATGGAGATGTCGGCCGCGCCATGGACCATCCACTGGGCTAGGTACTTGCCGGCGCCCGGGCCCCAAGCGATGCCGACCTGCGAGCCGCAGCAGAGCCAGAGGTTGCGCCGGCCCGAGGGGCCGAGCAGCATCTGGCCGTCCGGCGGATGGGTGATGGCGCCGTGCACCACGCGCTTGATGCCGAGCTCGGCGAAGATCGGCATGCGCGCCATGGCGTTCTCCAGCCAGGGCATGATGCGGTCGTAGTCCGGCTCGAAAAGCTCGTTCTCGGCCTCCCAGGGCGTCTCCTCGTCCCAGACCGTGGTGGCCTTGGCCTTCTCGTAGATGCCGATCAGGCCGGCCTTCTGCTCCATGCGGATGTAGCCGGAGACCTCGCGGTCGTCGCGCACCACCGGCAGCTCGCGTTCCAGATCCCGGAACTCGGGCACCGGCTCGGTCACCAGGTAGTGGTGCAGCAGGTTGGCGATCGGCAGGTCCAGGCCGGCCCAGCGGCCGATCTGCCGGGCATAGGTGCCGCCGGCGTTGACCAGGATCTCGCAGGCGATGTCGCCCTGCTCGCTGTGGACGATCCACGCGCCGCCGGGCTTGGCGGTCAGGCCGGTCGCCCGGTTGTGGCGGATCACCTTGGCGCCCATCCGGCGGGCGCCGGCGGCCATGCCGAAGGCGACGCCGGCCGGGTCGACGTGGCCGTCGTGCGGTGTGTGCAGGGCCGCCTTGATGCCCTCGAGGTTGTAGTAGGGGTGCAATTCGCGGATCCGCTCGGGGCCGACCACCTCCATCTCGTGGCCCAGGCCCCGGCCGATCGAAAGCGTGTAGTGCAGCCAGTCGACCTCGGCGTCCTCGTAGGCGACCCGCAGGCTGCCGCAGCCGTGCCAGCTACAGGACTGGCCGGTCTCCGCCTCGAGGCGCGGGTAGAGCGTGGTGCCGTAGGCCGCCATCTTGGCCAGGCCGTAGTGCGACACCGAGTGGGTGATCTGGCCGGCGGCGTGCCAGGTCGAGCCGGAGGTCAGCTCGGCCTTCTCCAGCAGGACCAAGTCCGTCCAGCCCTCCTTGCAGAGGTGGTAGGCGAGCGAGCAGCCCATGACGCCGCCGCCGATGATCACGACCTTCGCCTGCATATCCATGACCCGCCGAGCCCCGAGATTCCGATGGACAGGCGCAGAGGTAATGATACAATCGTATCATTGTCAAGATATGTGATACAGATGCGCAAAACACCCGCCAACGCTAAAGCGGTGATCGCCGCCCTGACCGAGGCCTTCCCGGAGCTGCCGCCGGCCTTGCAGGCGGCTGCCCGGCACATCATCGACCATCCCCGCGAGGTCGGCGTCGAGTCGATGCGGGCGCTGGCGACCAAGACCGCGGTGCACCCCAACGCCTTCGTCCGCCTGGCCCGGCAGATCGGCTTCGAGGGCTACGACGAGATGCGCGAGCGCTTCCGCGACTTCGTCGTGGCCGACGATCTCGGCGGCTTCCGCGACCGGGCGCGCTGGCTGCAGGCGCTGGCGGCCGAGGGCGGCTCGGCGGCGATCCTCGGCGACATGGCGGCGGCAGTCGGCGACAACCTGGAGCGCGGCTTCCAGCGCCAGGAGGTGGCGGCGCTGGAGCGGATCTGCGATGCCATCCTCAAGGCCGAGCGGGTCTACGTGCTCGGGGTCGGCGCCGCCTATGGCCTGGCCCATCAGTTCTGGTACGTGGCGCGCATGGCCTTCGGGCACATCGAGCCTGTCCCGCGCCACGGCTCGCAGCCGATCGACGACCTGGCGATGATCGGGCCCGCCGACCTGCTGCTAGCCATGACCTTCCAGCCCTACCGGGCCGAGACCATGGACGCGGTGCGCCTGGCCAAGCGCCGGGGCGCGACGGTCGTCGGCGTGACCGACAGCGCGACCTCGCCGCTGGCGCCCGAGGCCGACGCGCTGCTGATCTGCCCGACCCACACGCCGCAGTTCTTCGAATCCCACGCGGCGGTCATGGCCCTGCTGGAAACCCTGACGGCCCTCCTGGTCGCCCGCTCGGGCGAGGAGGTCCAGGCCCGCATCGAGGCCTTCCACGCCGAGCGCCTGGCCGCCGGCATCTACGAAGAAGACCCGCGCCTCGGCGCGCTCGGCTAAGGAGGCGTCAATGAACGTGATGTCGGGGAACGTGATGTCGGGGAACGTGATGTCGGGGAAGGTGACGTCGGGGAACGCGATGTCGGCGGCTCCGATCGAAGCCCTGCCGGCCCGCTACTACCGGGCGCCGGAGATCTACGGGCGGGCCCGGGAGCGGCTGTTCTTCCGCTCCTGGCAGTTCGCCTGCCACCAGAGCCGGATCCCCGAGCCGGGCGACTACTTCGCCTTCTCGGTCTTCGACCAGGACCTCTTTGTGATCCGCGGGCAGGACGGCGGGCTGCGCTGCTTCTTCAACGTCTGCCGCCACCGCGGCCACCTCCTGGTCGAGGGCACGGGGCGCACGCGCTTGCTGGTCTGCCCCTACCACGCCTGGTCCTACGGCCTCGACGGCCGCCTGGTCAGCGCGCCCGGCACGCGCGACCTGCCGGGCTTCGACCGCGGCGCCATCTGCCTGACCGAGGTGCGCCTCGAAGTCTTCTGCGGCTTCGTCTTCGTCAACCTGGACGCCGACGCCGCCTCCATGGCGGAGAGCTTCCCTCGTGTCGAGCAGGCGATCCGCGCGCTCTGTCCGGACATCGAAGAGCGCGCCTTCGCCCACGAGCACGATGCCGTCGAGCGCTGCAACTGGCTGGTCGGCGTCGAGAACTACAACGAGTGCTATCACTGCAAGGTCGTGCACCAGACCTTCGCGTCCGGCGTGATCGATCCGAAGAGCTACAACATCCAGGCCTTCGGCGAGACCCGCTGCCTGCGGCACAGCGCCAAGGCGCAGGCCGGCGACACGGCCTGGTACGACACCTCGGGCTCGGACTACGGCTCCTTCTTCCTCTGGCCCTCCTTCAGCTTGCAGATCTACCCCTCGGGACTGGTCAACACCTACCACTGGCAGCCGCTCGCGGTGGAGGAGACCCGGGTCTACCGAGGCTGGTACTCGCGCGACGGCATCGTCGACGACAGCCTGCAAAAGGTCATCGACCTGGACCGCGACACCACCTTCGCCGAGGACCTGACCTTGGTCGAAGGCGTGCAGCGGGGTCTGCGCTCGCTCGGCTACCGGCCGGGGCCCCTGGTGCTCAACCCGGCCGAGGGCATCGACTCCGAGCACTCCATCGCCAAGCTGCACGAATGGATGAGGGAGGCCGTCGATGACTGAGCTGCCGAGCAGCATGCATGCCGTTCTGCTCAAGGGCCACGGCGGCCTCGAGCAGCTCGAGTACGTCGAGCAGTGGCCCCTGCCGCAGCCCGGCCTGCGCGAGGTGCTGATCGAGGTCGGCGCCTGCGGTCTCAACAACACCGACGTCAACACCCGCACCGCCTGGTACTCCAAGGGCGCCACCGAGGCGACGACGGGCGCCGCGCTCGAGGGCGCCGAGGACGACGACGCGAGCTGGGGCGGCGCCGAGATCCGCTTTCCGCGCATCCAAGGCGCCGACGTCTGCGGCCGGGTCGTCGCGGCCGGCAGTGGCCAGGGCGACCACCTGATCGGCCGCCGCGTGCTGATCGACACCTGGCTGCGCGACTGGAACGCGCCGATGGATCTCGATCGTTGCGGCTACTACGGCTCGGAGTGCGACGGCGGCTATGCGTCCTACACCAAGGTCGACGTCCGAAACGTGCATCCGGTCGAAAGCGACCTGTCCGATGCCGAGCTGGCGACCTTCGCGACCTCCTACGTCACGGCCGAGAACATGCTGAACCGCGCCCAGGTCGGCGAGAGCGACAGCGTGCTGATCCCGGGCGCCTCCGGCGGCGTCGGCTCGGCCCTGATCCAGCTCGCCAAGCGGCGCGGCGCCAGGACCGTGGCCCTGTGCGGCGAGGCCAAGGCGGCAGCGGTCGCGGCCATCGGGCCGGACGCGGTTCTGCCGCGCGCGCCGGACGACCTCGGCGCCGCGCTGGAACGGGCGATCGGCCGGGACAAGGTCACGGTGGTCGCGGACGTGGTCGGCGGCGCGCTCTGGCCGAGGCTGATCGACGCCCTGGCGCGCGGCGGCCGCTACACCTGTGCCGGCGCCATCGCCGGGCCGGTCGTCGCGTTCGATCTGCGCAGCTTCTACCTGCGCGACCTGACCTTCACCGGCGCGACCATCGTGCCGCCCGGCGTGTTCGGCGACCTGGTCGGCTACATCGAGCGCGGCGAGGTCAAGCCGCTCCTGGCCGAGACCTATCCGCTCAAGGATCTGGTCGCCGCGCAGGAAGCCTTCATCGCCAAGCGCCACGTCGGCAACATCGTCGTCCTGCCATGAAGATCGAGAGCGTCGCCGTCTATCGGGTCGATTTGCCCTATGCCGGCGACGTCTATGTCTTGTCCGGCGGTCGCCGCTTCGAGTCCTTCGACGCGACGATCGTTCGGGTCACGACCGACCGCGGCCTGGAGGGCTGGGGCGAGAGCACGCCCTTCGGCGCGACCTACCTGGCCGCCCATGCCGGCGGCGTGCGCGCCGGCCTCGCTGAAGTCGCGCCGGCGGTCGTCGGTCTCGATCCGCGCCACGGCGACCGGCTCAACGACGCCATGGACGAAGCGCTGGCCGGCCATCCCCACGCCAAGACGCCGATCGACGTCGCCTGCTGGGACCTCTTCGGCAAGGCCGTCGACATGCCGGTCTGCGATCTGCTCGGCGGGCGGGTGCCCGGGCCGCTGCCGGTGATCTCCTCGATCCCCGTGGGCGATCCCGAGGCCATGCGCCGAAACGTGGCCGAGCATCGGGCGCGCGGCTACAGGGGCCACTCCGTCAAGATCGGCGCCGCGGAAGAAGAGGGCGGGCCGACCTTGGACGCCGAGCGGCTGCGCGCCTGCCTGGCGGACCGCGAAGCGGGCGAGTGGTTCCTGGCCGACGCCAACGGCGGCATGACCCCGGAGCAGGCGCTGCGCTTTCTGGCCCTCTTGCCGGCCGGCCTCGACTTCGTCCTGGAGGCGCCCTGCGTGACCTGGCGGGAGACGCTCTCGCTGCGCCGCCGGACGCGCGTGCCGATCCTCTTGGACGAGCTGCTGGTCTCCGAGGCCGACCTGGTGCAGGCGGTCGCCGAGGACGCCGCCGACGGCGTCGGCCTCAAGATCTCCAAGCAAGGCGGCCTGACGCGCGCCCGGCGACAGCGCGATGGCGCCATCGCCGCGGGCCTGGTCGTCTCGGTGCAGGAGACCACCGGCTCGGCCATCGCCTTCGCGGCCCTGCTGCATCTCGCCCAGTCGACGCCGCGGCGCTCTCTGCGCTGCGCGCTCGACTGCCGTGACATGGTGACGACCGTGACCGCCGACCTCGACGCGCCGATCCGCGACGGCGGCGTGCAGGCGCCGGACGCGCCCGGACTCGGCATCGCCGTCCGAGAGGACGTGCTCGGCGAGCCGGTCGCGGTCTATCGGGCCTGACATGAAGATCAGCCGCATTACCGTCTGGCAGAAGGACCTGCCGCTGCGCGAGCCCTACCGGCTCTCCGGCGGCCGGCTCACGTTCGAGGCTTTGGACTCGACCTTGCTGCGCATCGACACGGACGAGGGACTGGCCGGCTGGGGCGAAGGCTGCCCCTGGGGCCACAGCTACCTGCCGGCCCACGGGCCCGGCCTGCGCGCGGCCCTGGCGATCCTGGCGCCGGCCTTGATCGGCGAGGACCCGAGCCGGATCGACGCCCTGAACCGGGCCATGGACCTGATCCTGCCGGGACATCCCTACGCCAAGGCGCCGCTCGACATCGCGCTCTGGGACATCCTCGGCCGCAAGGCTGGTCTGCCCTTGAGCGCGCTGTTCGGTGGCGCGGAGGGCGCGGGCGTGCCGGCCAACAGCTCGATCTCGACGGGCAGCGCGGAGGAGATGACGGCGCGCATCGCCGACTATCGGGCCTCAGGCTATCGCACCCATTCCGCCAAGGTCGGCGGCGCGGCGCCCGAGGTCGAGATCGCTCGGATCGAGGCGATCGAGGCGGCGCGCCGGCCCGACGAGCTCGTCACCTACGACGTCAACCGGGCCTGGACGCCGGGCCTGGCCGTCGAGGTCATGAACGCGGTCTCGGCCAAGGGCTGGTTCGAGCAGCCCTGCGAGACGCTCGACCAATGCGCCCAGGTGCAGCGTCGGACGCGGCAGCCGCTGCTGCTCGACGAGTGCCTGCAGAGCCTGCCGGACCATCTCGAGGCCTGGAAGCGCGGCGCCTGCGAGGGCGTCAAGGTCAAGCCGAACCGCGTCGGCGGCTTGACCAGGGCGCGGCAGGTCCGCGACTTCGGCCTCGCGGTCGGCTGGCGCATGCACATCGAGGACGTCGGCGGCACGGTGATCGCCGACACCGCGGCGCTGCATTTGGCGCTCTCGACGCCGGAGGAGAACCGCATGGGCTCCTGGCTCTGCCAGGCGCACCTGCGCGACGATCCGGCGCCGGGCGCCGGCGCGCGCCTGCGCGATGGCCGGATCACCCTGCCCGAGGCCCCGGGCCTCGGCGTGACACCCGACGAGTCCTTCCTCGGCGACCCGGTCGCCGTCTACGCATGAAGAGGAGCCTTGCCATGGATGCCAAGCCCGAGTGGACCGGGCGCGATCTCTTCGCGCTGGCCGAGCAGGTGCTGCCGGGCGCCGGCCTCGGCGGCTATGCCCTGCCCGAGGACATCCGTTTCGTCTTCGCCGAGGGCCAAGGCGCGCGCCTGCGCGACGTCGAGGGCCGCGAATACATCGACTATGTCGGCGGCGCGGGCGCCTTGATCCTCGGCCATTCCCATCCGGCCGTGGTCGAGGCGGCGCAGCGCCAGACGGCCCGGGGCATGCACATGTTCGGCACCCTGAACGACGTGGCGATCCGCCTGGCCGAGCGCCTGGTGCGCGACATCCCCTGCGCCGAGAAGATCGTCTATGCGACCACCGGCTCGGAGGCCACCGCCTACGCCATGCGCCTGGCCCGCGCCTTCACCGGGCGCGACCTGATCCTCAAGTTCGAGGGCGCCTACCACGGCAACCACGACTACGCCCTGACCTCGACCTTCCCCCGGGCCCTCGGCAACGACCCGCACGGCCAGGACGACACCGCCGGCCGGCCCGCCGGCACCCGCGAGACCATGCTGGTCGCGCCCTACAACGACGCCGAGGCGGTCGAGCGCCTCGTCAAGCGGCACAAGGACTCGCTGGCGGCGATCATCGTCGAGCCGGTGCAGCGGATCATCCCGGCCAAGCCCGGCTTCCTGCAGGCCCTGCGGCGGATCTGCGACGAGAACGCGGTGCTGCTGATCTTCGACGAGGTCGTGACCGGCTTCCGCCTGGCCTACGGCGGCGCCCAAGTGCACTACGCGGTGACACCGGACCTGGCCAGCTTCGGCAAGGTGATCGGCGGCGGCGGCCCGCTGTCCTGCGTCGCCGGCCGGGCCGAGATCCTCGATCTCAGCGACCCGCGCCGCAAGGGCGCGCCGGACTACGTCTATTTCAACGGTACCCTGCACGGCAACCCGGTCGCCGCCGCGGCGACCGAGGCCATGCTGGATGTGCTCGCCGAGCCCGGCACCTACGAGCGCCTGAACGCCTACGCCGACCGGGCCTGCGCCGAATGCCAGAAGGTCTTGGACCGTCACGGCTTGCCGGCCATCGCCGAGAACACGGGCTCGCTCTGGCAGATCCTCTTCATGACCGAGCGCCCCGAGACCCAGGCCGACATGATGGCCGGCGACGCCGCAGCCATGCGCCGGCTGGACTCCGAATGCATGAAGCGCGGTCTCTACGCCCTGCCCGGCGTCCGCCGCTTCTTCTCGACGGCGCACGGCGAGGCCGAGCTGGAGGACAGCCTGCGCATCCTCGACGAGGCCTGCCGGGCGGTGGCGTGATTCACCCTCACCCTCCCAAAGCCTGACGGCTTTGGGCCCCTCCCGTTCGGTCGGCTTTCGCGCGTCCACTGGACGCACGGTCCAACCGAACCCCCTCAAGGGTGAGGGGGCTTATTCGTTCCGGCGCACCTTCAACGCGGCCTCAGCGCCAGGACAGCACGACCTTGCCGGACTCGCCGGAGCGCATGGCGTCGAAGCCCTGCTGGAACTCGTCGACCGGAAAGCGATGGGTGATCAGCGGGCTGAGGTCGAGGCCTTCCTGGATCAGCGCGATCATCTTGTACCAGGTCTCGAACATCTCGCGGCCGTAGATCCCCTTCAGGGTCAGGCCCTTGAAGACGACCCGGGTCAGGTCGATCTGGGCCTCGCCCGGCGGGATGCCGAGCAGGGCGACCTTGCCGCCGTGGTTCATGGCCTTGAGCATGTCGTTGAGCGCCCGCGGGTTGCCGGACATCTCGAGGCCGACGTCGAAGCCCTCCTGCATGCCGAGGTCCTGCATGACGCTCTCGATGTCGGTCTCGGCGACGTTGACGGCGTGCTCGATGCCGAGCTCGCGGGCCAGGGCCAGGCGGTAGGGATTGACGTCGGTGATGACGATGTGGCGGGCGGCGATCTTCTTGGCGATGGCGCCGGCCATGATGCCGATCGGCCCGGCGCCGGTGATCAGCACGTCCTCGCCGACCAGATCGAAGGACAGGGCCGTGTGCGCGGCGTTGCCCAGGGGGTCGAGGATCGCGGCGATCTCGCTCGGCAGGTCGTCGGGTAGCTTGTAGGCGTTGTGTGCCGGGATCGCCAGGTACTCGGCGAAGGCGCCCGGCCGGTTGACGCCGACGCCGGAGGTCTTGCGGCAGAGATGCTCGCGGCCGGCCCGGCAGTTGCGGCAGTGGCCGCAGACGATATGGCCCTCGCCCGAGACCCGGTCGCCGACCGCGAAGTCGACGACGTCCTCGCCGACGGCGACGATCTCGCCGACGTACTCGTGGCCGACGGTCATGGGCACCGGGATGGTCGCCTGCGACCAGTCGTCCCAGTTGTAGATGTGCACGTCGGTGCCGCAGATCGCGGTCTGCTCGATGCGGATCAGCACCTCGTTGTCGCGGATCTCCGGCTTCGGCACCTCCTGCATCCAGAGGCCTTCCTCCGCCTTGGCCTTGACCAGGGCCTTCATCGTCTCGGCCATGGCGCTCAGCTCCGCAGCGGCTCGATGACGCCGAGCTCGCGGCCGACGGCGGCGAAGGCCTCGAGGGCGCGGACCAGGTCCTCGCGGCTGTGGGCGGCCGACATCTGGGTGCGGATGCGCGCCTGGCCCTTGGGCACGACCGGGAAGGAGAAGCCGATCACGTAGATGCCGCGCTCCAGCAGCTTCTCGGCCATGACCTGCGACAGCTTGGCGTCGCCCAGCATGACCGGGATGATCGGGTGCTCGCCGGGCACCAGGGTGAAGCCGAGGTCGCTCAGGCCGGCGCGGAAGAAGGCGGTGTTGTCGCGCAAGGTCCGGCGCTGCTCGTCGCCCTGCTCGAGCAGGTCGAGCACGACCAGCGAGGTCGCCGCGATGACCGGCGCCAGGGTGTTGGAGAAGAGATAGGGCCGCGAGCGCTGGCGCAGCCAGTCGACCACGTGGGCGCGGGCCGCCGTGTAGCCGCCCGAGGCGCCGCCGAGCGCCTTGCCGAGGGTGCCGGTGACGATGTCGACGCGCTCCATCACGCCCCAGTGCTCCGGCGTGCCCCGGCCGCCGGCGCCGATGAAGCCGACGGCGTGGCTGTCGTCGACCATGACCATGGCGTCGTAGCGCTCGGCCAGGTCGCAGATCGCCGGCAGGTCGGCGAGGATGCCGTCCATGGAGAAGACGCCGTCGGTGGCGATCAGCCGGAAGCGGCAGTCCTGCGAGTCCTTCAGGTGCTGCTCCAGCTCGGCCATGTCGTTGTTGGCGTAGCGCAGGCGCCGGGCCTTGCAGAGCCGCACGCCGTCGATGATCGAGGCGTGGTTGAGGGCGTCGGAGATGATCGCGTCCTCCGGGCCCAGCAGGGTCTCGAAGAGGCCGGTGTTGGCGTCGAAGCAGGAGGAGTAGAGGATCGCGTCCTCCATGCCGAGGAAGCGGGCCAGGCGGCCCTCGAGCTGCTTGTGCTCCTCCTGGGTGCCGCAGATGAAGCGCACCGAGGCCATGCCGTAGCCGTAGCGGTCCAGCGCCTGCTTGGCCGCCGTCACCAGGTCCGGGTGGTCGGCCAGGCCCAGGTAGTTGTTGGCGCAGAAGTTCAGCACGTGGCGGCCGTCGGCGATGGTGATGTCGGCCTGCTGCGGCGAGCTGATGACCCGCTCGGACTTATAGAGGCCGGCCTCCTGCAGGGCCTTCAGCTCGGTCCCGATATGCTCGACGAATCTCTCGGTCATCTGCGCCTCCCCGGCGTCCAACGCACCCGATCCTTGATTGGGGCGTTCCGGGCAGCGCGTCAAGGGGGCTCGGGCTCGCGGAGGCTTGATCTTTCGGTGGCCCGGCCCTGGGCGTAGGCTTGGCGTCAGACGCCGCTCAGCCGAAGGAGCCAAGCCATGCCCGGACCCCTGGACGGGATCCGCGTGATCGACCTGACGGCCATGGTCTCGGGGCCGCTGACGACCATGATCCTGGCCGACCAGGGCGCCGACGTGATCAAGGTCGAGAACCCGCGCGGCGGCGACCACACGCGGCTGGTCTCCAACCGGCGCGGCGGGCTCTCGGCCTCCTTCCTCAACAACAACCGCAACAAGCGCTCCCTGGCCCTCAACCTGAAGGACCCGCGCGGCCTGGAGATCCTGCGCAAGCTCTTGGTCGGCGCCGACGTCTTCGTGCAGAACTTCCGGCCCGGCGTGATCGAGCGCATGGGCCTCGGCGAAGCGGCGGTCCGCGCGGTCGCGCCCGACATCGTCTACGTCTCGATCAGCGGCTTCGGCGAGCGCGGGCCCTACGCCGGCAAGCCGGTCTACGACCCGCTGGTCCAGGCGCTCTCCGGCCTGACCACGGTGCAGGCCGGCTCGGACGAGGTCCGGCCGCGGCTGGTGCGCACCATCCTGCCCGACAAGCTGACCGGCTTCACCGCCGCCCAGGCGATCACCGCCGCCCTGCTGGCCCGCGAGCGCGGCGGGCCGGGCCAGCACGTCCGTCTCTCGATGCTCGACTCGGTGGTCGCCTTCCTCTGGAGCTCCGACATGGGCAGCCAGACCTTCGTCGGCGAGGACTTCCCGCAGCAGAAGGCCCAGAGCTTCATCGACCTGATCTACGAGACGGCCGACGGCTACATCAGCGTCGCCGTGCAGTCCGACAAGGAGTGGCAGGGCCTGACCCGGGCCCTGGAGCGTCCCGAATGGCTGGAGGACCCGCGCTTCGAGACCACGGCGCTGCGCCAGACCAACATCGACGAGCGCCTGAACCTGACCCAGGAGGTCCTGCGCCAGAGGGGCTCGGCCGAGTGGCTGGCGCGGCTCGAGGCCGAGGACGTGCCCTGCGCGCCCGTGCTGCGCCGCCGCGACGTGATCGGCCACCCGCAGCTCGCGGCCAACGAGACGATCGTCGAGACGGAGCACCCGCGCGCCGGCCGGCTGCGCCAGGCCCGGCCGGCGGCGCGCTTCTCCGAGACCGCGCCGGAACATCGCCGCGGCGGGCCGAGGCTGGGCGAGCACAGCCGGGCGCTGCTCGAAGAGCTCGGGCTCGCACCCGCCGAGATCGAGACGCTCGAGGCCGAGGTCGTGGTCGGCCTGGGCGAGGAACAGGCGGAGGCTGCGGAGTGATCGATCTCTACTATTGGCCGACGCCGAACGGCTGGAAGGTCTCGATCATGCTGGAGGAGACCGGCCTGCCCTACCGGATGATCCCGGTGAACCTCGGCAAGGGCGAGCAGTTCGCGCCCGGCTTCCTGGCGATCAGCCCGAACCACCGCATGCCGGCCATCGTCGACCACGACGTCGAGGGCGCGCCGGTCTCGGTCTTCGAGTCCGGCGCGATCCTGATCTACCTGGCGGAGAAGAGCGGCAGCCTGATGCCGACGGACCCCGCCGGCCGCAAGGAGGCCCTGGAGTGGCTATTCTGGCAGGTCGGCAACCTCGGGCCGATGGCCGGCCAGCTCAGCCACTTCGTCAACTACGCGCCGGAGGGCGCGGGCGACTACGGCCGCGAACGCTACCTGCGGGAATACGACCGCTGCCTCGGCGTGCTCGAGCGCCGGCTGGCCGACAGGCCCTACATCCTTGGCGAGGACTACTCCATCGCCGACATCATCTCCTTCCCCTGGGTGCTGATCGCCAAGCCCCTCGGGCGGCCGCTCGACGACTTCCCCAACCTCAGCCGCTGGCGCGGGGTGATCAAGGAGCGCCCGGCGGTGCGGCGCGGCGTCGACCTCGGCAAGGAATACCGCCGCAAGGGCCCGCCCGACGTGGCCGAGCGCAAGATCCTCTTCGAGCAGACCGCGAAGTCGGTCGAGCAGCACGGCGCGGAGTAGGGATTCGCCAGTAGCTAGAGCGGGCCGGTGCCGTGATTCCGCGTGAGCGGAAAACGCTCTACGTCAGCTTCTTGCAGTGCACCTCGATGATGCGGTCGATCTCCTTGCGGGCGTAGGCGGCGAGCTTCTTCTGCGGCTTCGACTTTTCCGGGTCGGTGACGGACAGGTTGCCGAGCACGACGATGTTCTCGTCGTTGGTCAGGTTGGCGGGGCCGGTGTAGTTGAAGCTGCCGACGATGGTCAGGGCGTCGTCGATGGTCATCAGCTTGTGGTGGATCTTCCGCGCACCCGTGCCGGGCTTCATGATGTGAAGCTCGGCGCCGGCGTTCTTCAACGGCCGGGTGGCGGCCCATTTCTGATTGGCCTGACGCCGGTCGAGGCAGCCGCGCACCTTTCGGCCCAGCTTGTGCGCGGCGATCATGGCGTCGTCGATGCCCGAGGACTGGGAGAAGGTGAAGATCGCGAAGTCGATGCGCTTCTTCGCCTTGTTCATGGACTTGGTGATCTCCATCTCCGGGCCGTGGTCGGGCGCGAAGAGCGACTTCACCCGGATGCCCGAGACCGGGACCTCCTTCGGCGTCTGCGGCCGCTTGAAGTTGTGCTTGCCGAAGAAGCCCTTCCTGATCTCGTCGAACTCGACGTTGAACTCCTTGGCGACGGCTTTGTCCTTGATGATGACGACGTGGTTGAGGTTCTTGGTCACGCCGGTGGTCGTGAAGTTGGTCGAGCCGGTCAGCACGGCGGCGCGGTCCCGGATGACGAATTTCTGGTGAAAGATCTTCGGGTTGAAGTCGGCCTTGGCGTCGATGCTGGTGCGCAGGATCATCGCCAGGAGCTGGCGATTGATCTCGTGCTTGCCGCCCGGCACGTTCGGGTCGTCCAGCGCCGAGGTTTCGCGCAGATAGTCGTTCTCGAGCACCAGCTTGACGCGCACGCCGCGCTGCTTGGCCCGGACGATGGCTTCGGCAATGGGCCTGTGGTCGATCTCCTGGACCGCGATGGCCAGCTCCTTCTTGGCGCCGTCGATGAAGTCGATGATCGGCGCTTCGAGGTTGTCCGGGGCGCCGACGGCGTCGGGGCCCATGAAGACCGAGATGTTCCCGAGGGTCAAAGGCATGGCGTTTCTCTACCCATGATTAGCGATAAGGCGGCGATCATTTCTCGTATTTGTAGCAACAGCAGCGGCGGCGTGGGGGCTTTCTGGCCGGGCTGTGGTATCGATGGCGCCAAGGGCCTCGCCGAAGCCGGAAGGAAGAGCAGCGTCCGATGAAGCGACTCGAGGGCTGGAAGAGCCCTTTACCGGCCGCCCTCGGCGGCAGCCCCCGGAGCCGTCGTGTCGGCGCCCGCTAGAGCGTTTTCCGATCGGACGGCACCGGCCCGGTGCCGTGATTCCGCGTGAGCGGAAAACGCTCCAGCTCGGTGATCGGCCGGAGCCTGATCGTCTCGGCGGCCGACGAGGCCTTCTTCCCCTTTCTCCGGGATCTGCTGCTCTCGATGGCGGCGACCCGAAGCGGCGAGGCGCCGGCCCTCGGCATTCTCGACCTCGGCCTGATCGCGCCGCAGCGGCGCTGGCTCGGCCGCTTCACCGACAAGATCGTCGAGCCGGACTGGGACCTCACGGTGCCCGACAAGGCCAAGAGCGTCCCCGCTTTCCGCGGCCTGACGGCGCGGCCCTTCCTGCCGAAGTACTTCCCCGGCTTCGATCTCTATCTCTGGCTCGATGCCGACATCTGGCTACAGGACTGGTCCGGGCTGGCGCTCTACCTGGCCGGGGCCATGGAGGGCCAGGCCGCCGCCACGCCGCAAGTGGACCGCGCCTACCTGCATGGCGCGAGCCTCCTGCGCTGGCGCGTCGACGGCATGACCAAGGCCTTCGGTCGCAAGGCCGCCACCATTCTGATGCAGTATCCGCACATCAATCTCGGCGCCTTCGCGATCCGCCGCGAGGCGCCGCACTGGGCGGCCTTCGCGCAGTCCTACCAGGAGGCGATCGAGCGCTCGGGCGAGGTCTTCCGCGCCGATCAGGTCGCCTTCAACCACGCCGTCTATCTGCGCCGGCTGCCGATCCAGCTTCTGCCGGCCCGCTGCAACTGGCTCTGTCACCTGCGGGCGCCGATCTGGGACGAGGCGGCGGGGGTCTTCTGCGAGCCCTACCTGCCCTATCCGCGGATCTCGATGCTGCACCTCTCGGCCGATAGCAAGGACGGGACCATGGAGATCCGGACGCGCAGCGGCGGCACGAAGACCATGACCCTGCGCTATCCCGGCGCGGCCGAGGACGACGCCCCGACCGACTGACCGAGCCTCACACCGGCGAGCCGCCGCGGGCCTGGAGGTTGGCGAGGAACTGGCGGCGGGTCTTGGGGCCGTAGGTCAGGAAGTGCGGGTCCGGCGCCTCGCGGTAGGCGGCGCGCTGCCGGGCGATGCGGTCGGCGGCGGCGCGCCGGACGACCTCCTCGGCGTCGATGCCGTAGGGCCGGGTCGCGTTCAGCCCGAAGATCCGCGCCCGCAGCGCGTCGGTAATGGCCGGGTAGCCGTGCGCCTCCTGCAGCGCTTCCGAGATCTGGAAGCTCCGCAGGGCCTGGATCTGGTCCTGCGGCGAGCCGTACCAGATGCAGTCCGAGCCGTAGAGCACGCTCTCCTCGCCGATGTGCTTGAGCAGCTTGCCGAGCGTGTGGGCGGCGCTGTCCGGGTCGCGCATGACCCGCCGCCAGGTGCTGCCCAGCTCGGCGTAGACGTTGGCGTTGCGGCCGACGCCGTTGTCCTCGACCGACTTGATCAGCTCGTCGACGCCCTCGCCGCGCGCCGGGTCGTAGGGCCCTTCCGCTTGGCTGGCGATGAAGCCTGAGTGGTAGATCAGGAAGTTGACGTCCGGGAACATCTTGGCGACCACGCCGACGTCCGTGCAGAGGCTGTGCTCGTAGGACTCGCGCCCGAAGGGCAGGCCCTTGTGCACGCAGATGTTCTTGACCCCGAGCGCGCGGGCCTTCTCGATCATCTGCAGGCCGATGTCGTCGTGCAGGAAGAAGCCGCGGCCGTCGGGCCCCCACTGCGTGTAGCACTTCCAGGCCGAGACGCCCCAGACCTCCGCCAGCTCGTCCATGCCCTCGAGGTCGCCCGGCTGGTTCGGGTTGACCCGGCCGTGGATCAGCAGGCGCTGGGTGCCCGCCATCTCGTCGATGATGCGGCGGACCTCGTCGGCCTCCTGGATGGTCAGCAGCTCCTTCTCGCGCCGCGAGGGGATGAAGGAGAGCACCATCATGTCGGTGTCGGAATCCAGGAAGACGTCCCTGATGAACTTCTCGGCGCCGCCGAGCCCCGTGCGCCCGAGCCCGTGCTCGCCGACGAAGTGGCCCTGGACGTCGAACACGAACTCGCGGTCGCCGAGCCGCTCCAGCGCCGCCGCCGGATCGAGCGCCGCGACCTGCTCGAGATCGTAGTAGCCGCCGGTCCGCCCGGCCGCGGCGTTGGCGTCGTTGAAGGCCAGCAGGGTCGAGGCCGCGCCGCAGGCCGAGACCATGAAGGCCCGCCGCCCGAGGCCGAGCCGCTTGGCGGTCTCGCCGGCGCGCGCCTGGGCCAGGGCGTTCATGTGTCTCTCGTGGGCCGTCAGCGGGATCGGCTCGAACTCGCCGTTCGAGGTCGAGTCCAGCTTGATCGGCAGACGGGTGCCGTCGGGGTCGTGCCGGAAGGTCATGTCATCGTTCCGCCGTGGCGAGCTGGAGGCCGAGGGCGATCAGCGCGCCGCCGGTCGCGCCTCCGATCTGACTCTAATGTTTACGACAAGTTAAATGTACACAACATATCGAAATTCAAGGCAGGGGCAGCCTGCCCATGGAGATTTTGCTCGGATAAATCGCTGTTTTTACGGTAAATTTTCTTAAGATTGATGGATCGCTCTTGATTCCCGTATCGAGATGTGTACATTTAGCTCCATCAGCTAGTCCACGAAGGATAGATGGCGCCAGCAGCGCCAGCGACTTGGGAGGTTTCCCTGTGAAGACCCCGACAACGGATCGAGATCCCAGTCCGCTGAGCGAGGCAGGAGCCTCGACCGCGGCCCAAGCGCGGTTCCAGCGACTTCACAAGATCCTGCGCGACCGCATCTGCCTGCTCGACTACGCGCCGGGACACCACCTCGGCGAGGAAGACCTCGCCCAAGAGTTCGGCACCAGCCGCACGCCCATTCGACGCGTGCTGGGGTGGCTCGAGTCGGAGGGACTGATCGAGCGACGGCACGGGGTCGGAACGATCGTGACCGACGTCGACCTGCGGTCCCTGGATCAGGTCTATCGCCTGCGCCTCGAGCTCGCGTCGCTCATGGGCCGCCTGGCGCCCATGCGATGCAGCGACGCCGACCTCGCGCTCCTGCAAACCCACCTCACCCGATGCAGCAAGTTGCGACAGCAGCGCGAACCGACCGAGTTCGCCAGGCTCAACATGGACTTCTGTGTCGCCCTCTTCTCGATGATCGGCAACGCGCCGCTGCGCGAGATCACCGAGCGACTCTACTTCCAGACCTCGCGGATCTGGCTGAAGTCGGTACCGGCCATGGATCTCGAAGAGGAGATCTCGCACTTCGAGCGTCAGATCTTCGATGTCATCGAAGCGCTGAGGGTCGGCGACCACGGCGCCGTGGGCGACATCTGCCGGGCACACATCTCCATGAGCTTCAACCGGATGACGCTCCTAAGGCATGCCCAAGCCGGCGGCGCTTCGCTTGGAGCCACGGCGACGGCATGACCCTCCCCCGCGCCACAGTCGGAGGCCCCGTCCCCGCACCGCCAAGGCGAGCAAAGGCAAGTCGGCCGGTGACGAGAGTCCGGAGGGCGGGGCGCGCGGGTCCGCGAACGGGGCACCGGCAGGGAGCCTGCGAGCGCTCCCATGGGAAGCCGAACCGCTAGGGGGAGCGCGCCCGGGCAGCGGGCGATCGCGACGGATCGGCCAACCGCGGGGACCGCTGTCCCCACCACGACAGACAGCAAGCGTGCGTCCCAAAGCATGAGGCTAGGAGCAATGCCATGACGGATCAGGTGCCCAGCAGCCCTCCGGGCAACACCGCGACCCGGAGCGACGAGTCGGCGAACGCCGCGCCGCAGGTGCCGGCCGGGCCGGGCAGGGCGCCGGCCCAGGACGTGCTGCCGGCGGGCCATCCGGAGCCGGTCCTCGAAGCGGCTCAGCGCGCGCTCGAGCCGACCGAGGAGGGAGTCCAGGTCGCGCAGCAGCTCGACGGCGAGACCGACGAACAGCAGAACGGGACTCCGCCGAGCGAGGAGAGCGTCAACGACGACGACTCCCTGGAGAGCGGTCTGGAGCCGGGGGCCGGCGGCGATGCGGGCGGCGGCGCCCAGAGCAGCGGCTCGAGCCTGGCGGTCGCCCCCTTCTTCGACGACGGCTACGGCAACAGGTTCGGCATCAGCGCGAGCGGCGACATCGTCTTGATCGGCGGACCGGGCTTGGAGCTGCCGGGCTTCGACCCGAACCTGATCTTCACCCTCGGCGGTCTCGACACGATACCCGCGGCCTCGTCTAGCGGGCCGGTTTTCTTCATAGCTGTCGCCAGCCTGAACGGCGGCAACGGCTACATCTTCAAGGGCATCGACCCGGACGACACCTCAGGCTTCTCGGTGTCCTCGGCCGGGGACGTGAACGGCGACGGCTTCGACGACCTGATGATCGGCGCCTTCCGCGCCGACCCGAACGACATATCCTCGGGCGAGAGCTACCTGGTGTTCGGCGAAGAGGCCAACCTGGCGATCCTCGACGCGGCCGACGGCACCATCGACGGCATGATCGAGCTGTCGAACCTGGACGGCACCGGGGGCTATGTCTTCAAGGGAATCGACGACAACGACCATGCCGGCATCTCGGTCGCCTCGGCCGGAGACGTGAACGGCGACGGCCTCGACGACCTGTTCATCGGCGCCGAAGGCGCCGACCAGAGGTCCAGCACCAGCCGGGAGGGCGCGAGCTACCTGGTGTTCGGTGGTGCGGCGAACCTGGCGGCACTCGACCTGGCCGACGGCACGGCCGACGGCATGATCGAGCTGTCCGACCTGACCGCCGCCACCGGCTACGTCTTCAAGGGCATCGACCAGGGCGACCGCTCTGGAAACGCGGTCGCCTCGGTCGGGGACGTGAACGGCGACGGCTTCGACGACCTGATCATCGGCGCCGACCAAGCGGGCGACAACGGCGAGGGCGAGAGCTACCTGGTGTTCGGCGGCGCGGCCAACTTCCAGGCGCTCGACCTCGCCGACGGCACGGCCGATGGCATGATTTCACTGGCCGATCTGAACGGCACCGGCGGCTACATCTTCAAGGGTATCGACGACGGTGACAAATCCGGCAACTCGGTCGCCTCGGCCGGGGACGTGAACGGCGACGGCTTCGACGACCTGATCATCGCCGCCCAGTTCGCCGACCAGAGCGGCGCTGTAGACGACAACGAGGGCGAGAGCTACTTGGTGTTCGGCGGCGCGGCCAACCTGGCAGCGCTCGACCTCGGCGACGGCACGGCCGACGGCATGATCGAGCTGGCCGAGCTCGACGGCACGACCGGCTACGTCTTCAAGGGCATCGACGTGACCGACCGCTCCGGCAACGCGGTCGCCTCGGCCGGGGACGTGAATGGCGACGGCTTCGACGACCTGATCATCGGCGCGAAGGACGCCGACCAGAGCGCCGGCGACAACGACGAGGGCGAGAGCTACCTGGTGTTCGGCGGGGCGGCCAACCTGGCGGCGCTCGACCTGGCCGACGGCAGGGCCGACGGCATGATCGAGCTGGCCAGTCTGACGGCCGCATCCGGCTACCTCTTCAAGGGTAGCAACGTGGAAGACAACGCAGGCGATTCGGTTGCCGCCGCCGGGGACGTGAACGGCGATGGCATCGACGACCTGATCATCGGCGCCGCCGAGGCCGGGTCGGGCACCAACGACGAGGGCGAGGCCTACGTGGTGTTCGGCGGCGCGGCCAACCTGGCGGCGCTCGACGCGGCCGACGGCACGACCGACGGGATGATCACGATGGCCAACGTCGGGCCCGGGACCGGCCTCGTGATTCGCGGTATCGATCCGGAAGACGAACTTGCCGGATCGGTCTCCGCGGCGGGCGACGTGAACGGCGACGGCTTCGACGACCTGATCATCGGCGCCCATGACGCCGACCCGAACGGCGATCAATCCGGCGAATCCTACTTGATCTACGGCGGCGACTTCACCGGCTCGGTGGAGATCCTGGCCGGCGTCGGCAGCCAGGCCTTGGCCGGCGACGCGCTGGCCAACGTGATCAACGCCGGTAGCGGCGACGACACGGTGGACGGCAACGGCGGCGCCGACGTGATCAACACCGGCGAGGGCGACGACGTCATCGTCGTGCCGGACCTGGCCTTCGCGCTGATCGACGGCGGCCGCGGCAAGGACACGCTCGTGCTCGACCCGACGGTCGCGCCGCTCCATCTCGACCTTTCGGCCCTGCCGCTGACGCAGCAGCTCCAGTCGCTCGAGGTCATCGATCTGACCGGCGGCCACAGCCTGACGGCACGCAAGCTGAACGTCATCGACATCCTGGGCAGCGAGGGCGCCAACGTCCTGAAGGTGCTGGGCGACGGCAACAGCAAGGTCGGCCTACCGGACGGCTGGGGCTTCCACGGCAAGGTGCCGGATCCCCACGGCGGGCCGCTCACCTTCCAGAAGTTCGTTCACGGTTCCGGCCCGGTCACGGTCCTGGTGCAGGACGGCGTGACGGTCGACCCGACCTTCCAGCTCGGCACGCTCGACGGCGGCAACGGCTACATCTTCAAGGGCATAGACCAAGTCGACGTCTCAGGCCGCTCGGTCTCCTCGGCCGGGGACGTCAACGGCGACGGCTTCGACGACTTGATCATCGGGGCCGGCGGCGCCGACCAGAGCGCCGGCAACAGCATAGAAGGAGAGAGCTATCTGGTGCTTGGCGGCGCTGCCAACTTGGCGACGCTCGACGCGGCCGATGGCGCGGCTGACGGCATGATCGAGCTTTCCAATCTCGACGGCACGAACGGCTATGTCCTCAAGGGTATCGACCGGGGCGACGGCAGCGGCTCCTCGGTGTCCGCGGCCGGGGACGTCAACGGTGACGGTTTCGACGACATTGTCATTGGGGCAGATGACGCCGACCGGGGTGTCAACAACAATCGGGTAGGCGAGAGTTACCTGGTGTTTGGCGGCGCGGCGAACCTGGCGGCGCTCGACCTGGCTGATGGCAGCACCGATGGCATGATCGGCTTGGCCCGCCTGGACCCAACGACGGGCTACGTCTTCAAGGGCATCGACCCGCGCGACTTCTCGGGCGAGTCGGTTTCCTCGGCAGGAGACGTGAACGGCGACGGCTTCGACGACCTGTTCATCGGCGCCAGTTTCGCCAGTCCGAACGGCTTCAGGTCGGGCGAGAGCTACCTGGTGTTCGGCGGCACGGACAATCTGGCGGCGCTGGACGCGGCCGACGGCACGATCGACGGCATGATTGAGCTGGCCGACCTCGACGGCACGACCGGCTTCGTCTTCAAGGGCATCGACGGGTTGGACCTCTCGGGTGACGACGTCTCCTCAGCCGGGGACGTCAACGGCGACGGCTTCGACGACCTGTTCATCGGCGCCTCTGGCGCCAACCCGAACGGCTCCCTCTCGGGCGAGAGCTATCTCGTGTTCGGCGGCATGGCGAACCTTCTGGCTCTTGATCTGGCAGACGGCACAACGGACGGCATGATCGAGTTGTCCGGCCTCACCGCCGCGACCGGCTACCTCTTCAAGGGCATCAACTCGAGCGATTCTACGGGCCGCCAGGTTTCCTCGGCCGGTGACGTGAACGGCGATGGCTTCGACGACCTGATCATCGGCGCCATAGGCGGTGACCAGAGCGGCGGTCCTGTCGATAACGAAGGCGAGGCTTACGTCGTGTTCGGCGGCGCGGCCAATCTCGCGCTGCTCGATGGCAACGGGGACGGCGTGATCGAGCTGTCCGCACTCGACGGCACGACCGGCTACACTTTCAAGGGCATCGACAGGGGCGACAGGGCGGGCGTTTCGGTCTCTTCCGCCGGTGACGTCAACGGCGACGGCTTCGGCGACCTGATCATCGGAGCAGACCTCGCTACCCCGGCCGCCGGCAGCAAGGGCGAGAGCTACGTCGTTTTCGGCGACGCGACCAATCTAGCCAACCTCGACGCGGCCGACGGTGCGATAGACGGCATGATCGACCTTGCCAACGTCGGTCCTGGGACCGGCCTCCTGATCACCGGCATCGACGCCCTCGACCGGTCGGGCTCCTCCGTCTCCGCGGCCGGCGACGTCAACGGCGACGGCTTCGACGACCTGATCATCGGCGCCGAATATGCCGCCCCCAACGGCTTCATCTCGGGCGAGTCCTATCTGGTCTACGGTGGCGACTTCACCGGCTCGGTCGACATCCTGGCCGACGGCGGCAGCCAGATCTTGGCCGGCGACGCCAACGACAACGTGATCAACGCCGGTAGCGGCGACGACACGGTGGACGGCAACGGCGGCGCCGACGTGATCAACACCGGCGAGGGCGACGACGTGATCGTCGTGCCGGACCTGGCCTTCGTGCTGATCGACGGCGGCCGCGGCAAGGACACGCTCGTGCTCGACCCGACGGTCGCGCCGCTCCATCTCGATCTCTCGGCTCTGCCGCTGGCGCAACAGCTCCAGTCGCTCGAGGTCATCGACCTGACCGGCGGCCACAGCCTGACGGCACGCAAGCTGAACGTCATCGACCTGCTCGGCAGCGAGGGCGCCAACGTCCTGAAGGTGCTAGGCGACAACGCCAGTTCCGTCAGCCTGCCGGACGGCTGGGGCTTCCACGGCCTGGTCGCCGATCCCCACGGCGGGCCGCTGCAGTTCCAGAAGTTCGTGCACGGCTCGGGCCCGGTCACGGTGCTGGTGCAGGACGATGTGACGGTCGACCCGACCTTCCAGCTCGCCACGCTCGACGGCGGCAACGGCTACATCTTCAAGGGCATCGATGAGGGCGACTACTCCGGCATCTCAGTCTCCTCGGCCGGCGACGTGGACGGCGACGGCTTCGACGACCTGATCATCGGCGCCGACCACGCCAGCCCGAACGGCGAATACTCAGGCGAGAGCTACCTGGTGTTTGGCGGCGCGGCTAAGCTGGCGGTCCTCGACGCGGCCGACGGCACGACCGATGGCATGATCGAGCTGTCCGGCCTCAACGGCACGACCGGCTACGTCTTCAAGGGTATCGACAGGTTCGACGTCTCGGGCCGTTCGGTTTCCTCGGCCGGGGACGTCAACGGTGACGGCTTCGACGACCTCATCATCGGCGCCTACGGCGCAGACGGGAACGGCAACGATACCGGCGAGAGCTACCTGGTGTTCGGCGGTGCGGCCAACCTGGCGGCGCTCGACGGCAACGGGGATGGCATGATCGGGCTGTCCGGCCTCAACGGCACCGCCGGCTACCTCTTCAAAGGCAGCGACGATGGCGATCTTTCGGGCCGCTCGGTCTCTTCGGCCGGGGACGTGAACGGAGACGGTTTCGACGACCTGATTGTCGGGGCCCGGCGGGCGGACCAGAGCGCCGGCGACAGCCGCGAGGGCGAAAGCTACCTGGTGTTTGGCGGCGCGGCCAACCTGGCGGCGCTCGACCTGGCCAACGGCACGAGCGACGGCATGATCGATCTGGCGAGCCTGAATGGCACGACGGGCTTCATCTTCAAGGGCATCGACGCCTTCGACTACTCGGGCTTCTCCGTCTCCTCGGCCGGAGACGTGGACGGCGACGGCTTCGGTGACCTCATCATCGGCGCCTACGGCGCCGACGGGAACGGCAACACTACCGGCGAGAGCTACCTGGTGTTCGGCGGTGCGGCCAACCTGGCGACTCTGGACACCAAGAACGGCACGGTCGCGGCGGACGGCATGATCGACCTGGCCGACTTGAGCCCAACGACGGGCTATGTCATCGAAGGCATCGATCGGTTCGACCTCTCGGGCCGTTCGGTTTCCTCGGCCGGGGACGTCAACGGTGACGGCTTCGACGACCTCATCATCGGCGCTTACGGCGCCAACGGGAACGGCAACACTACCGGCGAGAGCTACCTGGTGTTCGGCGGTGCGGCCAACCTGGCGGCGCTCGACGGAGACGACGGCACGACCAACGGGATAATCAAGCTTTCGAGCCTGGACGGGACCAACGGCTTTATCTTCAAGGGCATCGACGGCGGCGACGCCTCGGGCCGCTCGGTCGCCTCGGCCGGGGACGTGAACGGCGACGGCTTCGACGACCTGATCATCGGTGCCGCAGGGGCCGACCCGAACGGCGGCAATTCCGGCGAGAGCTACGTTGTGTTCGGTGGGGCACGGAACTTGACGGCTCTCGACCTGGCCGACGGCACGGCAGACGGCATGATCGGGCTGGCCAATCTCGGCACCGGGGGATTGCTGCTAACGGGCATCGACGGCGGCGACACCTCGGGCGCATCAGTCTCCGCGGCCGGGGACGTCAACGGCGACGGTTTCGACGATCTGATCGTCGGCGCGCGCGATGCCGACCCGAATGGCGAGTATTCCGGCGAATCATACCTGATCTACGGCGGCGACTTCACCGGCTCGGTCGAGATCCTGGCCGACGGCGGCGGGCAGGCCCTGGCCGGCGACGCGAACGCCAACGTGATCAACGCAGGCAACGGCGACGACACGGTGACCGGCGGTGGCGGCGCTGACGTGTTGAACGGCGGGGCCGGCGACGACCGCCTGGTGGTCGGCGACGACGGCTTCTTCCGGGTCGACGGCGGCGGCGGCGAGGACGTGCTGGCCTTCGCGCTGGCCGCCACGCGCGACTTCGGAGCCTTCGACCGGACCGCGATCCAGGGCGTCGAGGGGCTGGATTTCACCAACGGCGGCGGCGACATGGTGACCCTCGGCCTGGACGACGTGCTGGCCATGGCCGTGCGCAGCATCGACTTCCTGGGCGAGACCGGGCTCGACAATGTGCTCTCGATCACCGGCGATGCGGGCGATCAGGTAAACTTGGCCGCGGCCGACGGCTGGACGGACACCGGCGCCGGGCCGGGCGCGGCCAGTGTCTTCACGCTCTATACTGTCGATGCCATAACCCTCGCGATCGAGGACGGCGTTGACGTGGTGATCGCATGAACGGTGTGGAACTGACCATGGCGGCCAATGGCCAATCCGAGACGCCCGCCGAGCCGAAGCTGGCGCTGACCGGCTCGCGGCAGTTCCCGAGCTGGCTGGCCGAGCAGGGCGCGAGCCTGGCCTTCACCACCTATCAGGCCGGCAAGGTCTTCTTCATCGGGTTGCAGCCGGACGGCAAGCTGTCGATCTTCGAGCGCACCTTGAACCGCTGCCTGGGCATGGTGGCCGAGGGCAACAGCCTCTACGTCTCGACGCTCTACCAGCTCTGGCGATTCGAGAATCTGCTGACACCCGGCCAGAGCAGCGACGGCTACGACGCGATCTATGTGCCGCAGGTCGGCTCCATCACCGGCGACCTCGACATCCATGACATCGCGCTCGACGGCGACGGCAAGCTGATCTTCGTCAACACGCTCTTCTCCTGTCTGGCACGGACCAGCGAGACCCACTCCTTCGCGCCGCTCTGGCAGCCGCCCTTCATCTCCAAGCTGGCCGCCGAGGACCGCTGCCACCTGAACGGCCTGGCCATGAAGGACGGCAAGCCGGCCTACGTCACGGCCGTTTCGGAAAGCGACGTGGCGGACGGCTGGCGCGATATGAGAGTCGACGGCGGCTGCGTGATCGACGTGCAGGCGAACGAGGTGGTGCTGCGCGGCCTCTCCATGCCGCACTCGCCGCGCTGGTACCGCGATCGCCTCTGGCTGCACAACTCCGGGACCGGCGAGTTCGGCTATGCGGACCTCGAGGCCGGCCGCTTCGAGCCGGTTTGCTTCTGCCCGGGCTACCTGCGCGGGCTGGACTTCATCGGCGACTTCGCGATGGTCGGTACCTCTCTGTCGCGTGACAACAAGACCTTCCAGGGCCTGCCGCTGGACGACGCCCTGCCCGCCAAGGGCGTGGTCCCGCGCTGCTCGCTCCAGGTCATCGATCTTCGCAGCGGCGACGCGCCGCACTGGCTCAGGATCGAGGGCGTGGTGCGGGAGCTCTACGACGTGGTCGCCCTGCCCGGCTGCCGGCGGCCAAAGGCCGTCGGCTTCCAGAGCGACGAGATCCGCCGGGTCATCTCGGTCGGGCAGCCGGCGGACTAAGCCGCCGGTTAGAGCGTTTTCCGCTGACGCGGAATCACGGCGCCGGCCCGCTCCCCCTCCCGGCCACCCACGGCAGTATCCTATCGGGTGGCCGGGAGGGAAG